>DATGRE010000196.1:0-11348 GCA_035303885.1 Zeimonas sp. | reverse complement strand
GTGCTGGCCGGTCTTGCGCTGGAAGGCCCGGAATGAGGCATTTTGCGCCAGGCGCAGATGATAGGCTATGTAGCTGTCGAGTATGCCCGGGTCGAACTCCGTGATCCGCCTCGGCGGCCCTTCCGTTCTCTCGTCGCCCGTCTGGTCGCCGCCCAAACCGAAGCCTCCATCCACATCGTTTTGACGCACGCTAACTCCCCCCGTGCCGATTCCGGCGAAAGGGGGCTTGCGCGCCGCTTCAACATGCATTCAGATGGAATGGTTATGCAACAGTACAGTTTGACCACAAACCTGTTGCCGACGATTCGGGTTCGAACCCAGGTTCGAACCTCGCCTCCACGATGCCCTTGCGGGTCGAGATCGGGGAGGCAGGAGGAAAACTGCATCGGGAGGATCATGATGCTTCGCAACTTCACGTCCATGGCGCTTGCCGGCGCCTGCGCCCTCGCGATCGGTGCCAGCGCCGCCAATGCGGACAGCCCCGTCGAGCTTCGCCTGGCCCACTGGGTCCCGCCGACCCATCCCATCCAGGTGCATGGCATGGAGCAATGGGCCGAGTCCATCGCCGAGGCGTCCGGCGGCACGATCACCGTCACGCTCTATCCCGCCCAGCAACTGGGCCAGGCAGGCGATCATTACGACATGGCGCGCGACGGCATCGCCGACATGACCTACGTGAACCCGGGCTACCAGCCGGGACGCTTTCCGATCATCGGCGCCGGCGAGCTGCCGTTCCTGGTATCGAACGCGAAGGGCGGCACGCGCGCCTTCGACGAGTGGTACCGCAAGTACGCCGAGCGCGAGATGCGCGACGTGAAGTTCTGCTTCGCGTTCCTGCACGACCCGGGCAGCTTCCACTCGCGCACGAAGAAGATCATGGTCCCGGAGGACGTCTCGGGCATGAAGATCCGCCCGGCGCACGCGACGATGGCGACCTTCGTGACGATGCTCGGCGGCACCAACGTGCAGGCTTCCGCGCCCGAGGTGCGCGACGTCATCGAGAAGGGCGTCGCCGACGCCGTCACCTTCCCGTGGGGTTCGGTGATCCTGTTCGGCATCGACAGGGTCACGAAGTACCACATGAACGCGCCGCTGTACGCGACCACCTTCGCCATGGTCTTCAACAAGTCGAAGTACAACCGCATGTCCGCCGCGCAGAAGAAGGTCATCGATGACCACTGCACGAACGAATGGGCGGTGCGCAGCGCCTCGCCGTGGGCCGATTTCGAGCACGACGGCATCGCCAAGCTGGCCGCCGAGGAAGGGCACGAGGTCTACGAGCTCTCGTCCGAGCAGGTCGCGGCGTGGAAGAAGGCCGCGGAGCCGCTGCACAAGACCTGGGCCGACAACGTGCGCAAGGTCGGGGCGAACCCGGATACGGTGATGCGGGAGCTCGAAGCGGCGCTCGAGAAGCACGGCGCAGCCGCGAAGTGATCGACGGCGCCGTCGGGCCGCGCCGGAGCCTCGACCGCTTCATTCGCTGGATCGAAGTCACGGCGGCATCGTTTCTCGCCGTCGTGACGGCGCTCACCTTCGTTTCGGTCCTCCTGCGCTACCTGTTCGTCTGGCAGATCCCCGACACCTACGATTTCAGCCGGCTGCTGCTCGCCATCCTGATCTTCTGGGGCATGGCGGGCACGGGCTATCGCGGCGAGCACATCACCGTCGACCTCGTCTGGGGGGCCGTCGGTCCGGCAGTCCGGCGCGCCCTCGACGTCTTCGCCACGGGGCTGACGCTGTTCGCGATGGCCGCCTTCATGGTGATGATGGCGACGAAGGTCGTCGACACGCGCGCCGAGAACGTGCTCACGTTCGATCTGCGCCAGCCCGTCTGGATCTACTACGCGCTCGCCTGGCTCGGCCTGGCCGCCGCCGTGGCGTTGCTCCTGGTTCGGCTGTACCGCCTGCTGCTGCACCCGGACGAGCTCGACGCCGAGGCGCGCGTGTCGACGTCCTCGGAATGAGCCGATGAACGAGCACGTCGTCGCCGTCGTCGGTTTCGTCGTCCTCTTCGTGCTGATGCTGCTGCGCGTGCCCGTGGGCATCGCGATGGGGCTGGTCGGCATCGTCGGCTTCGGCTATCTGAACCAGGACTGGTCCTCGGCGATGAGCCTGCTCGCGCAGTCGCCGATCCGCACGGTCGCCGACGTGCAGTTCGCGGTGATTCCGCTGTTCCTGCTGATGGGCGCATTCGCGTCCGCTTCGGGCATGAGCCGCGAGCTGTTCCGTGCGTCGAACGCGTTCGTCGGGCACTTCAAGGGCGGGCTGGGCATCGCGACGATCGCCGCCTGCGGCGGCTTCGCGGCGATCTGCGGCTCGTCGGTGGCGACGGCCGCCACCTTCTCGTCGGTGGCCTATCCGGAGATGCGGCGCTACGGATATCCGCAGAGCTTCTCCACGGGGGTGATCGCCGCCGGCGGGTCGCTGGGCATCATGATTCCGCCGTCGACGGTGCTCGCCGTCTACGGGCTGATCACCGAGCAGGACATCGGCAGACTGTTCATCGCCGGCATCCTGCCGGGGATCCTCGCGGTGTCGATGTACGTCTTCACGATCAACCTGATCGGCATCGTGCGTCCCGGCTTCCTGCCCGCCGGCGAGCGGCATACGGTGCGCGAACGGCTCGCGTCGCTGCGCGACATCTGGGCGGTGGCGCTGCTGTTCCTCTTCATCATCGGCGGGCTGTACGGCGGTCTGTTCACCGCCACCGAGGCGGGCGGAATGGGAGCGGCGGGCGCCTACCTCATCGGCGTGCTGCGCGGCAAGCTCTCGCGCGCGCAGACGATGCAATGCCTGATCGAGTCGCTGCGCACCACGGCCGCCGTGTTCACGATCCTGATCGGCGCGCTGCTGTTCGGCTACTTCATGACGATCACGCAGACGCCCCAGGCGCTCACCTCGTGGCTCACCGGGCTCGGGCTCGGCCCGTACGGCGTGCTCGCGTTGATCCTGCTGATGTACCTGCTGCTCGGTTGCATCATGGACGCGATGGCGATGATCATCCTGACGGTGCCCATCGTGTTTCCGCTGATCATGCAGCTCGGCTTCGATCCGATCTGGTTCGGCGTCATCGTCGTCGTCACCGTCGAGCTCGGGCTCATCCATCCGCCGGTGGGCATGAACGTGTTCGTCATCAAGAGCGTCGTGCGCGACGTGAAGCTCTCGACGATCTTTCTCGGCGTGGCGCCCTTCGTCGTCACCGACATCGTGCGGCTGGTCGTGCTGGTCGCGTTCCCGGCGATCGCGACCTTCCTGCCGTCCCGGATGTGAAGGCGGTGCGGTGAAGGCGGTGCTGCTGGCGGTCGCGGCGGCGCTGCTCCTCGCCGCCTGCGCCCCGTTTCCGTTCCCGGAGGGGCGAACGGTCTCCTTCGTGCAGCGCGACACGGCCGACACCCGGCTGGGTCGCGCGGTGGCACCGCAGGTGGCGGCGCATCCGCAGCTGACCGGTGTGGTCGCGCTCGGCGACGGCCGCGATGCCTTCGCCGCGCGCGCGCTGCTCGCGGCCGCGGCCGAGCGCACGCTCGACGTCCAGTACTACATCTGGCACGCCGACCTGTCCGGGATGCTGCTGTTCGACGCCCTGCTGCAAGCCGCCGAACGCGGCGTGCGCGTGCGGCTGCTGCTCGACGACCTCAACACCGCGGGCCTCGATCGGCTGCTCGCCGCGTTCGACCGCCATCCCAACGTCGAGGTTCGGCTGTTCAATCCGTTCCCGAGCCGGCGCTGGCGCTGGCTCGGCTATCTCACCGATTTCGCGCGCCTGAATCGGCGCATGCACAACAAGTCGTTCACGGCCGACAACCAGGTCACGATCGTCGGCGGGCGCAACGTCGGCGACGAGTATTTCGGGGCCGGACAGGACCTGCTGTTCGTCGACCTCGACGTGATGGCCGTCGGCTCGGTCGTCGACGAGGTGTCGAACGATTTCGACCGCTACTGGGCGAGCGCCTCCGCTTGGCCCGTCGAGCGCATCGTCGGCCGCGTCGACGCGTCGGAAGCCGACGAGCTGGCGGCGCGCGTTGCGAGCGCCCGGCGCGATCCGCTCGCCGTCGAGTACCTGCGCGCGGTCGGACGCCAGCCCTTCGTGCGCGAGCTGCTGGCCGGAACGCTGGCGTTCGAGTGGGCGGGCGCGCAGCTCGTCAGCGACGATCCGGCCAAGGGACTCGGTTTCGCCGAGGCCCATGCGATGCTGCCGAGCCGGCTCGAGGCGCTGCTCGGACGTCCGCAGCACGAGTTCGAGCTCGTCTCGCCGTACTTCGTCCCCGGGCGCCTGGGCACCGAAGCGCTGACGCGGATGGCCGGGCGTGGCGTGCGTGTGCGCGTGTTGACCAACTCGCTCGAGGCGACCGACGTCGCCGCCGTGCATGCGGGCTATGCGAAGCGGCGCGAAACGCTGCTGGCCGCCGGCGTCGAGCTGTTCGAGATGAAGGGCGCGGTCGCGCCGGACGCCGTGGCGGGGTCGGGCGTGATGGGCAGCTCGGCGTCGAGCCTGCACGCGAAGACCTTCTCCGTCGATCGTGCGCGGGTCTTCGTCGGTTCGTTCAATTTCGATCCGCGCTCGGCGCGGCTGAACACGGAGATGGGCGTGATCATCGACAGCGCGATGCTCGCCGATCGCATCGCGGGCGTCTTCGACGAGCGCGTGTCCCGGCACGCCTACGAGGTGCGGCGGAACGACTCGGGCGAGCTGCGCTGGATCGAGTGGATGAACGGAGACCCGATCGTGCACGACGACGAACCGTACGCGAGCCTCACGCGGCGCCTCGGCACGCAGCTGCTGTCGCTGCTGCCGATCGAATGGCTGTTGTGAGCCTCGTTCGCGTGCGGGGCGTCGGGATCCGGCGTCGGTCGCGCACGGGTCCCATCGCGGGTCATGCCTGGTGCAGCAGCCGGAAATACGGCTCGCGACGCCGGTATGTCCCTTCGGCGATCGACCAGTAGCGCTCGGCCGCACGGCTCTCGAGGTAGCTGCGACGCTTTTGCAGTCGCCCGCGGCCGGCCACGCTCTTCAGCACGACGTAGCGCACGCCGGCATCGGGACCGAGCAGGATCGTGCAGCCGCCGTGATACGAGAACGCCGGTCCGTCGGGTCCCGCGCGCACGTGCCGGAGCTGCGTGATCTCGGCGACGAGATCGAAGGCGATCTGGCCGTCCGGCCCGATGCGCCGCGCGGTCCGGATCGATTCGACGCGTGGCGGATCGACGCGATCGCCGCCCAGCCGGGGATCGCCGTCGGCGACGAGCCCGAACTCGGCGAGATGCGCGGATCGGGTGACGAAGTGCCCGAGCGACTCGGCCTGTCGTCGCCGCTCGCGCACGTCGGCGACGTCGGCGGGGCCGCAGCGGAAACGGCGCTCGTCGAAGGCGAGCGCCGTCACGGGCGGCAGGTCGATGCGCGGCGGATGCCACAGCAGTGCGTCCTCGGAGAGGCTCGGCACGGAATCGGGATAGATCCGGCGGCGACGGAAGGCATCGACGAGTGCACCGCGGTAGTCCCATGGATCGTCCGGAACGAGATCGTGATCGGCCGTGACGAGCGCGCGCAGGTAGTCGCCGAAGGTGAGGCCGACGGGCGGGCAGTAGTCGATCGCGCGGATGCAGATGCCGAGGAACTGGCCGGCGAGCTTGCTGGCTTCGTCGGCGAGCAGCTGCTGCAGATCGTGTGCGAGCTCGCCGGTCGAGAGCACGCCGCTGCCGTCGGTGGCCAGCCGCAGATAGCGTTCGGTCTTGCGCCGGTACACAGTGACGAAGGCCTCGAACACCGCGCTCATCAGCACCGCACCGAGGCGGTGGGCCTCCAGGTCCTCGTCGTACAGCAGCGGATGATCCGGATCGTCGTCGACCGCGTTGCGCATCGGTCCGTTCTGCCGCGTCGTGTGGCCGAACTGCTGGGCCAGGCCGTTCAGCAACGATCGCCGTGCGAGCTCGCCCCGGCAGCGCCGGATCGCCTGCACGACGACCTGCCGATAGCTGAAGCGCTGGAACAGTGCGACCAGGTCGGCGAAGGCCTCGTGGAAGGCGACGACGTCCGCGCCGCTCGGCTCCGCCAGCTTCGGACGCAGTCCGTCCAGCAGCGCATGCGTGACCTCGTGCGCGACGACGTCGTGCGACAGGCAGGTGAAGACCATGCCGCGCGGCAGCGTGCGGTCGGTCGGCGCATCGTCGGCCGCGTAGTAGCCGAAGCACAGTGCGCCGTCGGTGCCGCGGTTCTCGTACCAGGCGTTGCGCTCGTCGCCGCCGTGCGGGCGCAGCACGAGCCGCGCCGGTTCCGGCGACGCGGGATCTCCGAAGCCCCACTCCGGGTTGCGTCCGAGCGCCTTGCGGAATGCCGCGTACACGTTGCAGCAGACCGCATAGACCATCTGCTGGTGGAAGCGCGGATCCGACGGCGAAGGAGCGTAGCCGTCGGCGAGCAGCACGTGTGGATCGTCCAGGTCGGCGCAGCGGTACGGAATGCCGAGCGCGAGATCGCGATTGTCGACGACGAAGAGCCTGCCGGCCGGGCCGGGCCGCAGCGGCTCCCATGGGACGTCGATCGTCGCGACCGCACCGTCGAGCCGCGACGCCGACGGATCGATGGTGTAGATGCGCAACGGCCGGTACAACGGGTCGCTTCTCCGGCGCTGATACGGCGCCACCGGCACGCGGTCGATCGCCGGCGCGATCGAGAAGGCCGTCGTGTCGAGCGGCGCAGAAGCGGCGGCAGGCGCCGGGCGCTTGTGCGCCGGCCCTTCGCCGCGGCTTTGCGCGGCCGCTGCGACGGCCTCCGTCGTCTCCGCGGCGTCGGCCGCGGCGGCGGGGTCGACCACGGGACGAGCCGCCATGCCTGGCTCAGCGCGCCGAGAGCTGCGTGACGAGCTTCTGCAGCGCCGACAGCGTCGACTGCAGCAGGAGGGCGTCGTCGGACGGGCCGTTCGGCCGTGCGCTGTGCGGCATCGCCACGCCCGCCGGCAGCGATGCGATCGCCGCGACCGTCTCGCCCGCCTCGGACGGGGCGCGCAGCGGCTGCAGGAAACCGAGTGCGAGGGCGTCGTCGGCGCAGTCGAGCATCGGATGCTGGCGCGGATTCGTGCCGAAGGCATCGGTCACGCGCCGCACGAATTGCTCGTTCGTCATCGCATCGACGCCGTTCGCCAGCACTCGTGTCGCGCGCAGCGTGAACTCGCCGTGTCCGCCGCTCTCCCATGCGACCTCGCTGTCCAGGCAGGCGGCGAATTTCACGTCGCGCATGCGGCTGCGTCCGCCGCTGCCGCCGGGCGCCGCCGCGCGCATCGCGAAACGCGACTGCCGTCGAAAGCGTCGATGCGCATCGATCAGCTCGACGGTCGGGACGACGAAGCGCTTGCGCTCGTCGGATCCGATTGCGCGGCGGCCGGTTGCGGGCGCGCCGATCGCGAAGCGGCTGTTGGTGCCGGAGTGGCAGCAGTCCATGAAGAGGCTCAGGTTCACGCCTTCGGGGAGCGCGCGCAGCACCCGGGCGATGTCGTCGTCGATGTACAGCGCGCCGGTCGCGAAGTCGACCGGGCAAAGCGCTTCGTCTTCGCGGTCGTCCTCATCGGCGTCGAGATCGGGAAGATGGGTCCCATGCCCCGAGTACTGGAAGACGAGGACGTCGCCGGCACGGCTGTTCGCCACCAGGCGTTCGAGCTCGCGTTCGATCGCGTCCCGGGTCGCGTCGCCGTCGGTGAGCGTCTTCGTCTCGAAGCCGAGCCTCGACAGCACTTCGGACCACGTTCGCGCGTCGGCCACGCAGCCGGCGAGGCGATGCTTCGGATCGGGATAGCGGTCGATTCCGACGCACAGCGCCTGGCGTCTTTCCCGGCGGATCGCCACCGGGGGGATTCCGAGCGAGGCCGGCGTCGGCATCGGCGCATCGGGCGCGATCGGCACGATCGGAGGAAGCGGCTCGACCAAAGGGCCGGCGGGCGTCCCGGCGGGCGCATCCGCGCTACCGAGACCGTCCGGCGCCACGGCCTGCAGCAGGTCGATCGACGGAACGGATGCCGGCACGTCCGGCGGGATCCATTCGTACGACGCGCCGAAGGGCCAGTCGACTTCGTCGAGCCACGACCGCGGCGCACGGTCGAGATCCGGGGCGGTGGCGTAATCGACGATCGCCTCCACATCGGCGCGACCGAGGACCCGGCGCGCGACGCTGTTCATCGTCGGCACGTCGTCGTCGAAGGCGGCGTGCGCGCGTGCCGTGCTCGCGGAAGCGCCCGCGTCGGTGGCGCTCACCGACCAGACCACGGCGCCGTGCGGCGAAGGCGTGTCGCCCAGCGCGAACAGGCGCTTCATCCGGGGATCGGCGCGCAGGCTCTCCTCCAGGCCGAGTAGCGGCGCGCCGCGTTCGTTCTCGAGCGCGTTCGACACCAGATACAGCAGCGACTTGTGGTAGATGCCCGCGCAGTCGTCGTCGCGCTCGTAGTCGCGCTGCATCGTGAACAGCGTGACGTGCCGCACCGCCTTGCCGGCGCCGATGCGATCGCCGAGCCGTTGAAGGAACGTGTCGATGCGTACCGCAGGCGCGAGGAAGTGCGCCGACTCGAACGTCGGAACGCCGAGCTCGTGCGCGCAGGCGAGGAAATGCGAGTGGAAGATCGATCCGGCGCTGTGCCCTACCGCGTGCAGCTCGACGTCGCCGCGGTGGGCGTCGCAAAACGTCCTGAGCGCCTTCGCCACGTAGCGAGCGCCGCCGCCGAGCGGGTCGGCGGACCCCGGTTCGGCGACCGCCTTTTCGGCGCTCGCCTTCATCCCGGCCCAGATGCGCCCACCCTGCAGCGCGCGTGCACCGACCTCGATCAGCGGATCGAGCGTGTGGTCCCAGAGATCGCGGGGAATCGCGCGCGCCATGCCCTGCTGGGTGCGCGTGAGCAGCTGTCCGATCGTCTCGAAGAGACCCGTTTCCCAGACGAAGTAGATCGGATAGACGTCGTTGCGCTTCCACCAGTCGATGTGCTTGGCGGCGATCCGCAGTCCGCTCGATTCCGAGACGAGTCCGCCGTGTGCGTAGAACAGCAGCCGGAGCGGGCGTCCCTGTGCCTTCGCCGCCTCCAGCGCACGCGGCAGCGCCTGCTCGAAGATCGCGTCGACGTCGGCTGCCGTCGTCGCCAGCTCGCCGCGCTCGGACAGGCGTCCCATGCGCAGGTTGACCAGGTGCGGACGCATCGATGCGAGCAGTGCTGGGTCGATCCGCGCCGCGCGCGGGCCGGCGGGTGCGGCACCGCGGACGGGCGGGGCCGGTGCCGGCGACACGGTTTCGGTCATCGGCGCTTCGTCCTCGCCGTGTGCGAGCTCGGCGTCGCCGGGCTCGGGCGGGGCGCTCGGCGGGCGATTGAGGATCTCGACGGCCTCGCGCACGACGAGATCGGATTCGTCGGGGAAGGGCTCGACGACGGCCGCGCGTTCCGCCTGGACGGTTCCGCTTCGCGTCGCGAGGCGCCGTTCGACCTCGGCACGGATCTGCGCCAGGTCGAGCGCGCTGCCCGGACAAGACTTCGGCGCCATCGCGTTGTGGAAGACGAGCGAGTCCGCCGGCAGGCCGAATTTCGCCTGCACCTGCGCGACGACCTCGAGCGCGCTTTCGCGCTGGGGTCCGTCGAACGGATCGCAGCCGCGATCGAAATCGCCGATCATCTCGAACATGAACGGCCCGAAGCGGGCGTTGCCGTTGTGGCCGGCTGCGCTCACCGGCGGCAGATTCCAGTTGCGGCCGAGCCAGACGTAACCTTCGGGGTCGATCGTCAGATGCTGCGCGATGTCGCGCCAGCCCTGTTCCATCGTGTGGTATCGCCACATGCCGAGGATCGTGTCGTGGCCGCGGAAATCGCGGCGCCGCGGCCGCCAGGTGTGATGCATGTGCACCGCGTTGATCCGCCGGGTGAACGGAAAGCGTTCGAGCAGCAGCGAGAATTGATCGATCGAGAGGCGCTGGAAGACCGGGGTGCCCATGATCGTCTCCTCTTCAGACGGCGGCCTGCACCGTCGCGGTCTGCGCGGCGGCCGGGCGCGGTGCGACTTTCGCGCGGTACAGATGGGGAACGAACCAGCCGATCGTCGCGCCGATGAGCAGCGACGTCGCCACCATCGTGGGCAGTCGGTCGAGCATCCGCGCCGGCGCGGCGCCGATCGCGATCAGCAGCTCGACGATCATCCATTGCAGCAGCGCAAACGCCAGCGCCAGCCCGGCCGCTTCGGCGCGTCGCAGCCAGCGCGGAGCCTTCGACGGATCGTCGACGTAGTCGTCGGCGGCCCATGCGATCGCCACGGTGGCGAAGAACACCATCAGCAGCCACGGCCAGCGCTCTATCGTCACCGCGAACACCGTGCGGAAACGCCCGGGTGAGCCGAGCGCCTCGATCAGGTTGCCCGGATGGTCGAAGACGTAGCGGAACAGCAGGGAGACGACGAAGGCTGCCGCGGCGGCGAGCGCGCCCGACGCGCAGTAGCCGGCCACCGGCCGGTAGCCGACGCGCCGGATGTCGGCGAAGGTCCAGACCGCCTTCGGATAGATCGCGAGCACGATCGCGATCGCATAAATCATCGGCACCATGACGAGCACGCGCAGGTTCGGCGCCAGCGGAACCGGCGAGACGAATCGTCTCGCGATCAGCGTGATCAGCAGCATGCCGAAGAAGATCAGCCCGGAGACGAGGAACACCTCGTGCACGCTGAGCACGGGGCGCGAGCGGCCGATACCGGGAAATCCCAGCCGCTCGAGCGCCGCATGACGCTGGCGCGGGCTGAGTTCGACCTGCAGGACGCCCCCGGCGATGAAATCGCACAGGCCCTGCTCGAGATCGTCGAGGTCCTTCGGCAGCCGCTTGCGCAGCGGCTGGCCGGCGAGGAAACGCGGATCGGTGTCGGCCGCGCGCAGCGTCTTCTCGTCGAGCCCCGCCATCGCGTCCACGCGTTCGCGCAGCGATTCGAATCGCGGCTTCTGTTCCTCGACGTAGCGCGCATAGCCCGGCGACTGCGGCCATGGCCGGATCGACGCATAGAGCGCCGCGGTGCGCGCCCAGCGATGGGTGAGCGACGAAGGCGGCGCGAGCAGCCAGCGCTCGTCGACCTGCAGCTCCGACAGCGTGGGTCGCAGGCGTTCGACGGCCTCCGGGTACAGGACGAGCGGTGCCGCCGCGATGCGCCCGGAGAGCTCGCGCACCTCGAAGGGGATGTTCCCCATGCGCTGGAACCAGCGCTTGACCGCATCGTCGATCCGGTTCAGGTACGGGAAATGCGGCAGCAACGACGTGAGCACCAGCGCGGCGAACAGCGGCCCCGGCATCTGCTCCGCCTGGTCGGAGACGTCGTCGATGCGCAGGAATGTCCAGACGGCATCGAGATCGATG
>DATGRE010000195.1:0-3507 GCA_035303885.1 Zeimonas sp. | reverse complement strand
TGCCTGCACTGCCAGGTGCTGTACCACCACGACTACAAGTGCCCGGTGCGCATCCAGCGGCGGGTCAAGCGCGAGAAGCGCGAGGCGATGTCGCACCCTGCCGCTTCGGCCGCGGCGGAAATGCCGGTGACGGTGCATCGTCGCGTGAAGGATTCGACATGAACGGTCTGCCGGTTGCGGCCATCGGGCAGCGGCGATCGTTCCCGCATTGCGCGCTACACGCGCGGTTCACCAGGAGTTCGAGCCCATGAAAGACGACGACCCGAAACGCAATGTCATCGACCCCAACCGAAGGGCGGTGCTGGGAGGTGGCGCAAAGGCGGTGGCCGCGGCCGGTCTCGGCACCGTGCTCGGCGCGTGCGGACGCGAAGAGGCGGCGATCGTGCCGTCGGCCGTTGCCCAGCCCGCGCCGGCTCGTGGCGCCACGGGTGCGCAGGCCGCGCTCGCGAAGTCGCACGTCGGTCCCGGCGAGCTCGACGAGTACTACGTGTTCTTCTCCAGTGGCCAGACCGGCGAGCTGCGCATCATGGGGCTGCCGTCGATGCGCGAGCTGATGCGCGTTCCGGTGTTCAACCGCTGCAGCGCGACCGGCTGGGGGCAGACGAACGAGAGCCTGAAGGTGCTCACCGAAGGCCTCACGCCCGAGACGCGCAAGTATCTGGAGAGCCGCGGCGGCACCTATGTGAACGGCGACCTGCACCACCCGCACATGTCGTTCACCGACGGCACCTACGACGGACGTTACATCTTCATGAACGACAAGGCGAACACGCGCGTGGCGCGGGTGCGCTGCGACGTGATGAAGTGCGACAAGATCATCGAGCTGCCGAACCAGCAGACCGTGCACGGGCTGCGCGTGCAGAAATACCCGAAGACCGGCTATGTGTTCTGCAACGGCGAATATCGCGTGCCGATCCCGAACGACGGCACCGACGTCGAGGACCACAAGAAATACCAGTGCGTGTTCACCGCGGTCGACGGCGACACGATGAAGGTCGCCTGGCAGGTGCTCGTCGACGGCAACCTTGACAACGTCGACGCCGACTACCAGGGCAAGTACGCATTCGCGACCTGCTACAACTCCGAGGAAGGCCTCACGCTCGGCGAGATGACGGCGGCCGAGCAGGACTGGATCACCGTCTTCAACCTCAAGCGCATCGAGGCGGCGGTGCAGAGCGGCGAGGCGAAGATGATCGGCGGCGTGCCGGTCCTCGACGGCAGGCACGGTTCTCCGTTCACGCGCTACATCCCGATTCCGAACAGTCCGCACGGAATCAACACCGCGCCCGACGGCATCCACGTCGTCGCCAACGGGAAGCTGTCGCCGACGGTGAGCGTGTTCGACGTGCGCAAGTTCGACGATCTGTTCGACGACAAGATCGAACCGCGCGACTGCGTCGTCGCCGAGCCCGAGCTCGGCCTCGGCCCGTTGCACACTGCGTTCGACGGGCGCGGCAACGCGTACACGACGCTGTTCATCGACAGCCAGATCTGCAAGTGGAACATCCAGAAGGCCGTCGAGCAGTTCGCCGGCAAGGACGTCGACCCGATCATCCAGAAGCTCGACGTGCACTACCAGCCGGGGCACAACCACACGTCGATGGGGCAGACCAAGGAAGCCGACGGCAAGTGGCTGCTGTCGCTGAACAAGTTCTCGAAGGACCGCTTCCTGAACGTGGGGCCGCTGAAGCCGGAGAACGACCAGCTGATCGACATCTCGGGCGACGAGATGGTGATCGTGCACGACGGTCCGAGCTTCGCCGAGCCGCACGACGCGACGATCATCCATCGCTCGAAGGTCAACCCGGTGCACGTCTGGCGCCGCGACGACCCGATGTTCGCCGACGCCGTCGCGCAGGCGAAGGCCGACAACGTCGTGCTCGAGGAAGCGGCGAACGTGATCCGCGACGGCAACAAG
Organism: Zeimonas sp.; assembly: GCA_035303885.1. GTDB lineage: Bacteria > Pseudomonadota > Gammaproteobacteria > Burkholderiales > Burkholderiaceae_E > Zeimonas. The sequence continues at coordinate 1,589 of DATGRE010000195.1, read as the reverse complement.
GTGCGCGTCTACATGTTCACGACGGCGCCCGTGTTCAGTCTCACCGAGTTCAAGGTGAAGCAGGGCGACGAGGTCACCGTCTACGTGACGAACCGCGACCAGATCGAGGATCTCACCCACGGCTTCACGATCTGCAACTACGGGATCGCGATGGAGGTCGGACCGCAGGCGACCGCGTCCGTGACCTTCCTCGCCGACCGCCCGGGCGTGTACTGGTATTACTGCCAATGGTTCTGCCATGCGCTGCACATGGAGATGAAGGGGCGGATGATGGTGGAGCGCGCCTAGCAGCCGTGGATCGAAGCAGCAGCACGCCTGTCCCAGCCGCCCTCGCGCGGCGGGCGTTCGCCTGCGCGGGGGTGTTCCTCGCCTGCATCGGCGCCGCGCTTGCGGCGCCCGCCGGCGGGCACGGCGCGGCGCACGCGGCGCCCGCCGGCGAGCGCGCCGCCCGGCACGCCGAGCATCGCGTCGAGCCCGGCCAGCCGCTGCAGCCGGTCGTCGACTCGGCGCAGCCCGGCGACACGATCCGGCTCGCCGCCGGGCGGCACGCCGGGCCGGTGCGCATCGACCGGACGCTCGCGCTCGTCGGCGAGCCCGGCGCCGTGCTCGTCGGCACGGGGCGCGGCAGCGTCGTGACGGTCGCGGGCGACGACGTGCGCATCGAGGGCCTGGAGATCACCGGATCCGGGCGCGACCTGCCGGCGATGGACTCGGCGGTGCTCGTCACGCGCGAGGCGCGCCGCGCGCGGGTGCGCGGCAACCGCCTCGTCGGCAACCTGTTCGGCGTCTACCTGCACGGCGCGGCCGACTCGGCGGTCGAGCGCAACGAGATCGTCGGGCGCTCCGACCTGCGGCTGTCGGAGGCGGGCAACGGCGTGTCGATCTGGAACGCGCCCGGCGCGAAGGTGATCGGCAACACGATCCGCAACGGGCGCGACGGAATCTTCGTGAAGACGAGCCGCGACAACACCTTCGCCGACAACACGTTTTCCGGATTGCGCTTCGCGATCCACTACATGTACACGCACGACAGCCGCATCGTCGGCAACCGCTCGCACGGCAACCACGTCGGCTGGGCGATCATGTATTCCGACCGGCTCGAGATCCGCGACAACGTCTCGGTCGACGATCGCGACCACGGGTTGCTGCTGCACTCGACGAACCTGTCGAAGGTCGTCGGCAACGTCGTGCGCAACGGTCGCGAGAAATGCGCGTTCGTCTACAACGCCACGCGCAACGAGCTGCGCGAGAACTGGTTCGAGGGCTGCCCGATCGGCATCCACTTCACCGGCGGATCGGCCGACAACACGATGACCGGCAACGCCTTCGTCGCCAACCGCACGCAGGTGAAGTACGTCGGCACCCGCTACATCGACTGGGCCGAGGGCGGGCGCGGCAACTACTGGAGCGGCAACCCTGCCTTCGATCTCGACGGCGACGGCATCGCGGATCGCCCGTACCGGCCGAACGACGTGATGGACGAGGTGCTGTGGACGCTGCCGGCGGCCAAGGCGCTGCTGAACAGCCCGGCGGTGCAGATGGTGCGCTGGGCGCAGGCGCGCTTCCCGGCGCTGTACCCGGGCGGCGTC
>DATGRE010000194.1:0-10801 GCA_035303885.1 Zeimonas sp. | reverse complement strand
CCATCGGCGCATCAGCGAGGAGCTCGGAGGCTCGGCCGGCTTCGACGCGCTTTCGCAGGCACTGCGCGAACGCGCGATGGGACTGCTGTGCGACGTCGTCCCGAACCACATGGGCGTGCTGTGCGCCGACAATGGGTGGTGGATGGACGTGCTCGAGCACGGCGAAGCCTCCGTGCATGCGCGCGCCTTCGACATCGACTGGCATGCGGCCATCGGCGACCTGGTCGGCAAGGTGCTGGTGCCGCTGCTCGGCGACCACTACGGCGACGTGCTCGAGCGCGGCGAGCTCGTGCTGCGCTTCGACGCCGGGCACGGACGCTTCGTCCTCGACTATCACGAGCACCGCCTGCCGATCGATCCGCTGACCGCGGCGACGGTGCTGCGCATCGCCGATCGAGGTCTCGTCCACGGCAGGGCCGATCCGGCATTGCGCCAGGCCTTTCGCGCCGTCGTCGAAGGCTTCGAGCGGCTGCCTTCGCGCCAGGCACCGGCCGACGGCCTTCGCGCGCAGGCGAGCGCCGCGTGCGCGCGGCGACTCGCCGCGCTGGTGCATGCGCATGACCCGGTGCGCGCTGCGATCGACGACGCGGTGCGACGGCTGAACGAACGCTCGGCACGCGCCCGCAATGCGCTGCACGCGCTGATCGAACGGCAGGTCTGGCGGCCCGCGTACTGGCGCGTCGCGTCCGACGAGATCAACTACCGGCGTTTCTTCGACGTCAACGCGCTGGCCGGGCTGCGCGTCGAGGACGAATCGGTATTCGAGGAGACGCACGCGCTCGTGCTCGATCTCGCCGCGCGCAGCCGCATCGACGGCCTGCGCATCGATCATCCCGACGGCCTGTACGACCCCGGCACCTATTTCGAGCGCCTGCAACGCGGATTCGCGAAGCGGACGGAAAGGGCGATGGCGACGCCGTCGGACGGCGGCGGCGTCCCGCGACCGCTGTACGTCGCCATCGAGAAGATCGTCGCGAGTCACGAGCGGCTGCCGCACGGGTGGCCGATCCACGGAACCACCGGCTACCGCTTCGCGGCGCTCTGCAACGGACTGTTCGTCGACCGCGCCGCCAAGGCGCGCATCGATCGCATCTGGCGCTCGTTCACCGGCGAGCGGGCGAGCTTCGCGGACACCGCCCACGACAGCAAGCGGCTGGTGATGCGCCATTCGCTCGCCTCGGAGCTGCGCGTGCTCTCGGCCGAGCTGCTGCGCATCGCGCGGGCCGACCGGCGCACGCGCGACTACAGCGGCGAGACGCTGCGCAGCGCTCTCGCGGAGGTCGCGGCACGATTGCCCGTCTACCGGACCTACATCACCGAGCGCCCGTCAAAACAGGATCGGCGCTACGTCGAATGGGCCGTCGCCCAGGCGGTGCGGCGAAGCCGCGCGGCCGATCCGACCGTCTTCGGCTTCGTGCGCGACGCGCTGCTCGGCCGCGCACCGCCCGGCAGTCCGACGGCGCTGCGCGAGCGCACGCTTCGATTCGCCCGGCGCTTCCAGCAGTTCACGTCGCCGGTGGCGGCCAAGGGCGTGGAAGACACCGCGCTGTACCGGTTCAACCGCCTGGTTTCGCTCAACGACGTCGGCAGCGAACCCGACGCCTTCGGCCACTCGATCGAAGCGTTCCATGCCGCGAACCTCGACCGCGCTGCGCACTGGCCGCACACGATGCTCGCGCTGTCCACGCACGACAACAAGCGTTCGGCCGACGTGCGCGCGCGCATTGACGTGCTGTCGTGGATGCCGGCCGCGTGGCGACTGATGCTGCAACGCTGGCGCCTGATGAACCGCAGCAGGCGCCGCACGGTGCACGGCTCGGCGGCGCCGTCTCCGAACGACGAGTACCTGCTCTATCAGGTGCTGCTCGGCACCTTCCGCCTCGACGACGCCACGCCGGATGCGCACGAGGCATACGTGCAGCGCATCGAGCGCTTCGCGCTGAAGGCGGCACGCGAAGCGAAGGTGCACACGAGCTGGGTCAACCCCGACACGGGATACGAGGAAGCGCTGACCGGCTTCGTCCGCGGCATCCTCGGATCGCAGGTCTTCGTCGACGACCTGCGCACGCAGGTCGCGACCCTCGCTTGGCACGGGGCGATGCACAGCCTCGCGATGCTCGTGCTCCAGCACACGGTGCCCGGTGTTCCCGACCTGTACCAGGGCAACGAGTGCTTCGACTTCAGCCTCGTCGATCCCGACAACCGTCGCCCGGTGGACTTCGAGCGACACGCCGCGCTGCTCGACGCGCTCGAGCGCCGCGTCGCCGACGACGGCCTGACGCAGGTCGCCGCTTCGCTGGCGCGCGACCCTTGCGCGGACCTCTGCAAGCTGTTCGTCGCCTGGCGGCTGCTGCAGCTGCGCCGCGCGCGTGCGGCGCTGTTTCGCGACGGCGCCTACGTTCCGCTCGAGGTCACCGGCCTGCACGCGCAGCATCTCGTCGCATACGCACGCCACGACGGCGAATCCGTCGCGGTCACCGTCGTCGCGCGCGGGCTGCCGAAACTGCTCAAAACGCATCGCACGCCGACCTTGGCCGGCGCGGCATGGGCGGACACCGCGGTGTCGCTCGAAGGCATCGACGCCGACGGCGAGCTCGTCGATCAGCTCGGCGGCCGCTCGGTGCACGCATCGATCGGCTCGCTGTCGGCGGCGCACGTGCTCGCGGGCCTGCCGGCGGCGGTGCTGCTCGGACCCGCCGGCGGCGGATGAAGCGTCCGCCGGGCATACGGGGGATGGAATACCCGTAGGGCGCACGCAGGCGCGCGCTGCTTCGCATGGCGATGGTGCCGGAGGCGGGAGTCGAACCCGCACGCCCTCGCGGGCACCGGATTTTGAGTCCGGCGCGTCTACCAGTTCCGCCACTCCGGCGACGCGGCTCGTGCAACGGCCGCGACGAAGGCGCGATTATGCTGCCCCGGCCTGCGAAGCCACAAGCGCACGGCAAGCGAAGGGGCAAGCGCGTGCCCTTTGCGTCGTCCGCGCGACGATGCCGTCATGCGCTGCTCGAGCGTTTCCAGCAAGCCGATCGAGGACTACGGCGTGATCGGCAACCTGCTCACGGTCGCGCTCGTCGGGCGCGACGGATCGATCGACTGGCTATGCCTGCCGCGCTTCGATTCCGAGGCCTGCTTCGCCGCGCTGCTCGGCGGCGCCGGGCAGGGACGCTGGCGCATCGGCCCGGCCGACGAGGTCTACGAGACGAAGCGGCGCTACCTGCCGCGTACCGCGGTCCTGGAGACCTGCTTCGAGAGCGCCGGCGGCGCCTTCTCGGTCACCGACTTCATGCCACCCGGCGACGACGACCGCAAGGTCGAGCTGGTGCGGCTCGTGCGCGGCATCTCGGGCCGGCCGAAGGTGTCAATGGAGCTGACGCTGCGCTTCGGCTACGGACGCACGGTGCCATGGCTGCGCCGGCGCGACTACGGGCTGCGCGCGATCGCCGGACCCGACGCGGTCGAGCTCGTCACGCCCGCCGGGCTGAAGAACGAGGCAATGCGCACGCGCGCCGACTTCGACATCGCCGCAGGCGAGTCGGTGCCGTTCACGCTGGCCTACCACCCGTCGCATCGCCCGGCGTCGTTCATCGACGACCGCCGCGTCCTGCTCGCGCAGACCGTCGACTGGTGGCGCGCCTGGTGCGATCGCTCCACGCTTCCCGACGATGCACCGCAGGCCTGGAAATCGGCGCTGCTGCGCTCGCTGATCACGCTGAAGCTGCTCAGCTACCGTCCCACCGGCGGTCTCGTCGCCGCGCCGACGACTTCGCTTCCCGAGCACCTCGGAGGCACGCGCAACTGGGACTACCGCTACTGCTGGATCCGCGACGCAACGATGACGTTGTACGCGCTGCTGAACTCGGGCTACTTCGACGAAGCGCAGGCCTTCCGCCAGTGGATGCTGCGCGCGACCGCCGGCGACCCCGAGCAGATGCAGATCATGTACGGGCTGGGCGGCGAGCGCCGGCTCACCGAGTTCGAGCTGCCGTGGCTGCCCGGCTACGCCGGGAGCCGCCCGGTACGCGTGGGCAACGCCGCGCACGGGCAGCTGCAGCTCGACGTCTACGGCGAGCTGATGGACGTCGCGCACGCGAGCCGCCGCTCGAGGCTGGGCTGGAACGACGAATCGTGGAAGCTGCAGCTCGCGCTGCTCGCCACGCTCGAGCGCAAGTGGCGCGAGCCCGACCGGGGCATCTGGGAAGTGCGCGGCCCGGCGCGTCACTTCACTCATTCGAAGATCATGTGCTGGGTCGCCTTCGACCGCGCCGCCCGCGCGACAAAGGAATTCGGGCTGGAAGGACCGGCCGACCGTTGGCGCGCGCTGCGCGACGAGATCCGCGCGCAGATCCTCGCGCGAGGATTCGATCGCGGGCGCAATACCTTCGTGCAGCAGTACGGCGGCGATGCGCTCGACGCGTCGCTGCTGCTCGTCGCCGAAACCGGCTTCGTCGAGCCCGACGATCCGCGCTTCGCCGGCACGGTCGCCGCCGTCGAGCGCGATCTGCTGCGCGACGGTTTCGTGCGCCGCTACCGCACCGAGCGCGTCGACGACGGACTGCCCGGCGACGAGGGCGCGTTCCTGTCGTGCAGCTTCTGGCTGGTCGACGCACTCGCGCAGCTCGGCCGCTTCGACGAAGCGAACGACCGGTTCGAACGGCTGCTCTCGGTGCGCAACGACCTCGGATTGCTCGCCGAGGAATACGACCCGTACGCGGGACGGTTCGTCGGCAACTTCCCGCAGGCGTTCTCCCACGTCGCTCTGGTGAACAGCGTGCACAACCTGATGCGCTCGACCGCACCGGCGCGCCAGCGCGCCAGCCGGCAACCGGCGCCGCAGCCACAGCGCGGTACGGCGCCGACACCGGCAACCGGTACCGTGACACCTACAATCGGGCCCGATGCGCCTGAGCGACTTCGACTTTGAGCTTCCCCCCGAGCTGATCGCGCAGCACCCGGGCACCCGACGCGCCGATTCACGGCTGCTGCACGTCACGCGCGATTCGCTCGCCGACCTGCACTTCGCCGACCTGCCGTCACTGCTCGCGCCGGGCGACCTGCTCGTCTTCAACGACACGCGGGTGCTGCGCGCGCGCCTGCACGGAACGAAGGACACCGGCGGGCGGATCGAGGCGCTGGTGGAACGCGTGCTCGACGAGCGAGAGGCGCTCGTGCAGCTGCGCGCGAGCAAGCCGCCGAAGCCGGGCACCCGGCTGCACTGGCGCGCCGGCGGCGCGATGGTGCTCGCCCGCGAGGGCGAGTTCTGGCGGTTGCGCTTCGACGAGCCGGTGCACGCCTGCCTGCGGCGCGAGGGCGAGCTGCCGCTGCCCCCGTACATCACGCGCGCGCCCGAGGCGCGCGACGAGGAGCGCTACCAGACCGTCTACGCGCGCGCGCCGGGCTCGGTCGCAGCGCCCACCGCCGGCCTGCACTTCGACGAGGCGATGCTCGCGCGCCTGCGCGAACGGTCCGTGCGTCTCGCGTTCGTCACGCTGCACGTCGGCGCCGGCACGTTCCAGCCGGTGCGCGTCGACGATCTTTCACTGCACCGGATGCATGCCGAGCGCTACGAGGTACCTGAAGCGACCGCGCGCGCGATCGACGAGACGCGCGCGCGCGGCGGGCGCGTGCTCGCCGTGGGCACGACGTCGTTGCGGACGCTGGAGTCCGCCGCCGACGACGACGGACGCGTGAGGCCCGGCCGCGGCGAGACCCGCCTGTTCGTGACGCCCGGATACCGCTTTCGCGTGGTCGAAAGGCTGCTGACGAACTTCCATCTGCCGCGCTCGACGCTGCTGATGCTGGTGAGCGCCTTCGCCGGTGTCGATCGCGTGCGCACCGCCTATGCGCACGCGATCTCCCGACGCTACCGCTTCTTCAGCTACGGGGACGCGATGCTGCTCGAACGCTGCGACGACTGGGCGTCCCCCTCCGCGAACGGCCTCAGGCATTCATCGCCGGCCCGTAGGGCACCGCGATCGTCGCCTCGGCGCGCACCTCCGAGCTCGAGCGCGACGCCTGCGCGGTGCGCGACTCGAACCCCGGGTTCACGCGCGGACCTTCGTTGTTCGACTGGATCAGGTACGGCTCGCTGTTGCTCGAGGACGCGAGGTTGCTGGACGGCATCGTCGTCGTCGGGCCGGGATACTCGGTCTCGACGAGGATTTCGCGGGCGCCTGCCTGGCCGACGAGGCCCAGCGCGAGGACGGCGGGAACGAATACGCGGACGAACGTTTTCATGATGCTCTCCTGATTCTCCGGATCGGCGGGACCGCCCCGTCGACAGGACAAAGTGTGCGATCACGAAGAGGAGCGCCGGTCACGAAACGGTGACGTTCGGGGATCATCGTTTTTCCGTTCGATCACGGCACGTCCGTCGGCTCGGCGATCACGGCGCGGTCGCCGGCGCGGCGCGGGCGCGCGCAGGGAGAAAGGCGCGCGTCAGCCGCCGCACGGCGGCACGCCCCGGGCGGCGATAATCGCGCGATGCCCGAATTCGAGTTGCTGCACCAGGACGGACAGGCCCGGTGCGCACGACTGCACCTGTCGCACGGCGTCGTGGAGACGCCCACCTTCATGCCGGTCGGCACCTACGGTGCCGTCAAGGCGATGTCGCCGCGCGAGCTCGAGGAGCTCGGCGCGCAGATCATCCTCGGCAATACCTTCCACCTGTGGCTGCGGCCCGGCCTGGAGACGATCGCCCGCTTCGGCGGCCTGCACCGCTTCATCGGCTGGGAGCGACCGATCATCACCGATTCCGGCGGCTTCCAGGTCTGGAGCCTCGGGCCGCTGCGTCGAATCTCCGAGGAAGGCGTGCAATTCGCCTCACCGGTGAACGGTGACCGGCTGTTCCTCACGCCCGAGCGCTCGATGCAGATCCAGCACGCGCTCGACGCCGACGTCGCGATGATCTTCGACGAGTGCACTCCGTACGAACGCGACGGCATGCCCATCGGCGTCGACGAGGCGGCCGAATCGATGCGGCTGAGCCTGCGCTGGGCGAGGCGTTCGCGGGACGCCTTCGACCGCCTGCGCGCCGAAGGCTCCGGCACCTCGAACGCGCTGTTCGGCATCGTGCAGGGCGGCATGTTCGAGAAGCTGCGCGACGAGTCGCTCGCCGGCCTACTCGACATCGGCTTCGACGGCTACGCGATCGGCGGACTTTCGGTGGGCGAGCCGAAAGACGAGATGCTGCGCGTGCTCTCGCACACCGCGCCGCGCCTGCCCGAGCGGGCACCGCGCTACCTGATGGGCGTCGGAACGCCGGAGGATCTCGTCGCCGGCGTCGTCGCCGGCATCGACCTCTTCGATTGCGTGCTGCCCACGCGCAATGCGCGCAACGGCTGGCTGTTCACCCGTTGGGGCGACCTGAAGCTGCGCAATGCCCGCTACCGGCTCGACGAGCGCGCGGTCGACGAGCAGTGCGGCTGCTATGCGTGCCGCCACTTCTCACGCGCCTACCTGCACCACCTGCAGAAAGTCAACGAGATCCTCGGCGCGCGGCTCGCGACGATCCACAACCTGCACTACTACCTGGAGCTGATGCGCAGCCTGCGAGCAGCGATCGGCGCTGGCGAACTCGACAGCTTCACGAGGGAATTCGCCGCCGGGCGAGGCCGGGGCGTAGATTGAGACACCCGGTTCCGAAACGAGGTGTAGACTTCGGCGGCGCGTTGCACAGAAACCGAAAGCAATAACCCTACGGAGTAGTCGGGTACCACCCCCTACCAAGGGACGTTGCGACGCAAACTTCGCTCGCGGCCCCGGAACTACGTATTTCCACCAATTGACGATCCCGGAGCCGCCTCGACCGAAGGAGGAAAACATCCACGAGGGGAGGTGTTCTCACCGAAGAGAGCGTGTGGTCAACGGCCGCTCGTGTCGATCCGGATCTTCCCCGAGCTGCTGCTTCGAACGGCCCGCGCGACCGACGCCGGGCGGGCCATGTCGTTCCTGTCGTCGCCGCGCGTCGCGGCCGGCTGCAGGCCTTATCCGATGAGCGCCGTTGCGCAACACCTGAGGGCCCAGACCGATGCTCCATCCGATCCCGCCCCACGCTCTCGGCCCAACCCGGCTCACGTCGCGGTTCGGCGGTGATTTCTTCGACCGCTTCTCGCTCGAGCTCGCCACGAGCGACGACCTGCGAACCGAGAGCTACCGGCTCCGCCATCGCATCTATGTCGAGGAGCTGAAATACGAACGCGCGGAAGACTTCCCCCATGGCGTGGAGTTCGATGCCTACGACCGTCGCTCGCTCGCCGTCCTGCTGCGCCATAAGGCAAGTCGTCGGTTCATCGGCTGCGTTCGACTCATCGTCGCCGACCCGAAGGACCCGACGCAGCCGTTCCCCTTCGAGGTGACTGCCGTCGACGGGCTCGCCCGGCGCTCGAAGACCTTCCGCGAGACGCCGCGCGAGCGCCTCGGCGAGGTCTCGCGGCTGGCCGTGGTGCGCGAGTTCCGTCGGCGCAAGGTCGATCGCGATCCCGCCCTGTACTCGCTGCAGGACCTCACGCTCGATCCCTCCGATCCGCGCCGGCAGAACAACATCCCGCCGGCGCTCGGGCTGATCTTCTCGGCCGCCTGGCTCGGCATCGAGATCGGCCTCGACGCGGTTTTCGTCATCATGGAGCTGCGCCTGGCGCGATTGCTGCGCACGCTGGGGCTCACGTTCACGCAGGTCGCCGAGCCGATCGAGTACCGGGGCCTGCGTGCGCCCTTCGAGATCCGTCGCGAGGCGCTGCTCGGCGAGCTGGCGCCGCCGCTGAGCCACGTGCTCGACCTCGTGCGCGAGCACATAGCTGGCACTCACCTCGGTGGAAAGCCCTCTCGCGCGCGAAACCGTCGGGCATTGATCCAGGGGTATCCTTCACGGCAGGGCAACACGCAAATCGCGTGCCCGCCGCGTTCCGCAGCGCTTCGGCCGGGAGCACCGTTGCTATAATTCGCGGTTCACTTCCGGAGACTCCCCCGTGCTGATCTCGCCAGCCTACGCCCAGGCCGCGGGTTCGACTGAACAGCAGATCATCGGCTTCCTGCCGATCATCCTGATGTTCGTCGTGCTGTATTTCCTGATGATCCGACCGCAGATGAAGCGCGCCAAGGAGCACAAGACGATGCTCGAGGCGCTCAAGCGCGGCGACGAGGTCGTCACTTCCGGCGGAGTGATCGGCCGCGTCACCAAGGTCGGCGAAAGCTACGTCACGATCGAGGTCGCGCGAACGCCGGAGGGCAAGGGCGGCGACGCGCCCATCGAGATGCACTTCCAGAAGACGGCCGTGCAGACCCTCCTGCCGAACGGCACGATCAAGGCGATCTGAGCGCGTCGTCCCCTCCCGACGCACCGCGTCCCCGCCCGCGCGGAACCGCATGAACCGCTACCCGGTCTGGAAATACGTCCTTCTCGCGCTCTCGCTAGTGTTCGGCCTGCTCTACACGCTGCCGAACTTCTTCGGGGAGGCGCCCGCGATCCAGGTCTCGAGCGCGAAAGCCACGCAGAAGATCGACGCGTCGATGCTCGACCGCGTCGGCGACATCCTGTCGAAGGCCGGGCTGGAGACCACGGGGCTCTTCTTCGACGGGAACTCGGTCAAGGCACGCTTTCGCGACACCGACACCCAGCTGCGCGCGAAGGACGTCGTCGCGCGGGCGCTGAACGCCGACCCCGCCGATCCTTCCTGGATCGTCGCGCTGAACCTGCTCTCGGACACGCCGCGCTGGCTCGCCGCGCTGCGCGCGCAACCGATGTACCTCGGGCTCGACCTGCGCGGCGGCGTGCACTTCCTGCTGCAGGTCGACATGAAGGAGGCGCTCGCCAAGCGGATGGACGGCCTGGCGAGCGACATCCGCACGCAGCTGCGCGACCGCAACATCCGCCACGCCGGCATCGACCGGGTCGGTGACACGATCGAGATCCGCTTCCGCGACGCGCCCACGCGCGAACGTGCGCGCGGCATCATCGCCGACACCTCGCCGGAGCTCGCACTCGCCGAAGCCGGCGATGCCGTCGAACCGAAGCTGGTCGCGCGCTTCCGCGAGGACGCCGCCGCACGCGTGCAGCAGAACGCGGTCCAGCAGAACATCACGACGCTGAGCAACCGCATCAACGAGCTGGGCGTCGCCGAGCCGGTGATCCAGCAGCAGGGGGCCGACCGCGTCGTCGTGCAGCTGCCCGGCGTGCAGGACACCGCGAAGGCGAAGGACATCCTCGGGCGCACCGCCACGCTCGAGGTGCGCATGGTCTGCGAATCGCCCGAGGAGCTTTCGGCACTCGCCGCCGGCACCGTGCCCTTCGGCTGCGAGCGCTTCACCGAACGCGGCGGCCAGCCGATCCTGCTGCGCAAGCAGGTCATTCTCACCGGATCGAACCTGAACGACGCGCAGGCGGGCTTCGACTCGCAGACGCAGGAGCCGGCGGTGCACCTGACGCTCGACGCGAAGGGCGCGCGCATCTTCCGCGACGTCACGCGCGAGAACGTCGGCCGGCGCATGGCGATCGTGCTCGTCGAGCGCGGCAAGGGCGAGGTCGTCACCGCCCCGGTCATCCGCACCGAGATCGGCGGCGGACGCGTGCAGATCTCCGGGAGCATGACCACGCAGGAAGCCAACGACGTCGCGCTGCTGCTGCGCGCCGGCTCGCTCGCCGCCCCGATGGAGATCGTCGAGGAACGCACGATCGGGCCGAGCCTGGGCGCCGACAACATCCGGCAGGGCTTCCAGGCCACTTTCTGGGGCTTCGTCACGATCGCGATCTTCATGGTCGCCTACTACCACTTCTTCGGCGTGGTCTCGGCGATCGCGCTGTCGGTGA
>DATGRE010000193.1:0-21043 GCA_035303885.1 Zeimonas sp. | reverse complement strand
TATCGCGGCCAGTCGCGCGCGCTGCTGCTCAACCGCATTCACGAGGCGTCGCGAACGCGGCCGGTGAAGCCCGCCGAGCATTTCGCGGCGCTCGCCTTCGAGCCGCGTGCGCCGCACCCCGGCTCGGTGCCCGATCCGCGGCTCGCGCGGCGACCGGAGCGCGAACGCGGCGTGCGCGCGAAATTCGACATCGGCCGGGAGGGGCCGCCGATCGTGCTGTGCACGGCCACCGGAGCCGGCGAATCGCATCGGTGGCCCGCGCGCCACTACGCGTCGCTGATCGCGCTGCTCGCCTCCGAGCGGCCCGAGTCGGAAGTGCTGCTGGTCGGACCTGCCGTCGAGCGGCGCGCGGCCACCGAGATCGCCGCGCTGTCCGGGCAGGCCGCACGCAACCTGTGCGGCGAGACTTCGCTCGACGAGGCGATCGCGATCGTCGCACAGGCGGCCGGCGTCGTCAGCGCCGACACCGGGCTGATGCACGTCGCCGCCGCGTATGCGCGCCCGCAGGTCGCGCTGTTCGGGCCTTCCGATCCACGCCGGGCGCCCCCGCGGTCGGCGCGGGCGCACGTCGAGTGGCTGCACCTGGGGTGCAGCCCCTGCTCCGAGCCGCGATGTCCGCTCGCGCACCAGGCGTGCATGCAGCGGATCGTCCCCTCGCAGGTCTTCGAGACGCTCTCGCGCGCGATGCGCTTCGAGACGAGCGGCGCGCGGCCCGCGCCGCGCTGAACGCGATGCGGCGCGCGATCCTGTGCACGGCCGACGCGGTCGAGGAGGCGTTCTACGACGCGATGCAGCGCGGCGATCTCGAGGCGATGATGGCGCTGTGGGCGGACGACGAGGACGTCCTGTGCATCCATCCGGGCAGCGATCGCTTCATCGGCCTGAGCGCGGTCCGCGCCTCGTGGGAGCGCATCTTCCGGCACGGGCACGTCGAGATACGGCGCACCGACGTGCAGGCGCACACCGGCGCCGTGCTCGCGATCCACAACGTCATCGAGCAGACGCTCGCGCTCGACCCGCACGGCGTCGGCAGCGGCCTGCAGATCGTCGAATGCATCGCCACCAACGTCTACGTCAAGCAGGCGGACGGCTGGCGGATCATGCTGCACCACGCGGCGTTGCGCCAGCCGCACCCGGCGGACGCCGAGAAGCTGCATTGAACGGAGGACGGGAAGGGACTGCACCCCGACCCGCCGCACGATTGGATCCGGACGTCCTTCGCGCCATCGAACGCTGGCCCTCCGTGCCCGCCGTCTTCGGTTGGCTGCGCCTCGATCGTCGCGGCCGCTGGCGACTCGTCGACCGCGGTCGGCCGGATTTCGACGAGGCGCGCCACGCGCTCGGCAGCCCGATCACGAACCGGCGCATCGTCGACTTCATCGCACGCAACTACGCGGCCGACGAGCACGGACGCTGGTACTGGCAGAACGGACCGCAACGCGTCTACGTCGACCTGGAGGCCGCACCGCTGGTGCTGCGCACGATCGCCGGCGAGGGCGCGAACGAGGCGCCCCGCTTCGTCACGCACACCGGTGCTCCCGTCACGGCGATCGACGCCGGCTGGATCGGGCCGGAGGAACAATTGCTGTTGCGCACCGACCTCGGCGGTGCCGTCGTGCACGATCTCGATCTGGCGGCGCTGCCGCTCGAACCGCGCGACGGCTCGCTCGTGCTGCGACTCGCTTCCGGCGCCCTGACCCTCGGCCGAACCACGCGACCCGAGGAGACGCTCGGATTCGTCGCCCGGCCCCGGGATCTGCGCGGCCGGCGTCGCGTTCCCGACGACCGCCGGAGCTAGTTGACGCGCTCCTCGCGCTCGCGCAGCCAACGCGCCTCGATCTCGCGCAGACGCGAGTCGATCTGCGAGGCGACGTGGAAATCGGGAACGCGCGCGCGCTGCGCGAGCCGCAGCTGCTCGACCGCGGCGGGCAACGCTCCCAGCAGCACGAAGCGTTCGGCGGCCGCCCGGTGCGCGAGCGCCGGACGGTCGAGCGCCTGCTGGGCCTCGGAGAGCAGCTCCCAGAGCTGGGGGTCTTCGGCGTGCAGCGCGAGCGAGCGCTCGAGGAACGAGACCGCCTCGGCGTGGCGCCCGTCGGCGAGCAGCGCGCGGGCGCGCAATCGCATCAGCGCACGCGCCCCGGGATCGCGCTCCAGCGCGGCGTCGAGCAGCGCGAGCGCGGCCTGCGGCTGCCCCGCATCCAGCTCGACCTGCGCGGCGAGCCGCTCGACGAAGCGGTGCGGCTCGGGCAGGCGCCGCCGCAGCTCCCCGATCGCCTCGCGCGCCTTCGGCGCATCGCGCCGGGCGGCGGCCACGGTGGCGACGCCGAACCAGCCGTCGACCTCGTCGATCGCACGCTCGCGCAGCTGGCGCTCGAAATGCACCTGCGCCGCCCGCAGCCCGTCGACGCCGGTGTCGGCGAGTGCCCGCAGCTTGGCGCGGGCGAGGCGGAACTCCAGGCTGTCGGTGCGCTGACGGTAGCGCCCTTCGCGGATGCGCGCCTGGATGTCGGCGATGCGCGCCGAGGTGACCGGGTGGGTGCGCAGGTACTCGGGGGCGCCGCTCTCGTAGAGACGGCCCGCGTTCTGCAGCCGGTGCAGGAACGCGACCATCGCGTTCGTGTCGAAGCCGCCCTGTCGCAGCATGTCGAGCCCGATGCGGTCGGCTTCGCGCTCGGCGTCGCGCGAGAAACCCAGCATCTGCTGCTGCGCCACGGTGCTTCCCAGCGAGGCGAGACCTCCCGCCGCCTGCGGGTTCGAGCCCGCGGCGAGCGCGGCGAGCACCATCGCCGCCACCATCACGATCGATCCCTGGCGCTGGTGCGCGAGCATGCGCGCGATGTGCCGCTGCGTGACGTGCCCGATCTCGTGCGCGAGCACCGACGCGAGCTCCGACTCCGACTGCGTCGCGACGATCAGGCCGGTGTGCACGCCGATGAATCCGCCGGGCAGCGCAAACGCGTTCAGCGTGGGATCACGTACGAGGAAGAAGCGAAGGTCGTGTCCGCTCGCCGGCGCCGTGCCGGTGAGCGCGACGGCGAATCGATTCAGCCAGTCGGTGAGCTCGGCATCGTCGTCGATCATTGCGCGGCGCTGCATCTCGCCGACGATCGACTCCCCGATGCGCCGCTCCGTCGCCGGAGAAAGCTCGTCGGCGCTCGCGTCGCCCAGGCGCGGCAGGTTGTCGATCTGCGCCTGCGCGACCGGGGGGGCGAACGCGAGCATGGCGGCCAGCAGGCCTGCCAGGCATCGGGTCGGCAGACGAGCGCTCGGCAACGACGATCCCTCCGGAAACGGCATTGCTATGATAGTCGCGGCCCCGACGCACCATGACGAGCTCCGCGAACGCCCCCGCCGCCCGCCCATCCGCCGAGTCCCGCAGCGAGACGAACGGCGGTCTGACGCATTTCGACGCCGCCGGGCGCGCGCAGATGGTCGACGTCGGCGCGAAGGCCGAGACGCACCGCGTCGCCGTCGCACGCGGATCGATCCGGATGAAGCCGGCCACCTTCGCGCTCGTGCGCGACGGCACCGCGAAGAAGGGCGACGTCCTCGGCGTCGCGCGCATCGCGGCGATCCAGGGCGCCAAGCGCACCGCCGACCTGATCCCGCTGTGCCATCCGATCGCGCTGACCCGCGTCGCCGTCGATTTCGATCTCGACGAAGCGGCGAGCACGGTGCATTGCACCGCCACCGTCGAGTGCGAAGGCCGCACCGGCGTCGAGATGGAAGCGCTCACCGCCGTGCAGGTCGGCCTGCTCACCGTCTACGACATGTGCAAGGCGGTCGACCGCGGCATGGTCATCGAGCAGGTGGGGCTGCTCGAGAAGCGCGGGGGAAAGAGCGGCGTGTGGCGGCGGGAGACGGAAGAGAAGGGAGAAGGGTGAAGGGAGAAGGGTGAAGGGTGAAGGGAGAAGGGGACAGGCGACTGAGCCGACACCCTTCATTGCTTCACCCTTCGCGCTTCACCCTTCAGCCCTCGCCCGCTCCCAGTCCGCGATCGTCATCCCCTTCGTCACCAGCTCCTCGAGCAGCGGCGCGGGCTCCCAGTGCATCGGGCCGAAGCGGTCGCGGTACTTGCGGATGCCCTCGAGCAGCGTCGGCAGGCCGATCGTCTGCGCGTGGAACATCGGACCGCCGCGATAGCGCGGAAAGCCGTAGCCCGACGTCCAGACGACGTCGATGTCGCTCGCCCGCAGCGCGACGCCTTCGCCGAGGATGCGGAAGCCCTCGTTCATCAGCGGATACAGGCAGCGCTCGAGGATCTCCTCGTCGCCGTGCTCGTGCTGGGGAACGCCGAGCTGCTTCGCGCGCGCG
The DNA here is from genome assembly GCA_035303885.1 of Zeimonas sp. Taxonomy (GTDB): domain Bacteria; phylum Pseudomonadota; class Gammaproteobacteria; order Burkholderiales; family Burkholderiaceae_E; genus Zeimonas. The sequence goes on along the minus strand of DATGRE010000193.1, from coordinate 16,729 downwards.
CGCAGGATCTCGATCGCCTCGGGGTCGTCGATGCGCTTGCGACCCTCGTAGCGGTAGTAGCCCTTTCCGGTCTTCTGGCCCAGGCGCCCGGCGTCGTGCAACGCGAAGTCGGCCTGGTAGTACGTCGGGTCGGGGGGGTAGCGGTCGGCGTTGGCGCGGTGCACGTTCACGCCGACGTCGATCCCGGCGAGGTCGAAGACCGCGAGAATGCCCATCGCCATGCCCCAGTCCTCGAGCACGCCGTCCACGCGCCGAGGGGTGGCGCCCTCGAGCACCATGCGCTCGGCCTCGCGCGCGTAGCCTTCCATCATCCGGTTGCCGATGAAGCCGTAGCACACGCGCGCGAGCACCGGCGTCTTGCGCAGCCGCTTCGCCAGCTCGAGCGCGGTGCGGATCACCTCGTGCGAGGTGTCGCTCGTGCGGACGACCTCGAGCAGCGGCATCACGTTCGCCGGCGAGAAGAAGTGCAGCCCGATCACGTCGGCCGGCCGCTTCGTCGCCGCCGCGATCGCGTCGATGTCGAGCGTCGACGTGTTCGTCGCGAGCACCGCACCCGGCTTCATCGCCTGGTCGAGCCGCTCGAAGATCGCCTTCTTCAGCGCGAGATCCTCGAACACCGCCTCGATGACGACGTCGGCCTGCGTGAGCGCCGCGTAGTCGAACGCGCCCTCGATCAGCGCCATGCGCTTCGCCTTGTCCTCCTCGGTCAGGCGCCCGCGCTGGATCATCGAATCGTAGGTCTTGGCGATGTTCGCCAGGCCGCGCTCGAGCGCCTCCCGGCTCGTCTCCAGCACGGTCACCGGAATGCCGGCGTTCGCGAAACAGATCGCGATGCCGGCGCCCATCGTGCCGGCGCCGACGATCGCTGCACGCGCGACCGGTCGCGGCTTCACCGACGCCGGGATCTCGGGCACCTTGCGCGTCTCGCGCTCGGCGAAGAACGCGTGCACGAGCGCCTTCGACTCGGTCGTCGCCTTCGCCTCGTTGACCAGCTTCGTCTCGTAGGCGAGCCCTTCGTCGATCGGCAGGCGGGCCGACGCGCGAATCGCCTCGATCGCCGTGTGCGCGGCGCGCCGGTTGCGGTACTGCGTGTTCGCCTGCTCGACGAAGCGCTGGACGATCGCGTCGGTGGACGTCGCCGGGTCGACCTTTAGCTGGCCGGTGCGGCGCGGGCCGCGCCCTTCGTCGGCGAGCGAACGAGCGAAGCGCAGCGCCTCCGCGACGAGATCGCCTTCGACGACGCGATCGAGAAAGCCGTATTGCAGCGCGGTGGTCGTGTCGACCGGCTTCGCCGACAGCACCATCTCGAGCGTGCGCTCGACGCCGATCAGCCGCGGCATGCGCTGCGTTCCGCCGGCACCGGGGATGATGCCGAGCGTGACCTCCGGAAGCGCGAAGCGCGTGCGCGGCGCCGCCACGCGTGCGTGGCAGGCGAGCGCGATCTCCAGGCCGCCGCCCATCACCGTGCCGTGCATCGCGGCGACGATCGGATACGGCAGGTTCTCGATCGCGTTGAACAGCGCCCGGTACTCCTCCTCCTTCGGCGGACCGCCGAACTCGCCGATGTCGGCGCCCGAGAAGAAGGTGCTGCCCTCGCAGGCGAGCACCGCGGCGCGCACGTCGTCGCGCGCCTTCAGTTCCGCGAGCGCCCCGGACAGCGCTGCGCGCACCTTCGCGTCGATCGTGTTGACCGGCGGGTTGCTCACTCGAAGCACGGCGACGCCGTGGTCGACGTCGGTGCGCACGATCGGATCGCTCATTCGTTCCTCCACGTCCAGCGGGTCCAGCGGTTATGGCCAAGCGGTTATGGATCATAACCGAATCGAAGCACGCGACTGCGCTCCCGCGCGTCTCCTCGCGTCTCCTCGGCTATGCTGGCCGTTCCCGAACGCTTTGCCGGCATGTCCCACACCGACGTCGCAAGCACGATCGATGCACTCTGGCTGTTGGCGGTCGCCTTCGGCATCGTCGGTCTGGCCGCGATATTCGCCGGTCTCGGCGCGCTGGCGCGGCTGCGCATCGGCCGCTTCGCGTTGCGCACCCTGCCCGGCGCGCTCCTGCTCGCGATCGGACTGCTGTTCGGCGCGCTCGCCGGCGGGCTGCACGGCTACCGCGCACTGACGTACGAGGAGCCCGTCGCGCAGATCACCGTGCGGCCGCTGGGCGAGCGGCGCTTCGAGGCGCATTTCCGGTTCACCGACGGCCGGGAGGCGCAGTTCGAGCTGGCCGGCGACGAGATCCAGGTCGACGCGCGCATCCTGAAATGGAAGCCCTTCGCCAACCTGGTCGGCCTGCACACGCTGTGGGCGCTCGATCGCGTCTCGGGCCGCTACCGCTCGATCGAGGACGAGCGCTCCGGCGTGCGCACGGTCCATCCGCTGGCGACCGATCCGCTGGTCGACCTGTTCGCGCTGCGGCGCCGCTTCGCGTCGCTCGCCCCGCTGTACGACGCGGAGTACGGCTCGGCGAGCTTCGTCCCCGCCGATGCGCCGATGCGCTACGAATTGCGCGTCTCCACCACCGGATTGCTGATCCGGCCCCTCGCCTGACGAGGTGACCGGCCTGCACCGCGCGGCCCGCATCGCCGCGGTCCGCATCGCCGCGGTCCGCATCGCCGCCGTGTCCGGGTCCGCGCACAATGTCACGACACGGGTCCGGAAACGGGGCGACGATCGTCCCGCTTCACGTAGAGTGCGACGATGACCCCGACCTGCGCCGCCCCTCGACCGTCTCGCCGCGCATCGCGCGGGGCGGCGGTCTTCGCGCCCGCCGTGCTGCTCGCCCTCCTCACGAACGCGCCGGCGCCGGCCACCGCGCAGCGGCTTCCCGACGCGCCGACGCCGGTGCCCGGCTCGCTGCTCGACCGCGACGGTCGCCTTCCCGAGCGCGTGCCGTCGCCGCGGGACGCACAAGCCGACGACAGCGCGCCGCGCGCGACGAAGCGCCTGCACGTCTCCAGCGGCAGCGGCTTCTACGTCGCGACCGACGGCCATCTCGTCACCAACCATCACGTCGTCGACGGCTGCGCGCGACTGGCGCGCGGCGACGGCGCGCCGCTCGAGCTGGTCGCCTCCGACGAGAAGCACGATCTCGCGCTGCTCAAGGGGCCGGCCGTGGCCGACGCCGCGCAGCTGCGCGTCGCGCCCGATGCGATGCAGGGCGAGGCCGTGCTCACCTACGGCTATCCGTTGCAGGGCGTGCTCTCGTCGGCGGGCCAGCTCGGCGCCGGCATGGTCTCGGCGCTCGCCGGGTTGCGCGACCACCCCGGACATCTGCAGATCGACGTGCCGGTGCAGCCCGGCAACAGCGGCGGGCCGCTGCTCGATCGGCGCGGGCTCGTCGTCGGCGTCGTCGTCGCGAAGCTGAATGCGCTGCGCGTCGCGCAGATGACCGGCGACATTCCGCAGAACATCAACTTCGCGGTGAAGCTCGAGCCGCTGAAGGCGCTGCTCGACGCGAACGGCGTGCGCTACGAGGGCGGCAGCGCGCACGCGCCGGTGCTCGAGAACCAGGACATCGCGATGCGCGCGCGCGCGTTCACGACCCCGGTGTTCTGCGCGCGCTGAAAGGCGATCGCCGCGGCGGCCGAAGCGACGCCGCGTCAGCGGAAGAACAGCGTCGCCAGGCCGAGGAAGATCAGGAATCCCATGCTATCGGTGCTGAACGTGAGCAGCACCGACGAGCCGAGCGCCGGGTCGCGCCCGAGCCGCTCGAGCGTGAGCGGCACGACGAGCGCGACCAGCGCGCCGACCAGCAAATTCAGCAGCATCGCGAGCGCCATCGTCAGGCCGAGCAGCACGCCATACGGGGTGTCGCGATAGAGCAGCCAGGCGGCGGCGCCGGCGACGCCGCCCCAGACGATGCCGTTGAGCGCCGCGATCGCGAGCTCCTTCAGGAGCAGCCTGCGCGCATTGCCGGCGTTGACCTGGCCCAGCGCGATCGCCCGGACGATCAGCGTCATCGTCTGATTGCCCGAGTTACCCGCGATGCCTGCGACGATCGGCAGCAGCGTGGCCAGCGCGACCACCCGCTCGATCGTTCCCTCGAAGGCGTCGATGACGCGTGACGCGACGAACGCGGTGCACAGGTTCAGCGCGAGCCACAGCCAGCGGTTGCGCGCCGACGCCCAGACGCTGGAGAAGAGATCCTCCTCCTCGCGCAGGCCGGCCTTGGCGAGCATCTCCCACTCGGCCTCCTCGCGGATGAGGTCGAGCACCTCGGCGACCGTCACGCGGCCGATCACGCGATTGCTCGGATCGACGACCGGCGCGGAAACGAGGTCATAGCGCTCGAAGGCCTGCGCGGCATCGATCGCGTCGTCGAGCGTCTGCAGCGTGAGCACGTCGCGCTGCATCACGTCCTCGACCTGCGCCTCCGGCTGGTTGATCAGCAGCCGGTCGAGCGGCAGCGAACCGAGCAGCTGCCCGCGCTCGTCGACGACGTAGACCTGGTCGGTGTGATCGGGCAGCTCGTCGAGCCGCCGCAGCTCGCGCAGCACCATGTCGAGCGTGTAGTCGCGCGGCACGGTGATCGCCTCGAAGTCCATCAGCTCGCCGACCGAGCCTTCGGGGAAGGACATCGAAGCGCGCAGCTGCTCGCGCTCCTGCTGCGTGAGGCCGCGGCGCACCTCTTCGACGACGTCGCGCGGCAGGTCGGGCGCGAGCTCGGCGATCTCGTCGGCGTCGAGCGACTCGACCGCCTCGACGAGCTCGGCGCGGTCCATCGAACGGATCAGCGACTCGCGGACCGAGTCGGAGACCTCGAGCAGGATCTCGCCGTCCTGCTCGGGCCGGACGAGGTCCCAGACGAGCATCCGGTCCTCGTACGGCAGCGCCTCCAGGATGTAGGCGATGTCGGCCGGGTGCAGCCGCTCGATGCGCGCGCCGAGGTCCTGCAGGTACTGCTGGTCGAGCAGCGCCTGTTGCGCGGCGAGCTGCTCGGCGTCCTCGTCGTCGCCTCGCTCGCGCTCGGCGGCTTCGACGATCAGGTTGTGCCGCCGCAGCAGCTCCTGCACCGCGGCGAGCGCGCGCGCGGCCTCCTCGGGATCGCGCGGCTGCACGCCCGCCCGGGACACTTCGGATCGATCGACGACGGCGTCGGCCGCCTCGTCGAGCTCGTGCTCGGCCATCGCTTCGGTACGCTGCGGGTTCAGGGGGGATCGACCGCGCCCATCCAGCGGGCGACGATCGCGGCGCGCCGAGCCAGGGCGGCCGACTCGGGGTGCGCGTCATAGTAGCGCGGCCGGGGCAGCATCGCCGCCATCCGGGCCGCCTGGTCGCGGCCGAGTTGCGCCGCCGACACGCCGTAGTGGTGCCGGGCACCCGCTTCCGCGCCGAAAACGCCCACGCCCCATTCGGCCACGTTCAGGTAGAGCTCGAGTATGCGCCGCTTCGTCATCACCGTCTCGATCATGTAGGCGATGACGAGTTCCTGCCCCTTGCGCAGGTAGCTGCGCTCGCCCGACAGGAAGAGGTTCTTCGCGAGCTGCATCGTGATCGTCGATCCGCCGAGCACGATGCGTCCCGTGCGCCGGTTGCGCGCGTAGGCGCGCTCGATCGCATCCCAGTCGACCCCGTCGTGCTCGGTGAAGTTCGCGTCCTCGGCGGCGATCACCGCGCGCTTCAGGTGCGGCGAGATGCGCTCGTAGGCGACCCAGCGGTGGCGCAGCTCGCGCTTCGGGTCGTCCTCGCGCAGCCGCACGAGCTCGTCGCGCATGAAACGCGTGGTGCCGGGATCGAAGCGGCTCCACCAGAGCACGTGCGCGAAATACCACAGCTGCAGCGCGAGCACGGCGCTCACCAGCAGCGTCAGGCCCCACGCGGCCATGCGCAGCACGCGCCGTCCCTTCGCGGCGCGCGTCCGGCTCCGGCGCTTCATCGGGCCGGCGGGGAAGGCGAAGCGGCTTCGGCGCGCAGCGTCTGCCGCAGGCTCCGGTACACCGGCTCGGTGTCCGGGCGCACGCCGTGCCAGACGAGGAAGGATTCCGCCGCCTGCTCGACGAGCATGCCCAGGCCGTCGCAGGCCCGCGTGCAGCCGGCGGCGAGCGCCTGCCGCACGAACGCGGTCGGCTGCGCCGCGTAGAACAGGTCGTAGGCCAGCGCGGCCGAGCCGAACACCGCGTCGGTCAGCGGCACCGCCTCGTCGCGCAGGCCGCTGCCGCTCGCGTCGATGATCAGGTCGAAGCCGGGCTCGACCGCGTCGAACGGGACGAAGACCGGATGGATCGCGCGCGCGGCGAAGGCATCGACGAGCCGTCGTCCGTTGGGGGCGCTGCGATTCGTCACCACGAGCCGCGTCACGCCGGCGTCGAGCAGCGGGCCGACGACGCCGCGCGCGGCGCCGCCCGCCCCGAGCAGCAGCACCGAGCGGCCGTCCAGCGCGAAGGCGTGACGCTCGACGAGATCGCGCACGAGGCCGGCGCCGTCGGTGTTGTCGCCGAAGGCCGTCGGCACCGCGCCCGCCCCGTCCACGCCGTCGAAGCGAAGCGTGTTCACCGCGCCCGCTTCCGCCGCACGCTCGCTGTGCCGCGTCGCCCACGCGAAAGCCTCGAGCTTGAACGGCAACGTCACGTTCAGCCCCCGTCCGCCGTCGTCGCGAAAGCGCTCGACCGCGGCGACGAAGCCGTCCAGCGGTGCGAGGATGCGTCCGTATTCGAGATCGATCCCGGTCTGCCGTGCGAACTGCGCATGGATCGCGGGCGACCGGCTGTGTGCGACCGGATTGCCGATGACGGCGTAGCGCGCGCTCATCGCGTCCTCGCGTCGCGCCCGGCGACGCGCTCGCGCTTGGCCGACGCGGCCCCCGACGCGCCCGCGCGGCGATCGCGTTGCGCGCCCGGCGCGACACGCGTGTCGCCCTTCTCGGCACGCGCGCGTGCCTGCTGCGGGCTGCGCTCGCGCGAGGGCCCACCGGCGCGCTTCGCGGCTGCAGCCGTGCCGGCGGCCGCAGCCGCGGGGGCCGCGGCCCCCCCGGCACCCGCCGTCGCACCCGACGCGTCGCCCGCCGTCGCATCCGCACCTTCGTCGGTCGCCACGCGGGCCGCGTCGCCGTCGCCCGCCTGCAGCGCGGCGGTCTGCAGCACGTCGTTGGTGAAGTTCCACGTGCGCACGATCTGCAGGATGTCGCCGTCGCGCGCCATCTCCGGCGTGAAGCGCTCGTAGGGCGCGCCGGCATGGACGATCTCGCGCACCGCCCGGTTCAGCACCTCGTGCTTCGACTTGCGATTGACGATCACGTCGACGACGTTGCCGTCGCGATCGATCTCGACGGTGATGATCAGCGAGTCGTACAGGCGGCCGCGCGCCTCGCTCGGGTAGCGCTCGGTGCCCAGGCGCTCGATGCGCTCGGCCCAGTCCTCGACGTAGCGCGCGTAGCTGACGCCGGTGGCGTTCACGCCGTAGGTGAGCCGCTTCGGGCGCTTGTTGTAATCGGAGACCTGCCGGTCGATCTGCGCCTGCAGCCGCGCGATCGCCGCATCGACATCGTCGGTGTCTCGGCCCGGCTCGACGATCGGCACGGATTCCACCGGTTTCGGAGGCGCGACGTACGACTGCGGACCGCGTGCGAGCGCGAGCAGCTCGCGCTGCATCGCCTCGAGCTCGGCGACGCGTCGACGCTGCATCGTCAGCGCATCGCCGTCCTGCACGATCGATTGCGCCGGCAGCGGCGAACGGGCACGGCCCTGCTCGTGCTCGCCGCCGCCCACCAGGTTCTCCTGCGCGAGCAGCTCGGGCTTCAGCGGGCGCGCCTCCGTCTTCGCGTTGACGAGCACCACCTCCAGCTGCGGATCGATCGGCGAGAACGAAGGCGGCGACGGCGGCGTGAAGCGCAGCGCGAGCGCGAACGCGTGCAGCACGATCGAGACCGCGATCGCGAAGGCGAGCGGGTCGCGGCGCCACAGCCGCGCGAGACCGCCGGGGTCGATCGCCTCGAAACTGCGTGCGATGCGCTTCATCGCATCAGAGCGCCGGCTCGACGAGCGCGTCCTCGCCCTCGCCGCCGGCGGCGAGCTCGTCGGACACGACATCCGGCGCGCCGGCCTCGACGAAGCGTGCCTGCACCGACAGGTCGATCTCGTCGGTGGCGAGCAGGTCGACGACGATGCGCCGGCCGGGCGCGAGCGCCGCCGGCATCCCGGGAACGCGGAAGTACAGCGGCGCATCGGCGAGCCGCACGAGGTCGTCGCGCACGACGACCGCATCGGCCCGGCGCAGTCCCTGCTGCTCGATCCAGCGCAGGCACCAGTAGCGCTCCATGCGCTGCTGGAACTCGAGATAGGCGCCGTAGCGCGCCTCGAAGGACGAAATGATCGCGAACAGCTCGGTGTCGTTCGCCGCCAGCGGCGGCTTGCGGCCGGCGAGCACGGCGAGCAGCTGGCGCTGGTTGACCAGGTCGACGTAGCGACGCAGCGGCGACGTCGACCACATGTAGTAGGCGACGCCGAGACCCTGGTGCGGCGCCGCGTGCGTCGAGGTGCGCACGCGGCCCGCCTGCTGCGAACGGAACACGCCCGGGACGCGCGCGAGCGAGAGCAGTCGCGCCCACTCGCTGTTGGCGAGGATCATCGCCTCCGAGACGATGCGGTCCACGGGATGGTCGCGCCGGCGCTGCACGATGCGCACGCGTTCGACGTCGCCGTCGCGCTCGATGTAGAAGCTGAAGTCCGCGGCGAAGCGCGCCTCGGGTCGCCCGCGCACGCGATCGCGCTCGGCGCCCAGCGCCTTGGCCAGGCGCCACAGCACGCGGAACGCGTCGGCGCGGGGATGGCCGATGGGATCGTCCGAGGCGAGCGCCGCCTCGTCGAAGCGGACGTCGATGAGGTCGTGGCGAAGGTTCTCGGCGATGACGATGCGCTCGACGCGCGACGTCTTCGCGACGATGCGCTCGCCGCTCGCGTCGACGTCGGCGTACAGCGACAGCACCGCGACCTCGCGCCCCGCATCGAGCGAGAACGCGGCGATCGTCGGCTGCGGCAGCATCGTGATCTTGTCGCCGGGCAGGTAGACGGTGGCCATCCGCGATCGCGCGAGCCGGTCGAGCTCGCCGCCGTGCTCGATCGCGACGCCGGGCGCCGCGACGTGGATGCCGATGCGCCAGCCGCCGCCCGGCAATGCGTGCACCGACAGGCCGTCGTCGATCTCGGTGGTCGTCGAATCGTCGATCGAGAACGCGTCGACCTCGGCGCGCGGCAGCGCTTCGATCGCCCGCCGCGCGTCGGCGAGCGGATCGCCGTGCAGCGCGATGCCGAAACCCTGCGGGAAATGCTCGGCCTCGAAACGCGCGACGTGCATCGCGCGCGGCGACTCGAAGGCGCCGAGCGCGCACAAAAGCCGTTCCGGGGTCGGATGCTCCGGCGAGAGCGCCCGCTCGAGCGCCTTCCATTCCGGCGAAGCGCGATCGGGCTTCGCCAGCAGCTGCGCGGCCTGGACGGCGATCTCCTCGGGCAGCTCGCCGCGCCGCATCGCCTCCGCATTCGCCTCGATGCGCTCCTGCTCGCGCCGCCGACGTTCGAGCGTGGCGAGCGCCGAGCGCAGCACCTCGGGCGGCGCCGCGCGATACCGGCCGCGTCCCTTGCGATGGAAATACACAGGCGCCGAATGCAGTTTCAGCAGCAACGCGGTGGCCTCGACCGCGTCGGAACGATGGCCGTGGTACTCGTCGGCGAGCTCGCCGAAGCCGAATTCCTCCTGCGGCGCGCATTCCCACAGGAACTCGACGTCGATCGACTCCGCGAGCTCGCGCGCGGCGGGGATCAGCGCATCGGGTGTCGGCGTGTCGAAGCGCAGCAGTACGTGGCTCGCCTTGACCTTCGTGCGCTTGCCGCTGGCCGTCTCGACCTGCAGGCTGCCGCCCGTTTCCGACAGCGCCGTCCCGGCGCGGAATTCGCCGTTTTCCTCGAACAGGAGATGCTTCATCTGCGGGCGTCTTTCCCCGGCCGATTATAGAGGGCGGGTGCCTGCCCGACCCCCGCGGTGCGCGCCGTTCGGCGGCCCATGCGCCGCCCGTCGGGCGGTTCGCCGACCGCCCGCGGACGCGGCGCGCGACGCCCGCCGCGTCGGCGTCCTACAGCATGATGCCGCCGGACACCTCGATGACCGCGCCGTTGATGTACGACGCGTCGTCGCTCGCGAGGAACGCGTAGACGCTGGCGATCTCGTCGGGCTCGCCCAGGCGCCCGAGCGGCACCTTGTCGATCGTCTTCTGCATGACCGCGGGCGGGATCGTCGCGAGGATCGGCGTGCGCACGAAGCCGGGGCAGACGGCGACGGCCCGCACACCCTTCGGGCCGAGCTCGCGCGCCCACGTCTTCGTGAAGCCGATGAGGCCGGCCTTCGTCGCCGCGTAGTTCGTCTGTCCGAAGTTGCCGTACAGGCCGACCACCGACGACGCGTTCAGGATCACGCCCGATCCCTGCCGGATCATCGGATCGGCGACGGCCTGCGTGCACAGGAAGACGCCCTTCAGGTTGACGTCGATCACCTGGTCGAACTGCGCCTCGGTCATCTTCACGAGGCGCGCGTCCTGCGTGATCCCGGCATTGTTCACCAGGCAGTCGATGCGGCCGAAGCCTTCGAGCGTGGCCGCGACCATCGCTTCGACGCTGGCACGATCGGTCACGTCGACGCGGACGCCGAGCGCACGCGCACCCGTGTCGGCGAGCGACGCCGTCGCCGCTTCGACGCGGTCCGCGTCGAGATCGGCGACGACGACGGCGGCGCCCTCGCGCGCGAACCGGCGCACCGTGGCCATGCCGATGCCCCCGGTGGCGCCGGTGACGATCGCGGTCTTGCCCTGCAGTCTCATTTGCTCACTCCGTTGAACCCGCGCACGCGTCGAAGCCCGCGAAGCCGAGCACTTCGTCGACGAGCGTCTCGAAATCGGTGAGTCCGTGGTCGCCGCCCTCCAGAAGGATCGTGCGCACCCCCGGATAGCGCGCGACCATCTCGCGCCAGTCGAGCACCTCGTCGCCCTTGGCGGCGACGAGCAGGTAGCGCGACGGATCGGGCAGCGCCCCGGCACGCAGCGCGCGTAGCTCGTCGAGGTAGCGCGCCTCGAAGCGGAACGGCCGGTCGTCGTGATACGTGCGCAGCTCGCCGACGTAGGGCGCGAGATCGCGCGCGGGCTCGATCGCCGGATTCAGCAGCACCGCGCGCGCTCCGCTTCGTTCGGCGAGCCAGGTCGCGTAGTAGCCGCCGAGCGAGCTGCCGACCAGCGTGTCGCCGGGCCGCGGTGCGATCTCGCGCTCGACGAGCGCGATCGCCTCGGCGGGCGACGGCGGCAGCTGCGGGCAGACGAAGCGATCGCCGAGGCCGCACGCCGCCAGGCGCTCGGCGAGCAGGCGTGCCTTGAACGACTGCGGCGACGAGCGAAAGCCGTGCAGGTACACGAGGCGGCCGTCGCCGGGCGCAGCGGCCGCCTCCGACGATCGCGCTTCGGTCGATCGCGCTTCGGTCGATCGCGCCTCGTGCGCCGGCCGTGCTTCGCGCGCCGCGAGCGCATCGAGCAGCCGCTGGTGGATGCCGCCGAATCCGCCGTTGCTCATCGCGAGCACGTAGTCGCCCGGACGCGCGTCGGCGACGATCGCCTCGACCAGCGCCGGCAGCTCGCGTTCGACGCGCGCCCGCGGCCCCAGCGGTGCGAGCGCGCCCTCGACGTCCCAGTCCAGGCCCGCGGCATGGCAGTAGACGAGGTCGGCGCCCGCGAGCGCGGCGGGCAGCTGCGCCGACATCGTGCCCAGCTTCATCGTGTTCGATCGCGGCTCGAGCACGGCGAGAATCCGCGCCCGCGGGCCGACGCGCTCGCGCAGCCCGGCCACGGTCGTCGCGATCGCCGTCGGATGGTGCGCGAAATCGTCGAGGACCGTGACGCCGCCGGCCGTCCCGCGCGTCTCGAGACGCCGACGCACGCCCTCGAAGTCGGCGAGTGCCGCGATCGCATCCGCCGGCGCGACGCCGGCGTGGCGTGCCGCGGCAATGGCGGCCAGCGCGTTGGCGCGGTTGTGCGCGCCGGCCAGCGCCAGACGGCAGCGCCCGAAACGCTGCGCGCCGAAATGCACGTCGAAGCCGCTCGTCGTGCCGTCGTCTTCGACCGCGTCGAAATGCCAGCCGTCCGACGAGAGGAAGCGCTCGCTTTCACTCCACAGCCCGCGTGCGAGCACGCGCTCGAGCGCCGCTTCGGCCGCGTTGTGCAGGATGCGGCCGCGGCGCGGAACCGTGCGCACCAGGTGGTGGAACTGCGTCTCGATCGCAGCCAGATCCGGGAAGATGTCCGCGTGATCGAACTCGAGATTGTTCAGCAGCAGCGTCCGCGGCCGGTAGTGCACGAACTTCGATCGCTTGTCGAAGAAGGCCGTGTCGTATTCGTCGGCCTCGATCACGAAGCGGTCGCTGTCGCCCAGCCGTGCCGACACCGGAAAATTGCGCGCGACGCCGCCGATCAGGAAGCCCGGCCGCTGGCCGCTCGCTTCGAGGATCCAGGCGAGCAGCGACGCAGTCGTCGTCTTTCCGTGGGTTCCAGCGACAGCGAGCACCCACTTTTTACCTAGCACATGATCGGCGAGCCATTGCGGGCCGGAGGTGTAGGGGTCGCCCGCATCGAGAATCGCCTCCATCAGCGGATTGCCGCGCGAAACGACGTTGCCGACCACCCAGAGGTCGGGCGCGAGCGCGCGCTGCGAGGCCTCGTAACCCTCGACCAGGTCGATGCCGAGCGCGCGCAGCTGCTCGCTCATCGGGGGGTAGACGTTGGCATCGCAACCGGTGACGCGATGGCCGGCCTGCGTCGCGATCGCCGCGATGCCGCCCATGAACGTTCCGCAGATGCCCAGGATGTGGATGTGCATCGGGCGATAATGTGCGGTTGCGGATTCTACAGCCATGGACGAGAAGCCCGATCTGCGGCACGAAATGCCCCGTGACCCCCTCCGGCTCGAGATCGCCGCCGCGGCGGCGCGCCTGCTCGCCGACGGGGCGACCGACTATGCGAGCGCCAAGCGCAAGGCGGCCCAGCGCCTGCTCGGCGAGCGCGGCGGCGCGAAGGCGTCGATGCCCGACAACGAAGAGATCGACGCTGCGCTGCTCGAGCACCTGCAGCTGTTCGATACCGGCCATGCCGAACGCGTCGCGCGGCGCCGGCGCGTCGCCGCCGAGCTGATGCTGCGGCTCGAGGCGTTCCAGCCGTACCTGACGGGTGCCGTCTGGAAGGGAATCGTCACCGAGCACGCGCCGATCCACCTACAGCTGTTCCACGACAACACGAAGGACGTGCAGATCGACCTGCTGAACCGCGGCGTCGATTTCGACGTCGGCTCGATGCCGCATTTCCGCGGCGGACCCGACGTCGAGGCCATCCGCTTCTGGATGGACGACGCGCCGGTGTTGCTGTCGCTGTACCGGCACGACGATCTGCGCGGTGCGCTCAAGGGCGCGCGCGGCGGCGAGGCCGGCCCCGAGCGCGGCGACCGGCGCGCATTGCTCGAGCGCCTCGGCGCGGCCGCCTGAATCATGACGGAACGTCCGGACAGACCGATCGATCCGCGGCGTCGCGTCTGGGTCGCGGGCGCGGCGCTCGCGCTCGGCTTCGGCGGCTTCGGCGCCTGGGTCGCGGCGCGCCGCTACCGCCTCGACACCGCCGACCATTCGGCGGTCGACCTGCTGTTCGAGCTGACGATGCCCGACGCGCAGGGCCGCGACGTGCAGCTGGCCGCGTGGCGAGGGCGACCGCTCGTCGTCAACTTCTGGGCGACCTGGTGCCCGCCTTGCGTCGGCGAAATGCCCGAGCTGAGCGAGATGCAGCGCGACTTCGCCGACCGCGGACTGCAGATCCTCGGCATCGGCATCGACTCCGATCGCAACATCCGGCAATTCGCCGAGAAGATGCCGATGAGCTATCCGCTGCTGGTCGCCGGCGCGGGCGGCAGCGAGCTGACCCGCCGTTTCGGCAACCCCTCGGGATCGCTGCCCTTCACGGCCGTCGTCGACCGCGAAGGCCGCATCCGCCATCGCATCCTCGGCCGCTTCGACAACGCCGACCTGCGCGCCTCGATCGCCCGGATCCTCTAAGCGGCCGACGTGCGGTCCCTGGCGTTCGTCGCCTAACAGGCGTATAAAGGCGTCCAACTTCCCGCAAATGCCCGAAACGAAACGCTCGCGTGCCCGTTTGACGCCATCGCCGAAACTGCTGTGGGCGCTGCACGGCCCCAACCTGAACCTGCTTGGCACCCGCGAGCCGGAGGTCTACGGCACCACGCGGCTCGACGAGATCGACGCCGACCTGGCGCGGCTGTGCGCAGAGCACGGGCACCGCTTCGAGGGCTTCCAATCGAACCACGAGGGCGAGCTCGTCGACCGCGTGCAGCAGGCGCGCGCGCGCGAGGTCGCCTTCATCGTGCTCAATCCGGCGGCGTTCACGCACACGAGCATCGCCTTGCGCGACGCGCTCGCCGCGGTGGCGGTCCCCTTCATCGAGGTGCACCTGTCGAACATCCACCGCCGCGAGCCGTTCCGGCGCCGCTCGTATTTCTCCGATCTCGCCGTCGGCGTCGTCGCCGGGCTGGGCCCGATCGGCTACCGGCTCGCGATGCAGGCGGCGATCGAATCGCTGGACGCTTCGGCGAACGGCGAGCGTACCGCGGCGGCACGCGCCTCCAGAGGCTGAAACCGAAATGGATCTGCGAAAACTCAAGACACTGATCGACCTCGTCTCCGAGTCGGGCATCTCCGAGCTCGAGATCACCGAGGGCGACGGCAAGGTGCGCATCGTCAAGAACGCGCCGCCCGTGATGATGCCCGCGCCCGTCGCCGCGCCGGCGGCGCCGGCGATCGCCACGCCGTCGACGATCGCCGGCACCCAGCCGGCGGCCGGCCCCGCGCCGGCCGCGGAGGCGCCGGCGCCCGAAACGCCGACCGGACACGTCGTGCGCTCGCCGATGGTGGGAACGTTCTACCGCTCGCCGCAGCCGGGCGCCGAACCGTTCGTCTCGGTCGGCAGCGAGGTCGCCGAGGGCGACACGCTGTGCATCATCGAGGCGATGAAGCTGATGAACGAGATCGAGGCCGACAAGAGCGGCACGATCAAGGCCGTGCTCGTCGACAACGGATCGCCGGTGGAATTCGGTCAGCCGCTGTTCGTCATCGAATAGGCCGGCATGTTCGAGAAGTTGCTGATCGCCAACCGGGGCGAGATCGCGCTGCGCATCCAGCGAGCGTGCCGGGAACTGGGCATCAAGACGGTCGTCGTGCACTCGCAGGCCGACACCGAGGCGAAATACGTGAAGCTCGCCGACGAATCGGTCTGCATCGGGCCGCCCCCGTCGCGCGACAGCTACCTGAACGTGCCGGCGATCATCAGCGCGGCCGAGGTCACCGACGCCGAGGCGATCCACCCCGGCTACGGCTTCCTGTCGGAAAACGCCGACTTCGCCGAGCGCGTCGAGAAGAGCGGCTTCGTCTTCATCGGTCCGCGCCCCGAGACGATCCGGATGATGGGCGACAAGGTCTCGGCGAAGGAAGCGATGAAGAAGGCGGGCGTGCCCGTCGTGCCCGGCTCGGAGGGCGCGCTGCCCGAGTCGCCGAAGGAGGTGCTGCGCATCGCGCGCGCCGTCGGCTACCCGGTGATCGTGAAGGCCGCCGGCGGCGGCGGCGGGCGGGGCATGCGCGTCGTGCACACGGAGGCGGCGCTGCTCGGCGCGGTGGCGATGACGCGCAGCGAGGCGCAGGCCGCGTTCAACAACCCGAACGTCTATCTCGAGAAATACCTCGAGAACCCCCGACACATCGAGATCCAGGTGCTCGCCGACGAGCACCGCAACGCGGTGCACCTGGGCGAGCGCGACTGCTCGATGCAGCGGCGCCACCAGAAGGTCCTCGAGGAGGCGCCGGCGCCGGGCATTCCGCGGCGCGCGATCGACCGCATCGCGCAGCGCTGTGCCGACGCCTGCCGCAGGATCGGCTACCGCGGCGCCGGCACCTTCGAGTTCCTGTTCGAGAACGGCGAGTTCTATTTCATCGAGATGAACACGCGCGTGCAGGTCGAGCACCCGGTGACCGAGCAGATCACCGGGATCGACATCGTGCAGGAGCAGATCCGCATCGCCTGCGGCGAGCGGCTGCGCTTTCGCCAGCGCGACATCCGCCTGCAGGGCCACGCGATCGAGTGCCGCATCAATGCGGAGGACGCCTTTCGCTTCACGCCGTCGCCCGGACGCATCACCGCCTGGCATCCGCCGGGCGGCCCGGGGATCCGCGTCGACTCGCACGCCTACACGAACTACTTCGTGCCGCCGCATTACGATTCGATGATCGCCAAGGTGATCGCATACGGCGACACCCGCGACCAGGCGATTCGCCGCATGCGCATCGCACTCTCGGAGATGGCCGTCGACGGCATCCGCACCAACCTGCCGCTGCATCGCGAGCTGCTCGCCGACGCGCACTTCGTGCAGGGCGGAACGCCGATCCATTATCTCGAGCAGAAGCTCGCGTTGCGTCGCGGCTGAACGCCGAACGCCGCGAACCGCAACACCCGCTGCATCCCGATGTGGATCCGGATCCGCTTCGTCGTCGACGGCACGAGCGCCGATGAATGGACCGACGCGCTGCTCGCGACGGGCGCGGCCTCGGTCGACACGAGCGATGCGGATGCCGACTCCGAGGCCGAATGCGCGCTGTTCGGCGAGCCCGGCGAGCCGCCTCCGGCGTCGGCATGGCCCCGCACGCGGATCACCGCACTG
>DATGRE010000192.1:0-3238 GCA_035303885.1 Zeimonas sp. | reverse complement strand
ACGCCGGCATCGTCAGCGCTGTCCGTAGGCCGTGTCGCCGAACAGCCCCTTGTGCTCGCGCGGCTCGCTGCGCCAGTACTGGCGGGGCGCATCGACCCGGGCGCCGAGCGCCGCCGCGGCGTGCCACGGCCAGCGCGGGTCGTAGAGCATCGCGCGGGCGAGCGCGACCAGGTCGGCCTTGCCCGACGCGACGATCTCGTCGGCCTGTTGCGGCTCGGTGATCATCCCGACCGCGATCACGCGCATCCCGGGCACTTCGCGCCGGATCGCCTCGGCGAAGGGCACCTGGTAGCCGGGGCCGAGCGCGATCCGCTGCTGCGGCGAGATGCCGCCGCTGGAGGCGTCGATCCAGTCGACGCCGATCTTCGCGCAGGCGCGCGCGAAGGCGATCGCGTCGGGCAGGTCGAAGCGCTGCGCCGCGGGCAGGTCGTCGCGCCAGTCGGTGGCCGAAACGCGCACGCCGAGCGGTTTGTGTGCGGGCCACGCCGAGCGCATCGACGCCAGCACCTCGAGCGGCCAGCGCATGCGGTTCTCCAGCGGACCGCCGTATTCGTCCTCGCGCCGGTTGGCCAGCGGCGACAGGAACTGATGCATCAGGTAGCCGTGCGCGGCGTGGACCTCGATCGCGTCCAGGCCGAGCCGGTCGGCGCGGCGAACCGCGTCGACGAAGCGCAGCTTCAGCGCCTCCAGCTCATCGCGCTCGAGCGCGTGCGGCGCCGGCTCGTCCTCCGAGATCGGCACCGCGCTGGGCGCCACCCGCCGCCAGCCGCCCGAGTCGACGTCGATCAGCCGGCCGCCCTCCCAGGGGCGCGCGCTCGACGCCTTGCGCCCGGCGTGTGCGAGCTGGATGCCGATCGGCGTGCCCGAGACGCTGCGCACGGTCTCGAGGGTGCGGCCGAGCGCTTCCTCGGTCGCGTCGTCGTACAGGCCGAGGTCGCCGTGCGTGATGCGCCCGGCGGGCTCCACCGCGGCCGCCTCGATCAGCAGCAGCCCTGCGCCGCCGATCGCCAGGTGCCCGAGGTGGACGGCGTGCCACGGCTGTGCGCGGCCTTCGACCGCCGAGTACTGGCACATCGGCGAGACGACGATTCGATTGGGGAGGACCAGCGAACGAAGCGGAAGGGAAGTGAAGAGCGTGGACATGGTCGTGAAGTCGAACGGTTCGACCGAATATAGCGATTCGGGATCGACATCGTCGGCCGCCCCCTTGAAACGGCCCCGTCGCCCCCTCAGATAGGCGTCAGTTCCGCGGCCCGCCGCCCCCCGCATATCGAGGATTCCACTTTCATGCGACTGGACAAACTCACGACGCAGTTCCAGCAGGCGCTTGCCGACGCACAGAGCCTGGCCATTGCGAACGACAACCAGTACATCGAGCCGGTGCACGTGCTCGCGGCGATCGCCGGGCAGCCCGAAGGCTCCGGCCGCACGCTGCTCGAGCGCGCCGGCGTGCGCGCCGCCGCGCTGAAGACCGCGGCCGACGCGGCGATCAAGCGCCTGCCGCAGGTCTCCGGCACCGGCGGCGAGATCCAGATCGGCCGCGAGCTCGTCAACATGCTGAACCTCTCCGAGAAGGAGGCGCTCAAGCGCGGCGACCAGTACATCGCCACGGAGATGTTCCTGCTCGCGCTCACCGAGGACAAGGGCGAGGCCGGCCGCATCGTCAAGGAAGCGGGGCTCACCCGCCCCTCGCTCGAGGCGGCGATCGAGGCGGTGCGCGGCGGCGCCAGCGTCGACAACGCCGAGGCCGAAGGCCAGCGCGAGGCGCTGAAGAAATACACGATCGATCTCACCGAGCGCGCGCGCGAAGGCAAGCTCGACCCGGTGATCGGCCGCGACGAGGAGATCCGCCGCACGATCCAGATCCTGCAGCGGCGCACGAAGAACAACCCGGTGCTGATCGGCGAGCCGGGCGTCGGCAAGACCGCGATCGTCGAGGGGCTGGCGCAGCGCATCGTCGACGGCAGCGTGCCCGAGACGCTGAAGGACAAGCGCGTGCTCGTGCTCGACCTGGCCGCGCTGATCGCCGGCGCGAAATACCGCGGCGAGTTCGAGGAACGGCTCAAGGCGGTGCTCAAGGAGCTCGCCGCCGAGGAGGGTCGCACGATCGTCTTCATCGACGAGCTGCACACGCTGGTCGGCGCCGGCAAGGCCGAAGGCGCGATGGACGCCGGCAACATGCTCAAGCCGGCGCTCGCGCGCGGCGAGCTGCACTGCATCGGCGCGACCACGCTCGACGAATACCGCAAGTACATCGAGAAGGACGCCGCGCTCGAGCGCCGTTTCCAGAAGGTGCTCGTCGACGAGCCGACGGTCGAGGACACGATCGCGATCCTGCGCGGACTGCAGGAGCGCTACGAGCTGCACCACGGCGTCGAGATCACCGACCCGGCGATCGTCGCGGCCGCCGAGCTCAGCCACCGCTACATCACCGACCGCTTCCTGCCCGACAAGGCGATCGATCTGATCGACGAGGCGGCCGCGCGCATCAAGATGGAGATCGACAGCAAGCCCGAGGCGATGGACCGGCTCGATCGCCGGATCATCCAGCTGAAGATCGAGCGCGAGGCGGTGAAGAAGGAAACCGACGAAGCGTCGCGCAAGCGGCTCGAGGCGATCGAGCAGGAGATCGCGCGCCTGGAGAAGGAATACGCCGATCTCGACGAGCTGCTGCGCGCCGAGAAGGCCGCCGTGCAGGGCTCGGCGCAGATCAAGGCCGAGATCGACCAGCTGCGCGCGCAGATGGCCGACCTGCAGAGGAAGGGCCAGTACGACAAGCTCGCCGAGATCCAGTACGGTCGGCTACCCGAGCTCGAGGGACGCCTGAAGGCGGCCAGCGAAGCCGAGGCGGCGCGCCAGACCGGGGGCGCCGCGGAGCGGCCGAAGCTGCTGCGCACGCAGGTCGGTGCGGAAGAAATCGCGGAGGTCGTCTCGCGCGCCACCGGCATTCCGGTGAGCAAGATGATGCAGGGCGAACGCGAGAAGCTGCTGAAGATGGAGGAGCACCTGCACCGGCGCGTCGTCGGGCAGGAAGAGGCGGTGCGCCTGGTCTCCGAGGCGATCCGCCGCTCGCGCGCAGGTCTCGCCGACCCGCGGCGCCCATACGGTTCGTTCCTGTTCCTCGGCCCCACCGGCGTGGGCAAGACCGAGCTGTGCAAGGCGCTCGCCGAGTTCCTGTTCGACAGCGAGGATCACCTGATCCGCATCGACATGAGCGAGTTCATGGAGAAGCACTCGG
>DATGRE010000191.1:0-45821 GCA_035303885.1 Zeimonas sp. | reverse complement strand
GGCATCTTCTCCGGAGCCTCCGCCCCCTCCGCCGCATCCCGCTGCGAATAGCGAGCTGAACAAGACTGCAAGCAAGCTGCGCGTCGTATCGTTCATGGTGGACGGTCCTCCCCCTGGGTTCGGCGTGGAAAACTGGGTTCGCAACGACTTCTCGCCGGGGCAAGGGTATTGACCGCCGCGATCGGCGACACCTACCAGATGGCAGGTAGCACGCGTCGTCGGAGTGGCGGGCGAGGAGACGGCGCGCCTGCACGAACGCTTCCTGACGACCTATCGCTGGGATCTCGCCAAGGTCATGTCCGACTATCGCTACCCGGTGCCCGAAGGGTTGCGCGACGTCGAGGAGGCGTCGTCGCTGCGGGCGTTCGAGGTCGTGCCGCTCGATCATCCGGCGTTCGCGCAGCAGCTCGACTGCCTGCACCGGCTGCGCGTCGCGATGGGCCCCGAGTTCCCGTTGCTCGAGACCGGCTTCGATCCGTACCAGTCGATCGTGCGCAACATCGGCCGCGACCAGCAGGAGAACCTGTGGCGCCATCGCGCGGAGCCGCTGCGCGCGATCGAGACCGTCTGCGAGTCGCTCAGCGTGTCGGACCGTTCGCCCGACAACCCGACGCTCGCCGAGTTACGCCGGCGCTTCGATGCCTGCCTGATGGGCGGCATCGACGAAAGCGCGTTTCCCGACCTGTCGCTGCCGAAGCTCGCGCATCAGATCGACGATGCGGTTGCGCAGGCCGGGCGCGAAGGCTTCATTCTCGCGCCCGGATGCGCGCTGCCGTCGTTCTCGCCGCGGCGCACGCTGACGTTTCTTCGCGAGTACGCCGACCGGCTCTGATCGACCGGCCGGTGCGCGGCCGGCGCGGCCCCTCGGGGCGATGACGAACCCATCCCGGAAGGAATCCGTGGTCCGTGCCTCGTCGATCGGCGCCATAGCTCGATCGTCAGAGCAGGAGAGCCGGGGCGACGGCGTGCGCGCTCCGGCCGGCCGCTTGCGCGTTTCGTCGCCTTGCGTACAATCGTAATAGCTATCTGAAAAAGTTTTCAGCCGGCTGAAAAATAGAATCGATGCCTCCTGTACCGTCCGCCGAACGCACCCTCGACCTGTTCGAAGCCTTCGAGGCGAGTGGCAAGCCGCTCGTGCTGAGCGAGCTCGCGCAGCGCATGAACGTTCCCGTGAGCAGCTGTCACGGTCTGGTGCGGACCCTCGTCGGGCGCGGCTACCTCTACGCGGTGAGCCGGCGCAAGGACTTCTATCCGACGCGGCGCCTGCTCGATCTCGCGCAGAGCGTCGTGCGCAACGATCCGTTCCTCGAGCGGATCGAGCCCCAGCTGCAGGGTCTGCGCGACGAGACGCGCGAGACCGTGATCCTGGGCAAGCGGCAGGGCGAGGCGGTCCTCTATCTCGACGTCGTCGAAGGGCCGCACACCGTGCGCTACACCGCGAAGCCCGGCGAATACAAGCCGCTGCATTCGAGCTCGATCGGCAAGGTGATGCTCGGCGCGCTGTCCGACGACGCGCTCGCCGACTGGCTCGGTGCGCATCCGCTGGACGCCGTCACCGGGCGCACGATCGTCGATGCGAAGCGGCTGCGCGCCGATCTCGAGGCAAGCCGGCAGCGCGGCTGGTTCATGACCCGTGGCGAGAACGTCGAGGACGTCACCGCGCTCGCCGTCGCGCTGTCGATCCGCGACGAGGTCTTCGGGCTCGCGGTGGCCGGTCCGTCGCACCGGATGGAGAAGCGCATCGACGAACTGGCGGCGCGTCTCGTCGGTGCGCGCCGACGAATCGAGGAGGTCTTCCGGCAATGAGCGAATACCGGTACCTGAGGGTCGAACGTCTCGACGACGTCCTGCGCGTGACGATCGACCGGCCGGCGCAGCGCAACCCGCTGAGCACCGAGGTGCTCGGCGAGCTGCGCCGCGCGTTCACCGAATCGGCCGACGATCGCGGGCTGCGCGCGGCCGTCGTCACCGGCGCGGGCGAGAAGAGCTTCGCTGCCGGCGGTGACCTGAAGGAGTTCGACAAGCTGCGCAGCACCGACGACGCCGAGCGGCTCTGGTCGTACGCGAACGAGGCGCTGCGCGCGGTGCGCGAGTTCCCGCTGCCGGTCGTCGCCGCGCTGAACGGCGTCGCGCTGGGCGGAGGCGCCGAGCTCGCCGTCGCCTGCGATTTCCGCGTCGCGGCCCGGCACGCGGCGATCGGCTTCGTGCAGGGGCGCCTGAACATCTGCACGGGCTTCGGGGGCGGGGCGGATCTCGTCGCGCTCGTCGGCGGGCGGCGCGCGCTCTCGATCCTGGTCGGCGCCGAGACGATGCCGGCCGAGAAGGC
This sequence comes from Zeimonas sp., assembly GCA_035303885.1. Lineage (GTDB taxonomy): Bacteria > Pseudomonadota > Gammaproteobacteria > Burkholderiales > Burkholderiaceae_E > Zeimonas. Next base: position 43,495 of record DATGRE010000191.1, on the reverse strand, counting down.
GCAGGCGATCGGACTGGTCGACGACGTCGCCGCCGACGGCGAATCGCTCGACGCCTGCGTCGAGCGATTCCTCGCGCCGATGCGCGCGCAGGCGCCGCAGGTGCTGCGTGCGTTCAAGGCGATCGCGCTGGGTGATCGCCTCATGCACACGCGGGCGCAGCGCGAGCAGCGCGAGCGCGAGGCCTTCGTCGCCACCTGGATCCACCCCGATCACTGGCAGGCGAGCGACCGCTTCCTGTCGCGAAGCAGAGGATCAGCATGAACCATCGAAGCACCGAAGCGGAAACGCGACCGGTCGTGCCGAGCGTCGGCACCGCCGTGCGCTCCGGCATCGAGGTGCCGGTCGTCGTCGACCCGCAGAACTTCCCCTTCCAGGATCCGGGCCGGCCGGGCGAGTTCCCGTTCACGCGCGGCATCTTTCCCGACGGCTACCGCGGCCGGCTCTGGACGATGCGCCAGTATTCGGGCTTCGGCACCGCCGAGGAATCGAACGAGCGCTACCGCTTCCTGCTCGAGCGTGGCCAGACGGGGCTGTCGGTCGCGCTCGACCTGCCGACGCAGTGCGGGCTCGACCCCACCGACCCGATGGCGCGTCCCGAGATCGGCAAGGTCGGCGTGTCGCTGTCGAATCTCTCCGAGATGGAGATCCTGTTCCGCGGGATCGATCTGTCGCGCATCTCGACGTCGTTCACGATCAACGGCACCGCGGCGATCCTCTACGCGATGTACATCGCGTGCGCCGACCGCACCGGCGTGCCGCGCGAGAAGCTCACGGGGACGATCCAGAACGACATCCTGAAGGAATACGTCGCGCGCGGAACGTGGATCTTTCCGGTGCGCCCCTCGATGCGGCTGATCTCCGACACGATCCTGTTCGGCAACCGCGAGACGCCGCGCTTCAACACGATCTCGATCGCCGGCGCCCACATGCGCGATGCCGGCTGCACGGCGGCCGAGGAGATGGCGTACACGCTGGCCAACGGGCTGGCCTACGTCGACGAGCTGATCCGACGCGGCGGCGACGCGGACCGCTTCGCCAAGCGCCTGTCGTTCTTCTTCTACGTGCACATGGACCTCTTCGAGGAGGTCGCGAAGTTCCGGGCCGGCCGCCGGATCTGGGCGCGGCTGCTGAAGGAGCGCTACGGGGTCACCGATCCGAAGGCGCAGATGTTCCGCTTCGGCGTCGTCTGCGGCGGCTCGTCGCTGGTCGCCCCGCAGCCGTACAACAACGTCGTGCGGGTGGCGATCGAGACGATGGCGGCCGTGCTGAGCGGCGCGCAGTCGATCTTCACCTGCGCGCTCGACGAGCCGTTCCAGATTCCCACCGAATTCTCCGCGGAGCTCGCGCTGCGCACGCAGCAGATCGTCGCCTACGAGAGCGGAATCGCGCGCACGGTCGATCCGCTGGGCGGCGGCTACTTCACCGAGCACCTCACCGACGAGATGGAGAAGCGGATCGAATCGCTGATGGCCGAGGTCGAGGCGTACGGCGGCGCGGTGAAGGCGATCGAGGACGGCTGGCTGCAGCTGCGCATCGCGCATCGCGCACACGAGCGCAAGCGGCAGATCGACAGCGGCAAGCTGCCCGTCGTCGGGTTGAACTGCTTTCGCCACGAAGACCAGACGGCGGCGCCCGAGGAGGTGTTCAGCGTCGACCCGCAGGCGAGCCGGCGCGTGCTCGAGAAATTCGATGCGATCCGCGACCGGCGCGATGCCGCCGAGGTCGAGCGCGCGCTCGACCGGCTCGAGCAGGCGGCCGCCGTCGACGACGAGAACCTGATGCCCTATCTGATCGAGTGCTGCCACGCCTACGCCACGGTGGGCGAGATGGTCGCGCGGCTGAAGAAGCAGTGGGGCGAGTTCGAGGAACCGGTGCGACTATGAAGCCAACCACCGAAACGGCGCCGCTGCGCGGCAAGCGCATTCTCGTCGCCAAGCCCGGCCTGGACGGCCACGACGTCGGCGCGAAGGTCGTCGCGCTCGCGTTGCGCGACGCCGGCGCCGACGTCATCTACACGGGGCTGCGCAAGACGCCCGGCTACATCGCGCGCGTCGCCGTCGACGAGGACGTCGACGCCGTCGGGCTGTCGATCCTCTCCGGCAGCCACAACGAGCTGGTGGACGATACGCTCGAGCAGTTGCGCTCGCTGCAGGCGGACGACATCCCGGTGTTCGTGGGCGGCACGATTCCCGCGCCCGACCAGGAGAGACTGCGCGAACGGGGCGTGCGCGGCGTGTTCACGAGCGAGATCCCGCTCGCCGACGTCATCGCGACGATCGCGAGGATGCTGTCGTGACTCTGCCGCTGCGCGGCAAGCGCATCATCGAGGTCGGGCACATGCTGATGGGCCCGTACTGCGGGATGCTGCTTGCCGACCTGGGTGCCGACGTGATCAAGGTCGAGCCGCCGGCCGGGGACATCGCGCGCAGCATCAGCCCGCACAAGGTCGGGCCTCACAACGCGTATTTCGCGAGCCTGAACCGCGGCAAGCGCAGCGTCGTGCTCGACCTCGCATCGGACGAAGGCCGCGCGCAGCTCGGCGTGCTGGTGCGCGACGCGCACGGCCTTGTCACGAACCTGCGTCCCAAGGCGATCCGCAAGCTCGGCCTCACCTACGAGCGGCTCAAGGCGTTCAATCCGAAGATCGTCTGCGTCGCGCTCACCGGCTACGGGCTGGACAGTCCCTTCGCCGAGCGGCCCGCCTACGACTACGTGATCCAGGCGTTGACCGGCGTCATGGCGCTGACCGGCGATCCGTCCGGGCCGCCGACGAAGACCGGGTACTCGGCGGTGGACAACTCCGCCGGCATCATGGGAGCGGTGGGCTTGCTGGCGAAGCTCGTGCAGGGCGAGGGCGGCCAGGTCGACATCGCGATGTACGACGTCATGCTCTCGCAACTGAACTATCTCGCGGGCGCATGGTTGAACGCCGGCGAGCGTGCCGAGCGCTATCCGGCGTCGGCGCATCCGTACATTGTCCCGGCGCAGATCTTCCGTACGGCCGACGGCTGGCTGACGTTGTTCATCACGCACGACGATTTCTGGCGCACGTTCTGCCGCGAGATCGGGCGCCCCGAGTGGATCGACGACGAGCGCTACGCGACGATGGTCGCGCGGCGCGAGAATCGCGAGCTCGTCCTGCACTCGATCGGCGAGGTCCTCGCGACCGAAACGACCGAGCGATGGGTCGCGCGGCTCGCGCCGCTGGGCATCGTCGCCGCCGGTGTCGAGACGCTCGAGACGGCGCTGGCGAGCGAGCAGACGGCGGCGCGAGGGATGGTTGCGGAGATTCCTCTCGACGGAGAGATGCTTCGCGTCGTCGGCAACCCGGTGAAGTTCTCCGACGCGCAGGACGATTTTCGTGCGCCGCCGCTGCTCGGCGAGCACGGGCCTGCCCTGCTGGGGAAGACCGGGTGACGTCGTCGGCCTCGCCCTTCGACCGGCGGGCCGTGAGCCGCGCGCTCACGCGCGTCGCGCGAATGGACGTCGACGAGCTGCTGCGCGAGCCGGTCCACGACGGGCCACCGGCGCCGCGCATCGGCATCACCGGCGCGCCGGGCGTCGGCAAGAGCTCGCTGATCGCACGGCTCGCCCACGTGCGGGTGGAGAAGGCCTCGCCGCTGGCGATCGTCGCCATCGACCCGACGAGCCCGGACAGCGCCGGCTCGCTGCTCGGCGACCGCATCCGCATGGAGGCGCTCGCCGAGGATCCACGCGTGTACGTGCGTTCGATGCCGAGCGGCCAGACGCGCGACGGGCTCGGCGACAACCTTCCGGAGGTCCTTTCGACGCTCGATTCGTTCGGCTTCGCCGAGATCGTCGTCGAGACGGTGGGCGTGGGCCAGGCCGAGTTCGGCGTGCGCGAGCTCGTCGACGTCGAGGTGCTGCTGCTGATGCCGGGCCTGGGCGACTCGATCCAGGCGATGAAGGCCGGAATCCTCGAGACCGCCGACCTCATCGTGATCAACAAGGCCGATCTCGCCGGAGCCCGCCGGACGGCGCTCGAGCTGAAGACGACGCTGTCGCAGCGTCGCGGCGTCGCCGTGCCGCACATCGTGCTCGTGAAGGCGGACGATGACGAAGGCCTGCTCGAGCTCGACGCGCGGATCGACGAGGCGCTGCACCAGGCCCTCGAACGCCGCCCGGCGCCTGCACGCCGGCGCCGCTTCAACCGCTATCGGTTGCAGCGGCTGGCGTACCGGAAGCTGGCGGCGACGCTCGCGCAATGGCCCGAGGAGCGCTTCGACGACGAGCCGGCGGCGCTGTACGAAGAAATTCTCGCAACGATGTCGCGAGGCACCGATCGCCGGAACTGAACACCGGCGGAACCGCAGAGGAGGAACCATGAGAACCACGTTCGCGAAGTTCGGGACCGCGCTGGTTGCGGGTGCGGCCCTCACGCTCGGTGGCGCCGCCGCCGCGCAGACGCTGAACCTGAAGATGGCGCACCAGTGGCCGCAGGACGAGTCCGACTACGTCATCGCCACCGGCATCAAGTTCGCGCAGGAGGTCGAGAAGCGCACGAACGGAGAGATCAAGATCTCGATCTTTCCGGCCCAGTCGCTCGTGAAGGCGAACGCGACACATACGGCGCTGCGCAACGGCACGGTCGATCTCGCGATCTATCCGTACATCTACGCCGCCGGTGCGATCCCGCAGATGAACCTGGTGCTGCTGCCCGGTCTCTGGAGCAGCCACGACGACGTCTTCGCCTTCCGCAAGTCCGAGGCGTGGAAGCAGCTCGAACGGAAGGCGCAGGAGTACGGCTTCAAGACGCTGTCGTGGATCCAGATCTCGGGCGGCGTCGCCTCGACGGGCAAGCCGATCCACGAGCCGCAGGACGTCTCGGGATTGAAGATGCGCGCGGCCGGCAAGTTCATGGAGTACGCGTTGCAGCAGGCGGGCGCGACCACCGTCTCGATGCCGTCGTCCGAGAACTACAACGCGATGCAGCTCGGGCTGCTCGACGGAATGTGGACGTCGTCGGGGTCCTTCGGCGCGTATCGCATGTACGAGGTGGCGAAGTTCTACAACTCGCCCGAGGACTACAGCGTCTACTTCACGATCGAGCCGATCGCGATCAGCATGAAGACGTGGAACAAGCTGACGCCCGAGCAGCAGAAGATCCTCGTCGAGGTCGGCGAGAGCCTCGAGCAGGCGGCGCTGGAAGGGGCGAAGAACGAGGACAGGCGCGTCGCCGGGCTGTTCGCGAAGAACGGCGTCCAGGTCGAGAAGATGACCGAAGCGTCGTGGAAGAAGTGGCAGGACTGGTTTCGCAAGTACAGCTTCGAGAAGTTCAAGGCCGACGTTCCCGGCGGTGAGGAGCTGCTGAAGAACGCCGGCGTCGACGCGGGCCGGTGAGCGCGCGCGAAGGCAACGGGGCGGCGCCGGCGCGCCGCCCCCCGGCGGGCTTCGCGTGGATCGCGGCGGTCACGCGATTCTCCGGGCTGCTGGTCGGCGTCGCCGCATTCGCGATCGCGCTGCTCGTCACCTACGAGGTCGTCGCCCGCACCTTCTTCGCGTCGACGACCGGCTGGGTCAACGACGTCTCGGAATACCTGATGGGCCTCATCGCCTTCGGCGGCGCGGCCTATGCGCTGGCCGAAGGCGCGCACGTCGGCGTCGATCTCGTCGTCACGCGCGTCTCCCCCGGCGTTCGCCGCGTGCTGGCCTGGCTCGCCGACGTCGTCGTGCTCGTCGTGGTCGGGCTGCTCGCGTGGCTCAGTGCGCAGTTCTGGTGGGACGCCTACGACAGCGGCGAGACGTCCTGGGGGCTCTTCCAGGTCGCGCTGTGGATTCCCTATTCGTTCTTCGCCGCGGGCATGCTCTGGCTGCTCGTCGTGCATCTGGCGGAGATGGTGAACCGCAGGCGCGACAGCGCCTGAACCCGACCTTCGAATCGAATGGAGATCTGGCTCGGTCTGGCGATGTTCGCCGCGCTGATCGCGTGCCTCGCGATCGGCGTGCCCGTTGCATTCAGCCTCTTCGGTGTCGCGATCGGCACGCTGCTCCTGGTGGGTGGCGGCATCGACGCGCTCGGCCTCATCGCGCCGACGCTGTGGGGCTCGATCACGAGCTTCACGCTGACGGCGGTTCCGCTGTTCATCCTGATGGGCGCGATCATCTCGGCGTCGGGGATGGGGTCGCGCCTGTATGCGTCGCTCGCGACGTTGCTGCACGGCGTGCCCGGCGGACTGATGGTCGCGACGACGCTCGCATGCGCGGTGATGGCCGCGGTCTCGGGCTCGAGCGTCGCGACCGCGGGAGCGATCGGCCGCTTCTCGGTCGACGAGATGCGCCGCTTCGGCTATCGCGACAGCGACGCCACCGGGGCGGTGGCCGCCGGCGGCACGCTCGGCATCCTGATTCCGCCGAGCATCCCGATGATCGTCTACGGCATCGTCGCGGAGCAGTCGATCGGCAAGCTCTTCATCGCCGGGATCCTCCCCGGGTTGATCATGACCGCCGCGTTCATGGCGTACCAGGTGCGCGCGGCGCTGCGCGCACACCGTGCGGCCACCGTTGCCGGGCATGCGGCCATGGCGGCGGCGCCCACCGTGCGCGAGCGCCTCGCCGCGCTGCGGCACCTGGTGCCGATGGCGGTGCTGATCTGGATCATCCTCGGCTCGATCTACCAGGGGCTTGCCACGCCCACCGAAGCGGCCGCGCTCGGCACGTTGGCGAGCCTGCTGCTCTCGGGCGTCCTCTACCGCGAGCTCACGCTTCGCAAGATGCTCGTCATCCTGCACGATGCGGCGCGCGGCAGCGTGATGGTGCTGATGATCATCGCCGGCGCGATGGTCTTCGGCTACGCGATGACGACGACGCAGGTCGCGCCGGTCATCTCGCGCACGGTGGCCGAGCTCGACGTTGCGCCGTGGCTGATCTTCATCGCGATCAACCTGCTGCTGGTCTTCCTCGGCTGCTTCATGGAGACGCTGTCGATCATCGTGATCACGGCGCCGATCCTGATCCCGATCGTCTCGGTCTTCGGCTGGGACCTGATCTGGTTTGGCATCATCCTGACGATCAACATGGAGATGGCGCTGATCACGCCGCCGGTCGGCCTGAACCTGTTCGTCGTGCAGGGCGTCGTGCGCGACGTTCCGCTCGAGCGCATCATCCGGGGCGCCGTGCCTTACGTGCTGATCATGTTGGCGGTACTCGCGCTGGTCGCAGTCTTCCCGCAACTGGCGTTGATGCTCGTCGGCAACGTGCGCTGAAGGCGATGCAGACTCCGCCCGTGCCGATCGTCGTCGGCGCGACGCTCGTCGCGCAGACGATCGTCTCGATGGCCGCGCTGACGCTGCCGGTGCTCGCGCCCGAGCTCGCGCAGGTGCTCGCGGTCGACGCGTCGACGATCGGCTACCAGGTGAGCATCGTCTACGCGGGTGCGATGGCGAGCGCGGCGGTGGGCGGCAACGTCGTCGCGCGGCTGGGTGCTTGCCGCACGACGCAAGTCGCGCTCGCGCTCGTCGCCGCCGCGATGCTGCTCGCGACGGTGCCGCACCTGGCTGCGCTCGCCGTCGCGTCGATGCTGCTGGGCTTCGGCTACGGGTCGTCGAATCCGGCGGGCGCGCATCTGCTGGCGCGCTTCACCCCGGCGTCGAGCCGCAACCTGATCTTCTCGCTGAAGCAGACGGGCGTTCCGCTCGGCGGCATGGCCGCGGCGCTCGTTGCGCCGCCGGTCGCGCACGCCTATGGCTGGCGCGCGGCGCTGCTCGTCGTCCTCGTCTGCGCGCTCGCGATGCTCGCGCTGCTGCAGCCGGTGCGCTCGCTCTGGGACGACGATCGGTGCGCGGCCGAGCGCGACCGCAGCGGACGCGTGCGGCGGGATGCCCGGCAGGCTTCGGGTTCGCCTGCGGGCCTGCTGAGCGGAATCGTCCTGGTGTGGTCGCACCGGGGCCTTCGCCATCTGTCGCTGATGGCGCTGTGCTTCGCCGGCGTGCAGCTGTGCCTGATGACCTTCGCGGTGACGTTTCTCGTGCAGGAGGCGCGCTACACGCTGGTCGAGGCGGGCGTGCTGCTGTCGGCAGTGCAGTTCTCCGGCGCCGTCGGGCGCATCGCCTGGGGGTGGATCGCCGACCGGTTGCGGGCAAGTCGAACGACGCTGCTCGTGCTCGGAGCGTTGATGCTGCTCGCGACGCTCGCGGCCACGCAGGTCGACGAGCGCTGGAGCGCGTTCGCCACGGCCGCCGTGTTCGTGTCGATGGGGGTGACGGCGATCGGGTGGAACGGCGTGTTCCTGGCGGAGGTGGCGCGGCTCGCGCCGGCGGGCGAGGCGAGCACGGCGACCGGCGGCGCGCTGTTCTTCACGTTCGGCGGGGTGCTGATCGGGCCGTCGCTGTTCGCGGCCATCTACTCGCAGCTGCAAAGCTATGCGGCGACGTTCGGCGTGGCCGCCGCGTTCGCCGGGCTGGGAATCGCCTTGCTGTGGCGGATGCGGTAGGTCGGGTCTCGAACGGCCCGCCCGGAAGAGGGACGGGATCGAAGCCGGCTTGGGTTATCGTGCGCAGCGCCGGTGAGGGTAGAGTGCGCGCTGATCCGGATCTGGGTTCGGAAACCGTAGTGCAGCACGGATGGACGTGACGAAGGAGTTGGCGCATGCGCATCCGCAACCATCGCGATTTCTGGTCGGGAGTCCTGTTTCTCGTCCTCGGGAGCGCCTTCGCCGTCTTCTCCTCCGCGTACCAGCTCGGCACGCCGGCCCGCATGGGGCCGGGCTTCTTCCCGATGATGCTCGGCGTCCTCCTCGCGCTGCTCGGCGTGGCGACGATCTGGATGTCCACGGCGCGCACCAACCCCGAGACGGGCGTCGAGCGCATCGGCTGGCGCCCGCTGATCGTGATCCTCGGGTCGGTTGCGCTGTTCGCGCTGCTGCTGCCGCGCCTGGGCATGGTCGTTTCGGTCGCCGTGTTGATTGGCCTCTCGGCCATCGCCAGCCACGAGTTCCGATGGAAGGAGACGCTGCTCGAGATCGTTGTGCTGCTCGTGCTGTCCTGGCTGGTCTTCGTGAAGGGGCTCGAGCTGCAGTTCCCCGTCTGGCCGACGTTGTTCTCGCCTTGATCCTGATCCGCTGATGGAACTGCTTTCGCACCTGGCGCTGGGCTTCGCGACCGCGCTCACTCTCGAGAACGTCCTCTGGTGCTTCGTCGGCGTGCTGCTCGGCACGCTGATCGGCGTGCTGCCCGGGCTCGGCCCGCTGGCGACGATCGCGATGCTGCTGCCGATCACCTACCAGATGAGCGATCCGACCACGGCGCTCATCATGCTTGCCGGCATCTACTACGGCGCGCAGTACGGGGGATCGACGACGGCGATCCTGGTGAACCTGCCCGGCGAGACCTCGTCGGTGGTGACCACGCTCGACGGCTACCAGATGGCGCGCAAAGGGCGACCGGGGCCGGCGCTGTCGATCGCCGCGATCGGCTCGTTCTTCGCGGGGACCGTCGCGACGCTGCTCATCGCCGGCTTCGCCCCGCCGCTGGCCGAGATCGCTTTCAAGTTCGGGCCCGCCGAGTACTTCTCGCTGATGGTGCTCGGCCTGATCGCCGCGGTCGTCCTCGCGCACGGATCGATCGTCAAGGCGCTGGCGATGGTCGTGCTCGGCCTGCTGGTGGGCATGATCGGAACCGACGTGAACTCGGGGGTCGCGCGCTTCTCCTTCGGGATCCCCGAGTTGACCGACGGCGTCTCCTTCGCCGCCGTCGCGATGGGCCTGTTCGGCTTCGGCGAGATCATCGCCAACCTGGAGCATCGCGAGGATCGCGAGGTCTTCACCCGCCGGGTCGGCCGTCTGCTGCCCAGCCGCGACGAACTCAAGGCGTCGCTCGCGCCGATCGTGCGCGGCACGGCGCTCGGCTCGTTCCTCGGGATCCTGCCCGGCGGCGGCGCGGTGCTGTCGTCGTTCACCTCCTACGCGATCGAGAAGAAGATCTCGCGCACGCCCGAGCGCTTCGGCAAGGGCGCGATCGAAGGCGTGGCCGGCCCGGAGGCGGCGAACAACGCGGGCGCGCAGACCTCGTTCATCCCGATGCTCACGCTGGGCATTCCCACCAACGCGGTGATGGCGCTGATGGTCGCCGGGATGATGATTCACAACATCCAGCCCGGCCCGCAGGTGATGACGAGCAACCCCAGCCTGTTCTGGGGCCTGATCACCTCGATGTGGATCGGCAACGCGATGCTGGTGGTGCTGAACCTGCCGCTGATCGGCATCTGGATCAAGCTGCTCACCGTCCCGTACCGGATCCTGTATCCGGCGATCCTGCTGTTCTGCTGCGTCGGCGCGTACTCGATCAACAACAACGTCTTCGACGTCTACGTGACGATCCCGTTCGCGATCCTCGGCTACCTGTTCCGCAAGCTCGACTGCGAGCCGGCGCCGATGCTGCTCGGGCTGGTGCTCGGCAGCCTGATGGAGGAGTACCTGCGCCGCGCGATGACGATCTCGCGCGGCGACTGGTCGGTGTTCGTCACGCGCCCGCTGTCGGCCACGCTGCTGGCGATCGCGGTCGTGCTGCTCGTCATCGTCTTCCTGCCCGCGGTGGCGAAGAAGCGCGACGAGGCGTTCGCCGAGGAGGAGTCGTGACGGGGGATGCACGCTCGACTTCTCGGGACTCCACTACGAGCGCGGCCGCGAAGGCTTCTGCGGCGGGGGACAAGGGCGCCGAGCGGCGCTGAATGATGCCGATAGGCGTAGTCTGGACGTGCTCGGCGACATGGATCTCGGCCGAGACATTGCGCGTGATCCTGGTATGCAGCCAGCGCGACGGCAGCAAGGCTAGCAGATCGGTATGCGCGAGGAGGGACAGAACGCCGAGGACGGTTTCGCATTGGATCGAGACACTCGGAGCCGTCAGCCGCAGCGCGGCGAAATAGCGCTCGAACTCGGCGGCACTTGCGCCACCTTGGCGGGTAACGACCCATTCCGTGTCGAGCAACTCCACGATCGACGTGGCGCTGCTCAAGGGGTGCGCCGCTCGCCCCACCACGGCGTAGCGGTCGGTCAGTAGGGGATCGAAACGAAACTCGTCCCGGATGGTGGCTGGGGGCTCGGGAAGAACGGCGAAGTCGAGGACGCCGCCGCGGAGCTCTTCGAGTGCCTGGTCGAGTGGCCGTTCGATGATGCGCACGCGCACATCGGGATGGCGACGTCGAAACACCTCGAGTGCTCCCGGTAGGAGATTGAGCAGGCTAGTGCCGCTCATCGATACCGTGACCCGTCCCTGCCAGATGCCACGGAGTTGCCGGATCTCATCCGTTGCGCGCTGCAGGTCGGCCAGGACGGCGCTCGCACGAACGAACAGTGCATCGCCGAATTCCGTGCGATGCAGACCGCGCCCGGTGCGCTCGAACAGCGGAACGCCGAGCGATGTCTCCAGCTGACGGATGCTTTTGGTGAGTGATGGCTGAGTCAGTCCGAGCTCACGCGCGGCCGCTCGAATTCCGCCAGCGTGCGACACGGCGACGAAGTCGCGCAGTTGGTGGAGCTTCATGGCATGTGATAACTAGTGGCTATTGATCGGGTAAATTTTGCATCTTCCGGCTTTCGGTAGCGTCGAGCAAACTCCCCCCGTTACGCCAACCGAAGCGAACACAGGAGGGGGACTCATGCGCTGCTCGACCAATGGCCTGCACCACTCGCTACGGCCTGCTACCCGAGCGGAACGACGGAGAGTGCTGCGTGTGCTCGGATCGATGCCTGCTTTTGCGCTTCCGGCTTGGACCGGGTTGGCGTATGCGAAGTCGGCATATCCGACGCGAACGATCAGGATCATCTGCCCGTACGGCGCTGGTTCCCCCGTCGACATCGCGGGGCGGTACATGGCGGAGCGGCTGCACGCGGGGTTCGGTCAGCCCGTCGTCGTCGAGAACCTCGCCGGAGGCGGCGGTACGACCGGGACCGCTGCGGTACTGCGGGCAGCCGCCGACGGCCACACCCTATTGACCCAGTTCACGAGTGCTCTGGTGACGACCGGTTTCCTGTACAAATCGGTGAAATACGATGTGCTCAAGGATTTCATTCCGGTCTGGTCCCTCGGTTCTGCGGGCACCGTGTTCGTCGTCAGTTCACAGTCGCCTTATCAGACTCTCCAGCAGTTGATCGACGCAGCCAAGGAAGGCCCTGGACGGATCACCTTTGCGAGTGCGGGGACCGGCTCGACACCTCACATGAACGCAGAGATGTTCATGCGCGAGACCGGTGTGAAGCTGGGTCATGTCGCCTACCGCAGTTCGGCGCAGGCGACCGCCGACATGCTCGGCGGGCATGTCGACTGTCTGTTCGCCTCTATCTCTCAGGCGGCGCCGCTGATTCGTGACGGTCGGCTTCGAGGGCTTGCCGTGCTTCGTGCCGAACGTGTGGACGAGTTGCCGGAAGTACCCACCTTGAGGGAAGCGGGGGTTCAGGGATGGGAGCCGCCACGCTCGACCTTCGGCTTGTTCGCCCCGGCGGGGACGCCGCGCCCGGTCGTAGAGCAGCTGATCTCGACGCTGAACGCCGCCTATCGGGCCGACGACGAGGGGCGCGAGCGCATGAAGAAGATCGGCCTTTCCGGCGTCGTCGCGGGCGACGAACTCGATGCGCTGATGCGCCGCGAATACTCCCTCTATCGCAAGTTGATCGATGAGGTGGGGATCCCCCCGGTTGGCTGACTGCGTCGACTGGTACGGAGAGTGCGGTATGGAGGGCGGAATCGGAGGGGATCAGGACCGACACGTTCGCCTGGCTTTCGACGAGGCGCGAAATTTTGTCGGGCTGGGCCACGCGGATGCCTCGTGCGTGACGTTCGAAGGCGCCGACCCGGTGGTTCCGAGCCGACATCGCCTGGGCGCGGCGAGTGCCGCCGCTATCGCTGCGCAAGCATTGGGCATCATCGAGATCTGGAAGACGCGCACCGGGCGCGAGCAGCGTGCTTGCGTCGATGTCCGCAACGCTGCTTATCCCGGGCTGTGCACTTTCCTTCACATTCGGCAGAACGGCCATCCTCTTCCCTTTACGCGCTGGGACGGGCAAGGACCTAATTTCTTCGCGACGAAGGACGATCGAAGGTTCTATCTGCTCTATACCGCGAACTATGTCCAGCACTGTCTCGACGTGCACCGCTTCCTGGGGGCGACCACCGGGCACGAGTCGGTTGCCAATGCGGTCGCGAAATGGAACTCGGACGAGTTGGAGCAGGCGCTTGCCGAGGCTCGACTGTTCGGTTGCATCGCACGCACGCAGGAAGAGTGGCGCTTGCATCCACAAGGGCGTCTCCTCGCGGCCAGGCCGCCTGTCCTGGTCACCAGGATCAACGATGCGGAGCCGGTTCCATTCGCGCCGGGAGCCGATCGGCCGCTGAGCGGCTTGCGGGTGGTCGACATGGCCCACGTGCTTGCGGGACCGATCACCTCCCGAGTGCTGGCGGAGCAGGGCGCTTCGGTACTTCACGTCTCTGCGCCCCACCAGCCCGATGGACATCTGATCGACGTCGATACAGGCTTCGGGAAGCGGACCGCGTTCATCGACCTCGACTTGCCTTCGGACGTCGAACGGCTTCGTGCGCTGATTCGCGATGCCGACGTCTTCATTCAGTCGTGGCGTCCGGGGGCACTCGCGAGACGCGGGTTCTCGCCCAGCGAAGTGGCGGACCTTTGCCCCGGCGTCGTCTACGTTTCGTTGAGCTGCTACGGAGACGAGGGGCCGTGGGCTGATCGCGGAGGGTACGAACCGCTTGGGCAAGCCGTATCGGGTCTCGCAATCGACGAAGGTTCGCCGGAGGAGCCGAGACTCGCCCCCACTTTCACGTTGAACGACTACCTCACCGCCTATCTCGCCGCCGCAGGGGTCGTCGCTGCGCTGCTACGCCGAAGCAAGGAGGGCGGCTCGTATCACGTTTCGACTTCGCTGACGCAAAGCTCGATGTGGGTCCAGTCGCTCGGACGTCTTCCGCAGGAGATGTGGCCAGAGGGTCGGCTGGGGATCCGGGACTTGCCTTCGGTCCCGGAAAGTGCATTTCAGGAAACGGACTCGGTGTTCGGTGTCCTGCGTCACCCACGGCCACTCGTGCAATACAGCGAGACCATCGCGTACTGGGCCAGACCACCGATGCCAATGGGTGCGAGCAAGCCGGTCTGGTTCGATTGATCCGAAAATCTAGACCGGCTGCGTCGTGCCGCCCGCCTCTCCGATCGTGAAGTAGAACCGGCTTCCCTCGCCCGGCGCCGAATCCGCCCAGATCGTGCCGCCGTGGCGCTGTACCACCTGGCGCGCGATCGCCAGGCCGATGCCCGTTCCCGGCACTTCGGCTTCGGGATGCAGGCGCTGGAACGGCGCGAACAGCCGGTCGGCGTTCGTCGCGTCGAAGCCCCGGCCATTGTCCGAGACGCAGTACAAGGTGTGCCCGCGGGCGTCGGTCGACGCGTCGAAGCGGATCGAAGCGGCGTCGCGGTTCGCTGTGTATTTCCACGCGTTCTCGAGCAGGTTCTGCAGCAGGATGCGCAGCAGGTCGGGATCGCCGTCCACGACGAGCGACGGTTCGCAGTGGATCATCACCGAGCGCTCCGGATGCGAGCGCATCAGGTCGTGTGCGATGTCCTGTGCGAGCCGGCCGAGGTCGACGCGCATCGGTTGCATCGGCTGCGTCGTCGAGCGCGCCAGCGCCATCAGCGCGTCGATCATCCGCTCCATGCGTGCACTGGCGTCGAGGACGCGCTGCAGATGTGCGCGCGCGACGTCGCCGAGGCCCGAGGCGGGATCCTCGAGCACGAGGCGGGCGAATCCGTCGACGGCGCGCAGCGGCGCGCGCAGATCGTGCGAAACGCTCCACGCGAAGCTGTCGAGCTGGTGTGCCCGGCGTTCGAGCTCGCGCACCTTCGTGCGCAGCGTCTCCGCGGCTTCGGCCGCGGCATGCAGCCGTTCTTGCTGCGCTTCCTGCACGTCGAGCACGAGGACGAAGGCATCGGTTCCGCCATCGATCGGCTCGAGCCGTGCGATCGCCTCGGCACGTTCGCCGTATCGGTCCCGGATCGTCGCGCGCTGGCGCAGCGGTGCGCGCAGCGTGACGGCTTTCTGCAGCTCGCGCGCCGCGTCGCCGTCGTCCGGATCGAGCACGCGCTCGATCGTCGTCGGTGCGTCGGCGGCGTCGGGCGCGTCGACGAGCGCGCGTGCGGCCGCGTTCAGCGCGACGATCTTCAGCGGCCAGATGCCGCGCGAGACGACGAATGCCGGTTGCGCACCGGTCTCGACCGCCGTCTGCAGCGCCGAATGGCGCAGGGTGACGGAGGCTGCGATGCGACGTCGCGTCCCGCAATAGCCGATGAAGGACCCGTCTGCGGCGAAACGGGGTTCGCCCGATTCGATCACGCGGATCGTCCCGCCGTCGGCCGTGCGACGCTCGAGAACGAGATCGGCGTATGGGCGGCGCGCGGCGAACGCTTCGAGGGCTGCCTGCCATGCGTCACGCTCGAGCGGCCGCGCCTCCTCGAACAGCAGTCGGCCGATCGGCGCGCAACGTTCGGCGTTCGGCCACGACGGCTCGAATTCGATGCGCTGCAGTCGTCCGTCGCGGTCGCTCTCCCAGTACGCGAGCTGCGCGTGCCGGCGCAGCACGGCGAGCTGCCGGTCGCGATCGACGAGCATCTCCTCGGCCGACTCGTTCAGCGCGCCGAGCCGGTTCAGCGCGCCGGCGAGCGGCTCGAGCGCGGCGGTCCGGGGACTCGCGCGCAATCCGCGCTCACCGATCGCCAGCCGCCGTGCGGTTGCGACGAGGGCATCGAATTCGGCTTCGGTGCGTGTCCAGCGCAGCCACGCGAGCAGGGCGAAGCCGAGCGCGACGAGAGCCAGCGCGCTCGAAGCGAACAGGGCGAGCCAGGGAAACGACGCGTCGGCGACTCCGTCCGTCGCGTCGGAGCCGGCGAGGCGGTCGATCGCGAATCCGATCGGCGGGAAGGCGAGCACGGTGGCGAGCGCTGCGCAGGCCGCGAAGGCGCGCGCGCTGATCCGGGTGGTGGCGCCCGCGGCGGATCCGCGCATGGCTACTCGATCAATCCGTGACGCAACGCATAGGACGCGAGCTCGGCGTTCGTCGAGACGCCGAGCTTCTCGAGTACGCGGGCGCGGTACACGCTCACCGTCTTCGGCGACAGCGTCAACGCCGCCGCGATCTCCGACAGCCGGCGCCCCGAGGCGATGAGCAGCAGCGTCTGCAGCTCGCGATCGGACAGCTGCTCGTGGCGCGCACCGCCGCCGGTACCGGTGACGGTGTCGAGCAGCAGCTGCGCGACTTCCGGCGTCAGGTGCTTGCGGCCCGTGGCGACGGCTCGCACCGCTTCGACGATCTGCGCCGGTTCGGTCGTCTTGTTCAGGTACGCCATCGCTCCATTGCGCAGTGCGCGGATCGCGTACTGGTCTTCCGGGTATTGCGACAGCACGACGACGCGCGGCGCGTCGTCGTCGCCGGCGAGCGCCTTGAGCACGTCGATGCCGCCGCGCCCGGGCAAGTTCAGGTCGAGCACGATCACGTCGGCCCGCGTTTCGCGCAGCAGGCTGCGCAGCGACGCGTAGTCGCCCGCTTCGCCGACGATCTCGATGTCGCCGGCCTCGGCGAGCGTCTCGCGCAGGCCGCGCCGGATCATCGCGTGATCGTCGACGAGCACGACGCGGATCATGCCGCCGCCTCCGCCGCTTCGGCCGTGCGGTCGGCGAGCGGTATCGACAGCAGCACGCAGGTTCCGCGCTCGCCGGGCGACACGTCGATCCAGCCGCCCACGCGACGGGCGCGTTCGGACAGCCCGCGCAGCCCGAACGACCCCGCCTTCTCGAGTGCCTTCGGCGGCAGGCCGATGCCGTCGTCGGCGATTTCGAGCGATAGCTCGTCCGCTCCGACGATGAGGTCGACGCGGACCCTGCGCGCGTTCGCGTGCCTTGCCACGTTGGTCAGCGACTCCTGCAGGCAGCGATAGACGGTCATCGCGCGCGCATCGTCGAGCTCCACCGCGGTGACGTTGCGCGAGAACTTCACGTCGATGCCCGTGCTGCGCCGGAATTCGGCGATCTGCCAGGCCATCGCCTCGAGCAGGCCGGCATCGAGCACCGGCGGACGCAGATTGCGCTGGATGCGCTGCGCCGTCTGCATGATGCGCACGACGGTGTGCAGCGCATGCCGCGCACGTTCGCCCGAAGCGGCGTCGCCGTGTCGCTCGATCCACGCGAGGTCGAAGCGCAGGGTCGTGAGCATCCCGCCGATGTCGTCGTGGATCTCGCGCGCTATGGCGGCGCGCTCGTCGTCGACGACCGACTGCAGGTGGCTGTAGAGCTCGTGGAGCCGGCGTTCGGAACGTTCCAGTGCGTGTGCCGCGCGCTCGCGCTCGCGGCGCGCCCGTGCGAGCGCCATCGCGTTCAGCAGCGCCGGCGCCAGCCGGGCGAGGCGCCCCTTGACCAGGTAATCGTCGGCGCCCTGGCGCATCGCCGCCACCGCCGCCTCTTCGCCCAGGGTTCCGGAGACGATCAGGAAGGGCAGGGTGCGATCGGCCGCCCGCACCAGCTGCAGCGCGTCGGTGCCGGTGAATCCGGGCAGCTGGTGGTCGGCGATCACCGCATCCCATGCTTCGGACCGGAGCGCCTCGAGCAGCTGTTCGCGCGTTTCGATCCGACGGGCGGTCACCGGCAGCCCGTCGCGGTCCAGCGTCGCCATCAGCAGCTCGAAATCGAGCTGAGAGTCCTCCAGGACGAGCAGACGGAAGACATGCACTTCGTCGCTCGCTTCGGACGTGTCGATGTTCAACGTTCCGGAGATGTCGGCGTTCAAGTCACGAAGGGGCGGGGCCGGGACAGCGGAATTGTACGGTCTTCCCCGTGCTGTTCGGGGCATCGTGTCGCGAAGCCGACGACGAGAATCGCCGCAACCCTACAGCTGAAGCGTTTCGTGCCGATAACCGGACAGCAGGCGTCCGTCCGCTCGGCCGCTGCCGACCGTTTTGTTCACCAGTCCGAATGCGCGCCGCTTTCTCCGTTCCGTCTGGTCCGGCACCATTGCCGGCCGGGCGAGGCGATTTCGCGATCGACCGAAAGGATTTCGATCGGGTCCGCGCGCTGATCCGCGAGCGGGCGGGCATCCATCTTGGTGCCGCGAAGCAGGCGATGGTCTACAGCCGGCTGTCGCGCCGCCTGCGCGCGCTCGGTCATTCGAGCTTCGCCAGCTACCTCGACTGGCTCGAGCGCTCGGGCGACCCCCGGGCCGAGGCCGAGTGGCAGGAGTTCGTGAACTGCCTCACGACGAACCTCACGGCGTTCTTCCGGGAGGAACACCATTTCGAGATGCTCGCCGACGAATTGCGCCGGCGCGCCCGGACGCGGCTGCGCATCTGGTGCAGCGCGGCGTCCACCGGAGAGGAGCCGTACTCGCTGGCGATGACCGTCGTCGAGACGCTCGGCCCGGGCGCCGACGTGCGCATCCTCTGCAGCGACATCAATACGAAGGTGCTGGCGAGCGCCGAGCAGGGCGTCTATCGCGCCGATGCCGGCGGGCTGAGCACCGAGCGGCTGCGTCGCCATTTCCTGCGCGGTACGGGTCCGAACCAGGGATTCGTGCGCGTTCGTCCGGAGCTGCGGCGACTCGTCTCCTTTCGTACGCTGAACCTGACCGATGGTCGCTGGGTGCTGGACGAGCCGGCGGACTTCGTCTTCTGCCGCAACGTAATGATCTATTTCGATTCGGCGACGCAGCGCCGCGTTCTCGAGCGCATCCATGCGGCGATGGCTCCGGGCGGCTGGCTGTTCGCGGGCCACTCGGAGAACTTCGCCGGCTCGAGCGACCTGTTCCGCCCGCTGGGCAAGACGGTGTACGTGCGCGAATGACGGCGCAGGTCCGCACAGCGATCGAGCCGAGCCGCGGCGCGCACCCGTCGGCTTCGAACCCATCGCGCGTCTCGCGTCTCGCGCAGCTGCGCGCCGCGCCGCGCCGGCCCGGCGAGGCGTCGTTCTTCTGGTACGACACCCAGTTCGGCAGCGATGCGGTCAAGGTGCTCCCGGGCGAGTACTTCGTGCACGACGACGATCTGCTGATCATGACGACGCTCGGCTCGTGCATCGCTGCCTGCCTGTGGGACCGCGAGCGGCGCATCGGGGGGCTCAACCACTTCATGCTCCCCGAGGGCGCTGCCGGCGACGGACGCTACGGCTCCTTCGCGATGGAGCTGCTGATCAACGAGATGCTGCGCCGGGGCGCTTCGCGCTCAGCGCTGGAGGCGAAGGTGTTCGGCGGCGCGCAGGTGATCGCCGGGATGGACACGATCAACGTCGGCGAGCGCAACACGCGCTTCGTGCTCGACTACCTGCAGACCGAGCGCATTCCGGTGGTGAGCCGCGACGTGCTGGACGTGCATCCGCGCAAGGTGTGCTTCATGCCGGCGAGCGGTCGCGTGGTGGTCAAGCGGCTGCGTCCCAGCGATCCGTCGGTGTTGCTGCAGCAGGAGCGCACGGCGGCGCAGCGGGCGCGGCCGACGGCCAGCGAAGGCGGAAGCGTCGAGCTCTTCGTCGACGTGCGCCAGGGGAGACGCGCATGACCGCCGCCGGCGGCCGCAGGATCCGCGTGCTCGTCGTCGACGATTCCGCGCTCGTGCGCAGCCTGCTCACGCAGATCATCGACCGCCAGCCCGATCTCGAGTGCGTCGGCGCGGCCGGCGACCCGCTGATCGCGCGCGAGATGATCCGCAAGCTCGACCCCGACGTGCTCACGCTGGACGTCGAGATGCCGCGCATGGACGGGCTCGATTTCCTCGGCCGCCTGATGCGGCTGCGGCCGATGCCGGTGGTGATGGTCTCGACGCTCACCGAGCGTGGTGCCGACGTGACCTTGCAGGCGCTCGAGCTGGGCGCGGTCGATTTCGTGGCGAAGCCGCGCATCGGCGTCGCCGGCGGCCTGGAGGCGCTCGCCGACGAGATCGTCGAGAAGATCCGGATCGCGTCGCACGCGCGCTTGCGTGCGCCGCGAAGGACGACGGCTGCCCCGGCCGCGGGCGGCGCGCCCGCGCCGCGCGAGGCCGTAGCGGCGGGCGGCGCGGTGCCGGCGCAGGGCGGTGGCGTGCGCCGATGGCTGACGACGGAGAAGCTCGTCTTCATCGGTGCCTCCACCGGCGGCACCGAAGCGACGCGCGAAGTGCTGGCGCACCTGCCCGCCGATTTCCCGGCGGTGCTCGTCACGCAGCACATGCCGGCGGGCTTCACCCGGAGCTACGCCGCGCGCCTCGATTCGCTGTGCCGCATCGCCGTGAAGGAGGCGGTGAACGGCGAGCGGATCCTGCCGGGGCACGCGTACATCGCCCCGGGCGGGCTGCATCTCTCCGTGGAGCGCAGCGGCGCGAACTACGTCGCGCGCGTCGACGAGAGCGAGCCGGTGAACCGTCATCGCCCTTCGGTCGAGGTGCTGTTCCGCTCCGCCGCGCGCGTCGTCGGGCCCAACGCGATCGGCGTGATGCTGACCGGCATGGGGGCCGACGGGGCGAAGGCGATGCGCGAGATGCGCGACGCCGGAAGCTGGAATCTCGCGCAGGACGAAAAGAGCTGCGTGATCTTCGGGATGCCGCGCGAGGCGATCGCGCACGGCGCCGCGCACGAGGTGCTTGCGCTGTCGGCGATCGGGCCGCGCCTCGTCGAACGCATTCGCAGCGGGCGCGCCGGCGTGCCGGTGCCCATGGACGTGGGGTGAGACCGCAGATGCACGACGAACCGACGAACGGCGCGCTGCCGCTCGCCCTGGTGGCCGATATACAGGAGGGGCTGGTTGCCGCGTGCAACGACCTCGATCGACTGCGCGATCTGCTCGACGACGCGTTCGGGTCGCTGCTGGCGATCCTGCCGCTGGAACAGTCGCCGACGAGCGGCGACGCGCGCACGGCCGTCACCTCGATGCAGTTCCACGATCTCGGCGTGCAGCTGATCGCGCACACCCGGAAGCGCTTGCAGTACTGCGCCGATCGGCTCGCACAGGACGCGTTCGGCGCCGACGACGAGGGCGAGGCCGCCGTCGAGCCGGCACCCGTGCGCGCGAATCCGGTGACGTGCGCGGAGATGGATGCCGGGTCGGTCGAGCTGTTCGGCTGACTGCGGCGATTCGGGGGAAAAGAGCATGCAAACGATTCTGGCGGTGGACGATTCGGTCTCGATGCGGCAGATGGTCTCGTTCACGCTGCGCGGCGCGGGCTACGACGTCGTCGTCGCCGTCGACGGGCAGGACGCATGGGACAAGTCCAGCACGCGCAGCTTCGACCTGGTGCTCACCGACCAGAACATGCCGCGCCTGGACGGCATCGGACTGACGCGCAAGCTGCGCGAGCTGCCGCAGTACCGCGCCACGCCGATCCTCATCCTCACCACCGAATCGGGCGACGAGATGAAGCGTGCCGGACGCGAGGCCGGGGCGACCGGCTGGATGGTCAAGCCCTTCGACCCGGCGAAGCTGATCGAGGTGATCCGCAAGGTCATGCCGGAGGCGGGGAGGCGGCAATGAGCGAGACGACTTCCGCGTCGGGAACCGGCGGCTCCTTCGATCTCAGCCAGTTCTTCCAGGTCTTCTTCGAGGAGGCCGCCGAGAACCTCGAGCGCATGGAGCAGCTGCTGCTCGACATCGATCTCGAGGCGGCGGACGACGAGACGCTGAACGCGATCTTCCGCTGTGCGCATTCGGTGAAGGGCGGCGCCGCCACCTTCGGCTTCACCGATCTCGCCGAGCTCACGCACGACATGGAGACGCTGCTCGATCGTCTGCGCCGGCGCGAGCTCGCGCCCAACGTCGAGATGGTCGACGTGCTGCTGCAGTCGGGCGACGCGATGCGTGCCCATCTCGATCGATATCGTTCCGGCCTGGAAGCGGCGGGCATCGACGATCGCCCGCTGCGCGCGCGCCTGCGTGCGCTCGCCGAAGGCGAAGCGGGTGCGGTCGGTCCGGTGCCGTCCGCCGGGCCCTCGAACGAGCCGCATCCGCCTGCCGAAGCGAGCGTGGACGCGCCGGGTGCCGGTGACGGTGGCGAAGCCCCGGAGCAGCCGGCTTCGGCGGCAGACGCGGATCAGGCCGCCGAGCCGTCCGAACCGGCGCCGGCGAACGTCGCACCACGGGTGCTCGAGCTCGTCGTCGGACCGCTGGAACGGCCCGAGCAGGCCGACCAGCTCTTCGAGCTCTTCGGCGAGATCGAGGGCCTGGGGACGATCGAGCGCCTCGACGCGGGGCAGGCGGCCGACGGCATGCGGCGCTTCCGCGTCTGCACGACGAGCTCCGACGACGAGCTGATCGACCTGTTCACTTTCCACGTCGACCGGGAATGCGTGCGGCTGCAGCCGATCTCCGACGGCTACGGCTTTCACGAAGGCGCCCCCGGCGCACCGGCGGAAACCTCGCCGGATGCGCAGCCGCCCGCCGAGGACCCCGTCGCCGAATCGTCCGTCGATCCGCACGTAATGGAAGCCGCGCCGGCGGCGATCGAGCCCGCCGCCGCGATGACGGTCGACCGCCGTGCCCCGACCGCGTCGTCGCGCGCGGCCGTCGCCGAGACCTCGACGCTGCGCGTCTCGGTGGACAAGGTCGACCAGCTGATCAACCTCGTCGGCGAGCTCGTGATCACGCAGGCGATGCTCGCGCAGAATGCGCTGCGGCTGGACGGGGTGGCGCAGGAGCAGATGGCGGCCGGACTCGCCGATCTGGAGCGCAATACGCGCAACCTGCAGGAATCGGTGATGTCGATTCGGATGATTCCGATGTCGGTCGTCTTCAACCGCTTTCCGCGCATGCTGCGCGATCTCGCGAACCGGCTGGGCAAGAAGGTCGATTTCGTCACGCGCGGCGAGGCGACCGAGCTCGACAAGGGCGTGATCGAGAAGATCATCGACCCGCTCACGCACCTCGTACGCAACAGCTGCGATCACGGCATCGAGCTGCCGCACGAACGCGTGGCCAACGGCAAGGCGGAGACGGGGACGATCTCGCTGTCCGCCTCGCACCAGGGCGGCTCGATCGTCATCGAGGTGTGCGACGACGGTCGTGGGCTGTCGCGCTCGCGCCTGCTCGCCAAGGCGCGCGAACGCGGACTCGACGCGCCGGACACGATGTCGGACGCCGAGGTGTGGAACCTGGTCTTCGCGCCGGGCTTCTCGACGGCGAGCGAGGTCACCGACATTTCCGGGCGCGGCGTCGGCATGGATGTCGTGAAGAAGAACATCGTCGCGCTCGGCGGCACGGTCGAGATCGATTCCTGCGAAGGGCGCGGGACGAGCGTGAAGGTGCGCCTGCCGCTCACGCTCGCGATCATGGACGGGATGAGCGTAGCGGTCGGCCGCGACTGCTACATCATCCCGCTCGCCTCGGTCGTCGAATCGTTCCAGTTGCGCGATGCGACGATCCGTACGATCGGCGGCGGCGGACAGGTCGTGCAGGTGCGCGACGAATACCTGCCGGTCGTCGACCTCAAGCAGGTCTTCGCGGTGCCGTCCGACGGCCGGCCGGTCGAGATGCCGATCATGGTCGTCGTCGAGAGCGAGGGCCGGCGTGCCGCCCTGGTCGTCGACGCGCTCGTCGGCCAGCAGCAGGTCGTCGTCAAGAACCTCGAGGCGAACTACCGGCGCGTCGACGGCATCTCGGGCGCGACCATTCTCGGCGACGGACGCGTCGCGCTGATCCTGGACGTCGCCTCGCTGGCGCGCCGCGCGACCGAGGCGCGCAACGGACCGCAATGGGTGCACTGACCACACCACGGACGCCTGCGATAAGCGCCGCGCAGGCCCTGCTTTTCGCGTACGGGCCTCGGCTCGCCCGGACCAAGATCGTTCCTTCATCGGCCGCGAGTCGCGTGGCCGCCTTCGCAGATCGACTCGAGGAAGACTGAGATGAGCGCAAATCCAGCGATCCATGCGGTTTCGAACGTTCCGCAGCCGGGCGCCGTAGCGCCCGGAGAAGCCAGCCGCGTACGCGAGTTCCTCGCGTTCAAGCTCGGCAACGAGGAGTACGGCATCGACATCCTGCGCGTGCAGGAGATCCGCTCGTACGAGGAGCCCACGCGGCTGGCGAACGTGCCGGACTTCATCAAGGGCGTCGTCAACCTGCGCGGCGTGATCGTCCCGATCGTCGACATGCGGCTGAAGTTCCGCCTCGAGGAGGCGCGCTACGACCACTTCACCGTCGTCATCGTGCTGAACATCGGCTCGCGCATCGTCGGGATGGTCGTCGACTCGGTCTCCGACGTGATCACGCTCGGCCCCGAGCAGTTGCGCCCGGTGCCGGAATTCGCCTCCACCATCGACGCCGATCACCTGCTCGCGATCGGCGCGGTCGACGACCGCATGCTCATCCTGCTCGACATCGAGAAGCTGATGAACAGTGCCGACATGGGGCTCGTCGAATCGGCCGCGCAGTAGGCGCGCCACCCTCCGAAACGGGGTAGATCATGTCCTGGCTCCATCGAATCCGGCTGTCGCAGAAGTTCTTCGTGCTGGGCGTGCTGGCGGTGCTGATGGTCGCGTTGCCCACGTCGCTGTACCTCATGCGGATCGCCGAGGAGACGCGTACCGCCGAGCGGCGGGTCGAGGGTGCGGCCACGGCGGTCGCCCTGCAGGGCGTGATCCAGCGCGCACAGAACCATCGCGACGTCGTCGCGGCGGCGCTGGGCATGGCATCGTCACTGTCGGCCCTATGGCAGGACGACAACGAGACGCTCTCCGCGCAGCAGCCCGAGGCGCGCGCCGCGCTGGTGCAGGCGATCGAGGCCTTCGAAGCGCGCCTGGCCGAGGTGCCGCCATCGATGGCCTTCGTCGAGGGATGGCGGCAGGCGCGCGAGCGCTGGGCTTCGCTGGACAAGGCGCTTGCCTCCAACGAGCTGCGATCGGCCGAGCGCAGCACCGACCTGCACACCGAGTGGATCGGCACGATGCTCGCGCTGTCCGAGGCGCTGGTCGAGGAGTTCGGCCTCACGCTCGCGTCGGAGCGCGACAGCAACGCGCTGGTGGACGCCTCGTTCCTGCAGATGCCGCGCGCGGCCGAGCTGCTCGGGCGCATGCGCGCGTTCGGAACCGCCGCACTGGTCGAGAAGAACCTGTCGTACGGCGGGCGGGCGGCGCTCACGACGATGAGGGACCGGCTGAACGAGCGGCTGGCCGAAGTCGACCGCAGCCTCGCGTCGGCCTATGCGGCCGACGCCGGACTGAAGGCGCAGCTCGACGGTGCCGTCGCGGCGATGAAGTCGCGGATCGGGGACACGCTCGGCGTCATCGATCAGAGGCTGATCACGGCGCAGCAGCTCGACCTGGCCAGCAACGAGTACTACGACGGCGTGACCACGGCGATCGACAGCATGTATGCATTCTCGCAGGCGGCGATGAGCAGTCTCTCCGGGCTGTTCGACGCCCGCGTCGCCGAGCTGCGGCGGACCGCATTCGCCGTCGTCGGCGTGCTGCTGGCGATCTTCGCGATCTCGTTCGTGCTGATGGTCGTCTTCGTGCGCAGCCTCACCATGCCAATGGCCGAGGCCGTGTCGATGGCACGCGCGATCGCCGACGGCGACCTCGGCGTGACGCTCCATCCGCGCGGCAGCAACGAGGTCGGACAGCTGGTGCAGGCGCTCGTCGAGATGAAGGAGCGCATCGCCGACGTCGTGGGCGACGTTCGCCGACACGCGGAGGGCGTGGCCGCGGCGAGCGCGCAGATCGCGCAGGGCAACTCGGATCTCTCGTCGCGCACCGAGGAGCAGGCGAGCACGCTGGAGGAGACGGCGGCGTCGATGGAGGAGCTGAGCGCCACCGTCCGACAGAACGCGGACAACGCGCATCGTGCCGACGAGCTCGCGCGCGGGGCGAGCGAAGTGGCGGTCTCGGGCGGACAGGTCGTCGGCGAGGTTGTCGACACGATGAAGGAGATCAACGAGAGCTCGCGCCGCATCGCCGACATCATCAACGTGATCGACGGCATCGCGTTCCAGACGAACATCCTCGCGTTGAACGCCGCGGTCGAAGCGGCCCGCGCCGGGGAGCAGGGCCGCGGCTTCGCGGTCGTCGCCGGCGAGGTGCGCAGTCTCGCGCAACGCTCGGCCGAGGCGGCACGCGAGATCAAGGCGCTGATCGGCGCCAGTGTCGAGCGGGTCGAGCGGGGCACGAAGCTGGTCGACCGCGCCGGGGCGACGATGCAGGACGTCGTCGCGTCGATCCGTCGCGTCACCGACCTGATGGGGGAGATCAGCAGCGCCAGCGCCGAGCAGAGCGCCGGTGTCGCCCAGGTCGGCGAGGCCGTCTCGCAGATGGACCAGGCGACCCAGCACAACGCGGCGCTCGTGGAGGAGAGTGCCGCCGCGGCGGCCAGCCTCGAGACGCAGGCCCGGGAGCTGGTGCAGGCGGTGGCCGCGTTCCGGCTGGGCGGCGAGACGCGCGCGCACGACGGATCCGAAGCGGCGTGGACCGCCCCGTCCGCCGAGCAGCCCGACCCGCTGGCGATCGGCGTCGAGCGGCGCGGTCCGAACCGCGCGACCAACGTCACCCGGATCCCGAGACGTGCCGGCGAATCGGCCGAGAGCGTGCAGCGCGAGAAGGCGGCGGCGAGCGAGGAGCCGCCTCACGCGCTCAGTGCCTGAGCGAGGAAGGCGATGTCCAGAACCGATCTGAGATTCCTGATCGTCGACGACTTCTCCACGATGCGCCGGATCGTGCGCAGCCTGCTGAAGGAGATGGGCTACACGAATGCCGACGAGGCCGAGGACGGCGCGGCCGCGATCGTCAAGCTTCGCACGCAGCCCTTCGATTTCGTCGTCTCCGACATCAACATGCCGAACATGAACGGCTTCGAGCTGCTGAAGGCGATCAAGGCCGACGACGAGCTCAAGCACCTGCCGGTGCTGATGGTGACGGCGGAGGCCCGCAAGGAGGACATCGTGCAGGCGGCGCAGAACGGCGCGGCCGGCTACATCGTCAAGCCCTTCACCAAGGCGACTCTGGAAGAGAAGGTCGACAAGATCATGCAGCGGCGCGCGGGCGCGTGAACCGGATGGGGACGCGATCGATGGAGCGCCTCGAGGGCGAGGGCGCGCAGGTGGAGCCGCGGATCGTCGCCGAGATCACCTCGCACGTGTTCGACCAGCTCGGCCGGCTCACGCGCGAGCTGCACGACGCGCTGGGCGAGCTCGGCCTGATCTCCCGGCTGCAGCAGGCGGCCAACGGGCTGCCGGACGCGCGCAGCCGTCTCGACTACATCTCCCGCAAGACCGGCGAGGCCGCCGACAAGGTGCTCAACTGCGTCGACCGGGCGAAGCTCGAGCACGAGCGCCTCGCCGGGTCGGCACGCGAGCTTTCCAAGGCCATCCTCGCCGATCCGGTGCGCGCGGTCGCCAGCGGCGCCGTGCTCGGATTCGCCAACGAGGTGCAGGAAGCCAGCGCGCGGGTCGATCGGCATCTCACCGAGATCATGATCGCGCAGGATTTCCACGACCTCACCGGACAGGTCGTCTCGAAGGTCGTCTCGCTGGCCACCGAGCTGGAGGAGAGCCTGGTGCGGCTGCTTGTCCAGGTGACGCCGCCGGGGACCTCCGGCGCGCAGGCGCCGGGGCAGGCTGCCTCCGAGCCCCTGTCCGGTCCGGTCGTCGATCCGAAGCGTGCCGCCGACGTGGTGTCGAGCCAGAACGAGGTCGACGACCTGCTGGCGAACCTCGGGTTCTGAAGCGCCGAGCGCCCGCGGGCCGAGAGATCGCCACGATGCGCGAGAGGATCCGCGTCGATCGACTCGAGGTCGGGATGTATGTCGAGTCGCTGTGCGGAAAGTGGCTCGAGCATCCGTTCTGGCGCACGCGCTTCCTCGTGCGCAGCGAGCGAGACCTCGTCGCCTTGCGCGAGAGCGGCATCGTCGAATGCTGGATCGACCGGTCGAAGAGCGTGCCGCCGCCGGAAGGCGGGACGGAAGTTCCGATCGGCGCGGCGACGGTAGAGCCGGAGGCTGCGACTTCGTTCGCGCCTGTCCCGGACGAGCCGCAGCCGGAACGGACCCCGGCCGAGGAAGCGCAGCGCGCCGATGCGTCGCCGTCGGCGAGCTACGAGGAGGAGCTCGAGCAGGCGGCGGTGGTCTGCGCGCAGGCGGCACGCGTCACGCAGTCGCTCTTTCGCGAGGCGCGTCTCGGGCGTGCGCTCGAGCTCGACCGCTGCGCGGCGGTCGCCGAGCAGATCTCGGCGTCTGCGACGCGCAACCCGGCGGCGCTCGTATCGCTCGCTCGCGTGCGCACGCACCACAGCTACACGTTCATGCACTCGGTGGCTGTGTGCGCGCTGATGACCTCGCTCGCCCGCCAGCTCGGCCTGGACGAGGCGCGCACGCAGGAAGCGGCGCTCGCGGGCCTGCTGCACGACATCGGCAAGGCCGGCATCGCCCGCGAGATCCTCGACAAGCCGGGGCGCCTGACCGACGAGGAGTTCGCGGCGATCCGCAGGCATCCGGTGCTCGGGCACGAGATGCTGCGCGCGAACCGGGTCGACAGCGACGTCGTGCTCGACGTGTGCCTGCACCATCACGAGCGCTGGGACGGCCGCGGCTATCCGCAAGGACTGTCGGGCGAAGCGATCCCGCTCCAGGCGCGGATGGGTGCGGTGTGCGACGTCTACGACGCGATCACGTCGCTGCGCGCGTACAAGGAGCCCTGGGATCCGGCCGAGTCGCTCGCGCGGATGGCCGCGTGGGCGAAGGCCGGGCAGTTCGATGCGGCGGTGTTCCGCGCCTTCGCCAATACCGTCGGCATCTACCCGGTCGGTTCGCTCGTGCGCATGCAGTCCGGACGGCTCGCGCTGGTCGTCGACCAGAACCGCGACCAGCCGGCGCACCCGTGGGTGAAGGTGTTCTGGTCGACCCGCAAGTCGGTGCCGGTGCGCGTCGAGCGCATCGACCTGTCGTCGCCCGCCGCCGGCGACCGGATCGTCGCGCGCGAATCGAACGCGAAGTGGGGCTTCAAGCACCTGCCGGCGCTGCTGATGGGCGAGCAGACGTATCGGAAGTTCGCGGCGGGCTGACCGCGCCTCGGCGACCGGGGCGCCGCCCGTAGCGGCAAGCGCCGGCGCAGCACGCTCAGCTCGCCCATGCGGTGAGCACGCGCTCGAACAGGATCTGGAACGGCTGCTGCAGCAGCGGCATGGTCAGCGCGAGCAGCAGCAGCCCGGTGCCGATCGTCACCGGGAAGCCGATTGCGAAGATGTTCAGCTGCGGCGCGATGCGCGAGACGACGCCGAGCGCGAGGTTCACGAACAGCAGCAGCGCCATGAACGGCAGCGCGATCATCACGCCGAGCTCGAAGACGCCGGCGCCCAGGGTCGCCGGCTGCACGCGTCCGATCCAGTCGCCGAAGGCGGTGGCGGGCGGGATCACCTCGAAGCTCTGCACCACCGCCGCGATCAGCAGCACCGGTCCGTTCACGGCGACGAAGGCCCACAGCGACAGCGTGTTCATCAGCCGGCTCACGTTGTTGACCTGTCCGCTGTACGCATCGAAGAAGCCGGCGAAGGACAGTCCCATCTGCAGTCCGATCGTCTCGCCGGCGAGCTCGACCGCGGCGAGCACGACGCGCGCGACGAAGCCGATCGCGAAGCCGACGAGCGCTTCGCTGGCGACGGCGAGCCATCCCGACGGTGCGGCGATCTGCAGTGCGGGCGCGGCCGGAATCAGCGGTGCGACGAGCGCGGCGACCGCCAGCGAGACCGCGACGCGCAGGCGCACCGGCACCGATCGCTGCGAGAGGATCGGCGCGCTGGTGAACAGTCCGAGCACGCGGAAGAACGGCAGCAGCAGCGCGCCGAGCCAGCCGAGCAGTTGCGCTTCGCCGACCTCGATCACGGCAGCGGCGAACCGAGGATCGCCGACGGGATCCCGACGAGCACGCGCTGCAGGTAGTCGACGAGCAGCCCGAGCATCCACGGACCCGCGATCATCAGCGTTACGGCGATCGCCACCAGCTTGGGCAGGAACGACAGCGTCGCCTCGTTGATCTGGGTGAGCGCCTGCAGGATGCTCACGACCAGGCCGACGAGCAGCGCGGCGAGCAGCACGGGCGCTCCGGCGGCGAGGAGCACCTCCAGGCCCTGGCGGCCGAAGCCGAGCACCGACTCGGGCGTCATGCGCGCCTCATCCGAAGCTCTGCACGAGCGAGCCGATCAGCAGGTTCCAGCCGTCGGCGAGCACGAACAGGATCAACTTGAAGGGCAGGGCCACCAGCACCGGAGAGAGCATCATCATCCCCATCGACATCAGCACGCTGGCGACGATCAGGTCGATCAGCAGGAACGGCACGAAGACCATGAAGCCGATCTGGAACGCGGTCTTCAGCTCGCTGATGACGAACGCCGGGATCAGGATGCGCATCGGCACCGCCTCGTCCTCGGAAGCGGGTTCGTGACGCGCGATCCCCGCGAACAGCGCGACGTCGCTCTCGCGCGTCTGCCGCAGCATGAATTCGCGCAGCGGCGCGCTGCCGCGCGCCACCGCCTGCTCGAGCGTGGCCTGCTGCTCGGCGTACGGCCGATATGCCTCTACGTAGAGCCGGTCGAAGGTCGGGCTCATCACGAAGAAGGTGAGGAACAGCGCGATCCCGACGAGCACCTGGTTCGGCGGGCTCGACTGCAGGCCGAGCGCCTGGCGCACCAGCGACAGCACGATGACGATGCGCGTGAAGCTCGTCATCAGCAACAGCATCGCCGGCAGGAACGACAGCGCCGAGAAGACCAGCAGCGTCTCGACCGGCACCGAGTAGGTCGTTCCGGCCGGACCGCTCGTGCTGTTCAGCGTCAGCAGTCCCTGCGCGTGCGCGGGGCCGGCGAGCGCGAGCACGACGGCGCAGAGCGCGGCTCGCGCGGAACGCAGGCGCCACGCGCCGGCGCGTCCCGACCGGGTCGGCGCGATGCCGGGGCCGCGAGAGCCGCGGGCTTCAGCGCCTGCGCGACGCATGGTGCGAGAGCGAGCGCAGCACGTCGCCGAAGCCGCCCGGCATGGCGCCCGTCGCGTCGGCATCGATGCCGGCCGGAGCGCCGTCGAGCTGCGCGAGCGTGGTGATCGACTGGCCCGTGATGCCGACGACGAGCCAGGTGCGATCGGCGCGCACGATCGCGATGCGTTCGCGGGCGCCGACCGGCACCGCGGCGACGATGGCGAGCGCCGAGCCGCGGCCGGCCAGCACGCCCGGGCCCCGGCGCAGCAGCCAGGCGGCGAGCGGCAGTCCGACGAGGATCAGCGCGAGGGCGACGAGCGAGGGCCAGGTCGAGCTCATCGCAACGCTCTCAGCCGCGGTTCAGCCGGCGCACGCGCTCGTTCGGCGTGACGATGTCGGTGAGCCGGATGCCGAACTTGTCGTTGACGACGACGACCTCGCCCTGCGCGATCAGGCAGCCGTTGACCAGCACGTCCATCGGCTCTCCGGCGAGCGCGTCCAGCTCGATCACCGAGCCCTGCGCGAGCTGCAGGATGTGCTTGATCGGGATGCGCGTGCGGCCGAGCTCCACGGTGAGCTGCACCGGGATGTCGAGGATCAGGTCGATGTCGTTGCGCGCGTCCGGTGCGGCGCCCGACAGCCGCGGAAAGAGCTGCGAGGCGTCGCCCGCGCTCTCCACCGTCGTGGCCTGCGCCGTGCCGGCACTGCGCGGTGCGGCGGACGAAGCGTCCGTATTCGCCGTGCCGGATGCAACCGCCTTCCCGTCCGCACCCGCCGCGCCGGCCGCTTCCTGCTCGGCCAGCGCCGCGGCCCATTCGTCGTCGATGGGGCTCGAGGCGGTGGAGTCATCGGTCGTCATGCGTCGCTCCGGAGGGCTCGTTGGGATTGCCGGTGAGGAAGGACTGGACCTTGATCGCGTAGCGTCCGTTCGAGACGCCGTAGCGGCATTCGATCACCGGCACGCCGTCGACCTTCGCGGTCAACGTCTCGCGCAGGTCCAGCTCGATGAAGTCGCCCGCCTTCAGGCGGAGCAGATCGGCCACGCTGGCATGCGCGTGGCCCAGCTCGGCGACCAGCTCGACCTCGGCCGATTGGATCTGGCGCGAGAGCTTGACCACCCAGCGCCGGTCGCTCACGTGCGAGTCGCCCTGCAGCGTCGAGTACAGCGTCTCCCGGATCGGCTCGAGCGTGGAATACGGGATGCACAGATGCATCGCACCGCCGACGTTGCCGATCTCGATGTCGAATTTCGCCGTGACGGCGATCTCCGACGGCGTCGCGATGTTGGCGAACTGCGGCTGCATTTCCGAGCGTGCGTACTCGAGCTCGATCGGGTAGACGCCCGACCACGCCTTGCGGTACTCGGCGCAGACCACCTCGATCATGCGCTCGATGATTCGCTGCTCGGTGGCCGAGAAGTCGCGGCCTTCGATGCGTGTCTGCATGCGCCCGTCGCCGCCGAACAGCGAATCGACGATCGCGAACACGAGCTGCGGCTCGCAGATCAGCAGTCCGCTGCCGCGCAGCGGGCGCACGTGCATGATGTTGATGTTGGTCGGGACGACCACGTCGCGAAGGAACGCCGAGTACTTCTGCACCTTCACCGGGCCGACCGAGATGTCGGGGTTGCGGCGCATGAAGTTGAACAGCCCGACGCGCAGGTTGCGCGCGAAGCGCTCGTGCACGAGCTCGAGCGTGGGCATGCGCCCGCGCACGATGCGCTCCTGCGTCGCGAGATCGTAGGGGCGGACCGCCCCCGAAGACGGCTCGGTGTCCGCGTCGGGTCCGTCGCTCACGCCCTCGAGCAGGGCGTCGACTTCGTCCTGCGACAGGAACTGACCGGCCCTCATCGTCGCATCCCCGTTCGTCGCCGCTCGTGGCTCACTGCACGATGAAATGGGAGAAATGCACCGCGGCGACCGGATTCGCGCGCTGCGCGGCGGCACCCTCGGGCGGCTCGGTCCATCCCAGCTCGCCGCCCGCCTTCCGTGCGATCTGCTCGGCGAGCTGCTTCTTGCCCTCGAGCGTGAGCAGCTCGCCGGTCTGCTTGGACGACAGCAGCAGCAGCACCGAGTTGCGGATCGCGGGCATGTGTGCCTTGATCGCCTTGTCGGTGCGCTCGTCCAGGACCTCGAGCGTGATGCCCACCTGCGCGAAGCGCTCGCCGCCTTCGTCGGCCAGGTTGACGGTGAACTGCTCGAGCGGAACGTAGACGCGCGTGCGCTTGCGAGCCTGCATCTCGGCTGTGGGGTCGTCGGCCGCGGCCGGTCGCACCAGGAACTGCGTTGCCGCGCCGGCGGCGCCCATGAGAACGACGACGGCTCCGATGATCAGCGTCCACTTCTTGCCAGCGTTCTTCTTCGTTGCCTGCGCGGCCGCTTGCGACATCGTGACTCCTGCTGAATCGAGGCGGATCCGGCGGAGGATCCGCAGTGAACGCAGTCGATTCTCGGCCGCGCGGCGGCGAATCAAAGAGCGATAAGAGAGGGTGGGCGGGCGCTATTCGCCGCTGGGGCGCGGCGCGTTCGCGCGCGGTCAGACGTAGACGTCGAGCAGCGTGCGCCGCCGCGTCCCGGGCGTCGTCGCGTCGGGGAACGCCCGACCGGCCGCGGCGGACGTGTCGCCGCCGCGACGGTCCGCTGCGGCATCGGCGGACCGTTCGCCGTCGGCGTCGTGGCCGGCGCGTCCGTCGGAGACGCTCGCCTGGCCGAGCGACAGGCCGCGCTCGGCGAGCAGGTCCTTCAGGATCGCGAGCGACTGCTCGATCGCCTGGCGTGTCTCGGGCTGCGTCGCCGAGAACGCGATGCGCGCCGATTCGCCGTTCAGCGAAAGCTCGACGCGGATCGGGCCGAGCTCGCGCGGCTGCAGCTGGATCTCGGCGCGCTCCATGCCCGCCGCACCGAGCAGGGCGATTTCCGCCGCGAAGCGTCCGGCGAACCAGGCGTCGGCGGGTGACGCGGGCAGCTCGACGCGGTGCGCGACCGGGGCGCCCGGCAGATTCGTCTCGGCCGTCGCCTGTGCATTCGGAATCGGCACGCCTCGCGCGTGCGCGAGCTGCGCGAGGAAGTCGGCGGAACGCGCGGGCGCTTCGGTGCCGCCGGGCTGCGCCAAGGCGCCGCCGGGCGATGATGCAGCGTTCGTCGCTTCCGAAGCCGCTTCGCCGCGCGCATCCGCGGTGCCGATGTTCGAGTCGAGTCCCGCCGCGTCGGAGGCTGCGGCGAAGGAGCGCCGTGCCTGGACGGGTGCGTCTTCGCCGCCCGCTGTCGTCGGCGCGTCGCCGTCGGCCGGCGATGCGGTTGCATCGCGTGCCGATGCGTCGAGGTCGGTCGCGTCCGACGGGCGAGGGCCGTGCTGCGAGGTGGGAACGTCGTCGCCTTCGTTCGCACCTGCGCCCTTATCTGTACCCTGCGCCACCGAGGCATTCCAGACGGGCAGGGCGATCGGCGGCTCTACGGAGGATGCCGTCGAGCCGTCGTGCCCGTCCGCCGAAGCTTCGGCTTCGCTGGGCGTCTCCGCGCTCTCCCGCGCGGGCTCGCTCGGGTCGGCGTTCGGCTCTTCGGTCCGGCCCGCGCTGCGGCGATCCATTGCGCTTTCGCGTGCACGTTCGGGCGAGCGGGCTTCGTTCGCCGCCGGATCCGACGTACGCCGCGGTGCGTCGGTACGTTCGCGCATCGCGCGCGACATCGATTCGCCGAAGGCATTCGATCCGGCATCGGTGCTTCGCGTGGACGAGCGCGATCCGAGAGGATCGGCGCCCGTCGTGCGCCCGGCGCCCATCGTGCGCGCTTTGCCCGCAGTCTCCATCGGCGGGCGCGGAAAGGCATTGCGCATCGACAGCGCGGATTCGCTGGTCATCGTTTCTCCCCGTCGCGGCGCCGTCGTGCGACCTGCGCCGCGTACTCGTCGGTGTCGCGCTGTTCGGCGCGCTGGCGACGCTGCAGGTTCGTCGCGTCGCGGCGCGCCTGCAGCGTCTCGAAGGCGAGCAGCCGGCGCTGCCGGCCGAGCAGCTCCTCGCGCCGGCGCTCGGCGGCGTCGTGCAGTGCGTCGCGCACGCGCGTCTGCTCGTCGATCGCGCCGTCCAGCTTCTGCGTGAAGCGTTCGCGCAACCGCAGCACGGCGGGGTCGACGCGCGAACGCGCGCCTCGACTGCGCAGCTGCTCGTCGCGATACGTCGACAGCATCTCGAGCGTGCGTTGCGCGCCGTCCACCTCGCGGTGCGCCCCGGCCGCCTGCACCGCGGCATCGTCGCGAACGAGCCGGGCGTGATCGATCAGCTGCTGCAGCGTCTTCCGTTTCATGCGTTGACGCGTTCCTTGGCGTCGGCTTTCGCGCTGCCTTCGGGATCGAGCAGGGCGGCGAGCGCGTGCTGCGCCGATTCGATGTCGCAGCGTTCGGCGAGGTCCTGCTGCAGGAAGCGCAGCATCGCCGGGTGCAGTGCGATCGCGCGGTCGGTCTCCGGATCGGTGCCCGGCACGTACGCGCCGACCGCAATCAGATCCCGGCTTCGCTGGTATTGCGACCACAGCGCCTTGAAGCGGCGCGCGTGCGACTGCGCCTGCGGCGAAGTCACGTTGTTCATCACGCGCGAGATCGATTGCTCGATGTCGATGGCCGGATAGTGTCCGGCGTCCGCCAGCGCGCGGCTGAGCACGAGATGCCCGTCCAGGTGCGAGCGTGCCGAATCGGCGATCGGATCCTGGGGGTCGTCGCCTTCGGCGAGCACGGTGTAGAAGGCCGTGATCGAGCCGACGCCGTTCAGCCCGTTGCCGGTGCGCTCGATCAGCAGCGGCAGCCGCGCGAACACGGAGGGCGGGTAGCCCTTCGTCGCCGGCGGCTCGCCGATCGCCAGCGCGACCTCGCGCGCGGCCATCGCGTAGCGCGTGAGCGAATCCATCAGCAGCAGCACGTGCAGTCCGCGGTCGCGGAAGTGCTCGGCGATCGCCGTCGCGTAGACGGCGCCCTGCATCCGCGTCAGCGGTGGGGAGTCGCCGGGCGCGGCCACGACCACCGAGCGGCGCAGGCCCGCCTCGCCGAGGATGTCGTCGATGAATTCCTTCACTTCGCGGCCGCGCTCGCCGATCAGCCCGACGACGATGACGTCGGCCGACGTGTAGCGGGCCATCATGCCGAGCAGCACGCTCTTGCCGAGGCCGGCGCCGGCGAACAGGCCGAGCCGCTGGCCGCGCCCGACGGTGAGCATCGCGTTGATCGCGCGGACGCCGGTGTCCAGCGGCTGGCGCACCGGCTCGCGCTCCATCGCGTTCACCGGCCGCGCGTTCACCGGTTGCATGTCGACGTCGCGCAGCGCGCCGTGGCGGTCGAGCGGCGCGCCGCTCGCGTCGACGACGCGTCCGAGCAGGCCGTCGCCGATCGGCAGCTGGCGCATGCGGTCGACGGCGCGCCGGCGCGGGTGCGAGGGGCGGTGCAACCGCCCGGCACGCACCGGGAATTCGACCGGCGTGACGCGCGCGCCCGGCGAAAGGCCGAGCGTGTCTCCGGTCGGCATCAGGAACAGGCGTTCCTCCGAGAAGCCGACGACCTCGGCCTCGACCTCGAGCCGGTCGCGTCCGTCGCCCTGCGAGACGATGCACAGGCTTCCGACGGGCAGCCGAAGCCCCGAGGCTTCCAGCACGAGCCCCGCGGCGCGCACGAGCCGGCCGTGCGCGGCCACCGGGATCGCCGCGGCGAGCAGCGCGCGCTGGTTCTCGAACAGCGATTTCCAGGCGGGCGCGAGGCTCACGGACCGTCTTCCCCGCAGCGGCCCAGTGCGGCGAGCGTTCGCCGCCATCGCGTCTCGAGCGTCGCATCGACTTCGGCCCGCGGCGTCTCGATCCGGCATCCGCCGGGGCGGATCGACGCGTCGGCGACGATCTCGCAGTTCGACTGCGCGAGCCGCGCGCCGAGTTCCTCGCGCACCAGCGCCTCGTCGCGGGGATTCAGATGCAGATGCATGCGCACCGACTCGTCGAACACGCCGGCGAGCGCCTCCTGCACGATCGGGACGATCGTCTCGGGCCGCACCGCGAGCGTGGCGCGCAACGCATGGCGCGCGACCTCGAGCGCCAGATCGACGACCGCGTCGGCGGCATCGCGCTCGATCGCATCGAGCCGCTGCCGGCAATCCTCCACCAGCGCCGCGATGCGCTCGCCGAGTGCGGCGCCCGCCTGCCGCTCGCGTTCCTCGTGCTCGGCGTTCGCGTGGGCGACGCCTGCGTCGAATCCGCGCCGAAAGCCTTCGGCGAGCCCGGCCTTGTGTCCGTCGGCGTAGTCGGGCGCCCGGGTCGGCGGCGGCGTCGACTGCTGCGCGAGGCGGTCCTCGGGCGGCGACGACAGCGGATCCATCTCGAAGGGCGTGTAGCGGTGCAGCCGCTCGGAGGCGATGATGCGGCTCGTGCCCCGCACGCCCGCGGGTGTAGCCGCCGCCGTCGCCGCGCGTGCCGCGAGGTGCTCGAGCAGCGTGTCAAACGTAGGCATCGTCGCCCCCGCCGTGCAGCATGACCTGACCTTCCTCGGCCAGGCGGCGCACGGTCTTCAGGATCTCCTTCTGCTCGGCCTCGACCTCGGACAGTCGCACCGGTCCCTTCGATTCGAGGTCTTCGCGCAGCGTGTCGGCCGCGCGTTGGCTCATGTTGCGGAAGATCCGTTCACGCAGCTCCGCGTCGGCGCCCTTGAGCGCGACGATCAGCGAGTCGCTGGCGATCTCGCGCAGCACGAGCTGGATCGACCGGTCGTCGAGGCGGTTCAGGTCCTCGAAGGTGAACATCTGGTCGGCGATCGACTGCGCCAGGTCGGGATCCTCTTCGCGGATCGCGTCCAGGGTGGCCGTCTCGTTGGAGCTGCCGAAGAAGTTCAGGATCTCGGCCGCGGCCTTCGTGCCGCCGAGCTTCTTGCGCTTGAGCTTCTCGCCGCCGGCGAGCACGCGGGTGAGCACGTCGTTGAGCTCGCGCAGCGCGTTCGGCTGGATGCCGTCGAGCGTGGCGATGCGCAGCATGACGTCGTTGCGCAGCCGATCGGTGAATTGCAGCAGGACCGCCGAGGCCTGGTCGCGCTCGAGATGCACGAGAATCGACGCGATGATCTGCGGGTGCTCGTTGCGGATCAGCTCGGCGACCGACTGCGGATCCATCCACTTCAGGCTCTCGATTCCCGAGACGTCGCCGCCTTGCAGGATCCGCTCGATCAGCAGCCCGGCCTTGTCCTCGCCGAGCGCCCGGCGCAGCACCGACCGGATGTATTCGTCGTTGTCGTCGACGAGCGTGCTGAGGTCGCCCGCATCGGCCTGGAAGCGCTCGAGCACCGACTGCAGCCGTTCGCGGCTCGTCGTGCGCGTGCGCGACATCGTCTCGCCGAGCCGCTGCACCTCCTTCGGCGTCAGGTGACGGAACACCTCCGCCGCGGCGTCCTCGCCGAGCGCCAGCAGCAGGATCGCGCTGTCGACGAGCCCCTGTTCGTTCATCGCGCCCAAGACTCCTCCGTGGCCGTCATTCGGCCGAGACCCAGCTGCGCACGATGTTGGCCACGGTCGCCGGGTTCTCGCGCGCCGTCTGCAGGATCTCGTCGTGGCGCACGCGCGCGTTCGGCAGCGCCTTCGGCGTCGGCTCGGGCTCGGGCAGCTGCAGCGGATCGTCGACCTGCTCGGTGAGCGTGGAGGCGCGCGGCGGCCGCGCCG
Source organism: Zeimonas sp. (assembly GCA_035303885.1). Taxonomy (GTDB): domain Bacteria; phylum Pseudomonadota; class Gammaproteobacteria; order Burkholderiales; family Burkholderiaceae_E; genus Zeimonas. Next base: position 4,922 of record DATGRE010000191.1, on the reverse strand, counting down.
CCGCCTTCAGCGCCGGGCGGATCAGGGCGAAGATCACGATCAGGGCGAGTGCGACGAGGCCGAGCTGCTTGCCCAGGTCGCGCGCCAGCGCGAGGTTCTCGGGCTGGCGCCACAGCGGCAGCTCGACTTCCTGCGGCGCCTCGATCTCGGTGAACGGCGCGTTCACCACGTTGATCGAGTCGCCGCGCTCGGCATTGAAGCCGATCGCCTCGCGCACCAGGGATTGCACGTTGCGCAGCTCGTCGGCGCTGAGCGGCGTGCGGATCACCTTGCCGTTCTCGTCGATCGAACGACGGTGGTCGACGACGACGGCCGCGCTCAGGCGCTGGATCGTGCCGGTGGCGTTGCGCGTGACGCGAACGGTCTTGTCGACTTCGTAGTTGGTCACCGATTCGCGACGCATGTTCGACGCGGTGCCGCCTTCGGCGCCTGCGGCGTCGGCGCCCGTCGCCGCACCGGCCGCGCGCGTGACCTGCGCGGCACCGTTCACCGGCGCCGTCGTCGCCTGTGGCGGCTGGTTCGACAGGGCGCCGGGAACGCCCTGCGCGAGCGCCGCGTCGCCCGCCGGCGCCTCGATGCGCTGCTGGCTGCGCACCGCCGCCGGCTCCGCGCCCTGGTTCGGGCGGTACTGCTCGGCGGTCGACTCGCTCTGGGTGAAGTCGACGTCGACCGTGACCTGCGCGCGCACGTTCCCGGCGCCGACGATCGGCTCGACGATGTCGAGCACGCGCCGGTTCAGCGTCGCCTCGATGTTGCGCACGTAGTTCAGCTGCGTCGCATCGAGGCCGTTCGGCGCGGCGTCGGATTCGGACGACAGCAGCGCACCGGTGTGGTCGACCACGCTGACCTGCTTCGGCGACAGGTTGGGCACCGAGGAGGCGACGAGATGCACGATGCCGGCGACCTGCGCGCGATCGATCTGCCGGCCCGGATGCAGCGACAGCAGCACCGACGCGGAGGGCTTCTGCTGCTCGCGCAGGAAGCCATTCTGCGTGGGCAGCGCCAGATGCACGCGCGCCGCCTGCACCGCGGCGATCGACTGGATCGAGCGCGCGAGCTCGCCTTCGAGGCCGCGCTGGAAATTGAGCCGCTCCTGGAACTGCGTGACGCCGAATTTCTGGTTCTCGAGCAGCTCGAAGCCGACGGTGCCGCCACGCGGCAGCCCCTGCGACGCGAGCTTCAGGCGCACGTCGTGCACGCGCTCCTCGGGAACGAGGATCGCGGCACCGCCGGGCGCGAAGCGGTAGGGCACGTTCATCTGCGACAGCGCCGCGATGATCGCGCCGCCGTCGCGGTCGCTGGTGTTGGCGAACAGCACGCGCCATTCGGGCTCGCGCGTCCACAGGATGGCGACGGCGAGGATCGCGATCAGCGCGGCGACGCCGCCCGCGGCCATCCACTTGCGCTTCGGCGGCAACGCGGCGAAGCCGGCAAAGGGCGTCACGGGTGCGGCGGGCAGGGTTCGAGCGGCGGCGGCATCCATGCGGCGCAGTATCGGGCGAGGGCCTGCGGACTCAAGCCGCAAATAGCGGGTGGGGATGCCGTTATTTCGCGTTCGGGTGCGGCCCGATCGGGGTCAAGATGCGCGCATCGCTGCCGAGGAGTTCGACGACGATGGACGTACGTTTCCCCGCATTCCAGAGCTGGCCGGGCACCGCCGCCCAGGGCGCGGGCGGGGCGCTCGGCCCGGCGGGCACCGTCGGTGCCGGCGCGCAGCCCGGCGCCGCTTCCGCCGCGCAGGGCAAGGATTCGTTCTCCGGCGCGCTGAACAACGCGTTGCAGGGCGTGAGCCGGCTGCAGGAGGAGAGCGTCACGCTGCAGAGACGCTTCCTGATGGGCGACGAAGGCGTGAGCCTCGAGCGCACGATGATGGCGATGCAGCAGTCGCAGGTGGCGTTCCAGGCGGCGCTGACGGTGCGCAACCGGCTGGTGGCGGCGTATACGGACATCATGAACATGCCGGTGTAGGCGCGGAAAGCCCAGGTTCCGGCGCACCCTGCCGCCCGTACGCCGTGAAGCGCGGCGGCCGGACGCTCGCAAAGCGAGCGTTGTCGGCCGTGGAATGCATTCCACGATGAAAAACGCTCGGTTTGCGAGCGGCTCGCCGGGGACCGACCAGGTCCTCCTGCGCTTCAGCTTCCGCTGCCCCGGTCCTGCCGCCGCAGCCGCTTTTCGATGTCGATCACGTACATCTGCACGCGCCGCAGCACGTCGCTCGGCATCGCGTGGAACGCGAAGGCGACGCGCCGCGCGCCTTCCAGCGACGGATCCTCGTAGACGCCGCGCACGACGAGCTCGCAGGGAATGACGAGCCCGCCTGCCGTCTCGATGCGGCTCTGCCGCCAGATGCGGCCCGGGGCGGGCGGCGTCTCGTCGAGCGTCATCCGGATCGACAGGCCGCCGGCGCTGAGGTCGATCAGCGGATGGCGAAGCTCCCGGCCGATGCCGACCCGCTGCACGCAGTGCGCTTCGTCCTCTTCGGGCGGACGTACGCGAAAGGACTCGCGGCGCTGCAGCCGATAGAGCTCGGTGGGCACCGGCGCCTGCAGCGTCGTCACCACCGCGGGGGCCGGTGCTTCGATGTTCGCGGGCCGGACGGGCTCGTCGGACAGATGCAGCCGCTCGATCCGGAACTGCGTCTTCACGTTCTGCGGATAGGCGACGCCGATCGCGAAGTCCGCGCGCCGCAGCGCTTCGGCGGCGCCCGGCTGCCCCGAAGCGTCGAGCTCGACGCCGTCGGGCGCCACGTGCACGATGCGCGTGACGAGCGCGTCGTCGACCCGTCCTTCCGGATAGAGCGTGACGAGCGAGCGTCGCGCCATCAGCTCGCGCAGCACCGCGCGCACCGCGAACTCGCCCTCGATACGGAATTCGGGGCTCAGTGCGTCGGGTGCGTCCGGGCCGATCGGGGAGGCAGCGGCGTTCGACATGTTGCGTGGGTCGAGCGCCGGATGATTTCCCCTCGGGAAGGCGGTGTCAAGCCGAGCGGGGGGCACCGCCGCCGCCCGGCGCCGGACCGAACATCGAATCGAGCCGGGCGTTCGCGGGATCGGACAGCCGGCGAAGCTCGCCGTCGACGACGACGAGGCGCTTCAGGATGCGCAGCCGCTCGCGCCGCTGCTCGGGATCGAGCGTTTCCGGGCCGCCCGCGCGCGCGACGCCATCGGCGAGCGAACGGATCGCATTGCCGAGGTCGCCCACGCGCGACCAGTCGCCGGCGCGGCCCGCCTCGAGCATCTCGCAGGCGACGCCCTCGATCTCCCGGTAGCGGTCGATCAGCGGCATGCGGACGCCCGCGGAATGGACGGGAAGCCGGGCAACGCCTCTGCGCATCCGGCGCCGCGCGCGAAGCGTGCCTGCGCGGTGGAGCGGGCGCCGATCCGCACGGGTCATGCCGGCGCCAGCTCGCCGGAGCGCACCGGGGCCGATGCCCGCGTCTTGCCGCGCACCTCGCCCGCGATGCGCTTCCACGCGTCGCGCAACTGGTCGAGCATGCCGCTCACCTCGGCGTATTTGGCGTCGTCGTTCGACAGATTGGCGGCGAGCAGCCGGTGCGTCATGTATTCGTAGAGTGCTTTCAGGTTCGCCGCCAGCTCACCGCCGCGAGGATCGAGCGAGGTCTTGAGGCCCTCGTCGAGAATGCGGATCGCGCGCCCGGTCGCTTCGCCCTTGGCCGCCGTACGGCCCTCGTGCAGTGCGGTGCGCGCCTGCGCGATCGCGGCGGCCGCGCCGTCGAAGAGCATCTCGATGAGCCGGTGCGGATCGGCCTGCGCCACGGAGGTCTCCAGCTCGAGGTTGCGGTAGGAGGAGGTGAAGGCCGAGGAAGCGACGGCGGAAGCGGGGCTGCGGGGCGAGGCGAACATGGAGCGGCGTCCTTGCGATGACCGATGTACCGGTTATCGGCCGTTCGTCGCCCGTCTTGATGCGTCGAGGGGCCGGAAACGGCGATGGGTGCTCATGCTGCGGACTCGCCCGCTTCGCAGGCCCTCACTTCTGCGGGTTGTTCATGTTGCGCAGCAGCCCCTCGATGCCGGCGAACGAGCCGGTGATGCGCGACAGGTTCGCATCGAGCGCCGTGTACTGGCGCATCAGCCGTTTCTGGATCTCGTCCAGGCGCGCTTCGAGGCGCTCCTGCTGCCGTTCGGTTTGACGCTGGCGAGCCTTCAGCGAGTCGGTGACGGCGGGGAGCGTGCCGTCGGAGTCGAGGAAGTTGCCGATGCGCTCGGCCAGTCGGTGCGCGAAGCCTTCCTGTTCGGGCGTCTCGCTCACCGCGGCGAAGAAGGCCTGCAGCTTGTCCGGCGCGGCGAGCGCCTTCGTCATCTTCGATTCGTTGACCGACAGCGAGCCGTCGCGCTGCAGCTCGAGGCCGATCGCGTTCAGGCTGTGGAACGAGCCGTCGCCGATCGTCGTGCGCAGCAATTCGCGCATCTGCTGCTGTACGCGTACGGCGCTCTGGTTGCCCTGGAGCGGTCCGGCCGACTTGGTCTCCGGGTCGTAGCGCGTCTGGTCGGCGATCAGCTTGTTCAGATCGTTGTAGGCCTTCACGAACGCGTCGATCGAGCCGCGCAGGGCCTTGGCGTCGCTGGCGACACCGACGTCGACCGGCGCGGTGGTCGGGCGCTTCAGTTCGAGCGTGACGTTCTCGATCACGCCTTCGAGACGGTTGCCGGTGGCGACGATCTCGAGGCCGTCGATCTTCACCACGGCGTCGGCGGCGGCCTGGGTGCGCTGCATCGTTCCGCCGGCCTCGCCGGGGTCGTACGACAGCGCGGACAGCGTGCTCGTCGGGTCGTCCCCGGCGTTCGTCGCGGTGACGGAGAAAGTCTGCGCGGCGCCGACGTCGGTGCTGCGCAGCATCAGGCGCTGGCCGCTGCCGTCGGCGACGAGCGAGGCGGTGACGCCGACGTCGGCAGCGTTGATCG
>DATGRE010000190.1:0-17263 GCA_035303885.1 Zeimonas sp. | reverse complement strand
GAAGCCGAAGACGACGCGCCGATGCGGCATCCGGCTGTAGTTGTGCACGAGGTGCTGGAGCAGCTTCGAGTTCGAGATGACGAGCTGCTCGCCGCGCAGCGAGTCGATGCGCGTGCTCTTGATGCCGACGTGCCGGACCGTGCCCAGGTTGTCGCCGAACGCGATGAACTCGCCCACCTCGAAGGGCTTGTCGAGCCCGATGCTGATCGACGAGAAGAGGTCGCCGAGCAGGCTCTGCAACGCGAGCGCGACCGCGACGCCGCCGATGCCCAGGCTGGCCACGAAGGCGGTGATGTCGACGCCCGCATTGGCGAGCATCGCCATCAGCAGCGTCGTCCAGACGACGAGCTGCGCCGACCAGCGCAGCACGCCGATGATCACCGGGTTGCCGCGCGGCTCGCCGTCGGCCGTGCGCGGCCGCGTCAGCCACAGCTCGATGAGCGCATTGACCCACAGCGCGATCTGCAGGCCGACGAGGGCGAAGCCGAGGTTGCTCAGCAGCGCCTCGGTCCGTTCGGAGACGTCGAGGAAACGCATCGCGAACACGATCGCGAGCAGCGCCAGGATCCAGTTGCGCGTGGCGTCGACGATCACGCGCAGCGGCCGCGCGGCGCGCACGGCGGGCTCCGGCAGTCGTTCGTCGATGCGGCGCAGGTGCGAGCGCACCGCCACCAGCACGGTGCGCGCGATCAGGAAGCCGACGAGCGCGCCGGCGAGCGCGACGATCCAGGCGGTCGCCGAGTTGTTCAGCCATTCGAGGTCATTGAGCACGTCGAGCATCTCTCTCCTTCATCGGCTGCGCCGCACGCGGCGCAGCTCGTCGACGACGAGCAGCACGGCTCCGACCGTGATCGCGCTGTCGGCGACGTTGAACGCGGGCCAGTGGAAGCGCTGCCAGTACAGCAGCACGAAGTCGACGACGTGCCCGCGGAAGACGCGGTCGACGACGTTGCCGATCGCGCCGCCCAGGATCAGCGCGAGCGAGAACGCGAACAGGCGCTGCGAGGCGTGCCGCGTCAGCAGCCAGACGATGAACACCGTGGCGGTCGCGCCGACGCCGATGAAGAACCACCGTTGCCAGCCGTCGGCCTGCGCGAGGAAGCTGAACGCCGCGCCGCGGTTGTAGACGAGCGTGAGGTCGAAGAATCCGGGCACGACCGCGACGCGCTCGCCACGGGCGAACGCGTGCTCGATCGCGTATTTCGTCGCCTGGTCGAGCGCGATGACGGCCGCGGCGATCCAGAGCCATCGCCCGATCGCCGCGTTGCGGCTTCGCGCCATCGTCGCCTCCGTATCGTTGCACCGGGGGCGAGGGTACCAGCGTCGGCGGGCCTCCCGTGGCCGGGCCGCGCGTGGCAACGCGCGGGCGCCGCGAGAACTTCCCTGCGCAGGTCGCAGCCGGCCGCTCGGCTGCGCCGGTACAGGCTCCCGACCGGGCGCCGTCAGGCGAAGCGGCGCGGCTCGCCGTCGCCGTACAGATTCGACACGCAGCGCCCGCAGATCGCAGGGTGCGCGGGGTCGGCGCCGACGTCGTCGCGCCAGTGCCAGCAGCGCTCGCATTTCGTCGCGTCGCTTGCGCGCACTTCGACGGCTTCGTCACCGGCGTCGGCGACGCGCACGACGCGGGCGGCGGAGGTGATCCAAACGAAGCGCAGGTCGTCGCCGAGCGACGCGAGCGCCTCGTAGGTCTCGCCGGCCGCACGCACCTCGACCTCGGCCTGCAGCGAGGATCCGATGCCGCCTTCGGTGCGCAGCGTCTCGAGCTCCTTCATCACCTCGGCGCGCACCGTGCGGATGCGCGTCCATTTCGCCACCAGTGCGGCGGTCCGCTCGTCGTCCGGATCGGCCCACGCTTCGGCGCCCTCGAAGCGATGCCAGGTCTGCGTGAAGATCGTCTCGCCGCCGTCGCGGTACAGCTGCGGGGCGAACAGCGGCCACGCCTCTTCGGCGGTGAACGAGAGCACCGGCGCGATGATCCGCAACAGTGCGTTCGTGACGTGGTGCAGCGCAGTCTGGGCCGAGCGTCGCGCGAGCGAACCGGCAGCGGTCGTGTACAGGCGGTCCTTCAGCACGTCGAGGTAGAACGCGCCGAGATCCTCCGAGCAGAAGGTGTGCACGCGCGCGACCGCCGGATGGAACTCGAAGCGCTCGTAGTCGGCCTCGATCGATCGCTGCCAGGCGGCGGTCATCGCGATCGCGTAGCGGTCGATCTCGAGCATTTCGTCGGCGGGGATCGCGTCGCGCGCCGGATCGAAATCGGCGACGTTGGCGAGCAGGAATCGCAGCGTGTTGCGGATGCGCCGGTACGCCTCGACGACGCGCGCGAGGATCTCCTTCGACAGCGACATCTCGCCCGAGTAGTCGGTGCTCGCGACCCATAGCCGCAGGATCTCGGCGCCGAGCGTCCCGGCGACCTCCTGCGGCTCGATGCCGTTGCCGAGCGACTTGCTCATCTTGCGGCCCTGGCCGTCGACGGTGAAGCCGTGCGTGAGCAGCGCCCGGTAGGGCGGCACGCCGTTCAGCATCGACGAGGTGAGCAGCGACGAGTGGAACCACCCGCGATGCTGGTCGCTGCCCTCCAGGTACATGTCGGCAGGGAAATGCGATTTCTCGCGGTGCGAGCCGCGCAGCACCGTCTCGTGCGTCGTGCCCGAGTCGAACCAGACGTCGAGCGTGTCGCGGCTCTTCACGTAGTGGTCGGCGTCGTCGCCGAGCAGCTCCCGCGGATCGAGCCGTTGCCACGCCTCGATGCCTTCGCGCTCGATGCGCTGCGCGACCGCCTCGAGCAGATCGAGGGTGCGCGGATGCAGCTCGCCCGTCTCCTTGTGCAGGAAGAAGGCCATCGGCACGCCCCATTGCCGCTGGCGCGACAGCGTCCAGTCGGGGCGCGTGGCGATCATCGCGTGCAGCCGCGCCTTGCCCCAGGCGGGGTAGAAGCGCGTGGCCTCGACGCCGGCGAGCGCCGTCTCGCGCAGCGTCGGTCCGCCGCCCTTCGGGCGCACGTCCATTCCCGCGAACCACTGGCTCGACGCGCGGTAGATGACCGGAGTCTTGTGCCGCCAGCAGTGCATGTAGCTGTGCGTGTAGTCCCAGGCGTCGAACAGGGTGCCGCTCTCGCGCAGGTGCTCGACGATGCGCGGGTTCGCGTCCCAGATCGACATCCCGCCCCAGTGCGGCAGCGAGGAAACGTAGACGCCGTCGCCCTGCACCGGCTGCAGGATCTCGTCGTCGCGCATGCCGTGCGCCTTGCACGAGACGAAGTCCTCGACGCCGTAGGCGGGCGCCGAGTGCACGATGCCGGTGCCGGTCTCGAGCGTGACATAGTCGCCGAGATACACCGGCGAGAGGCGCTCGAAGATCGGGTGGCGGAACGCGATGCGGTCGAGCGCGCGCCCCTTGCAGGTGGCGATCACCTCGCCTTCGAGCTTCCACGCCTTCAGGCACGGCTCGACGCGCTCGGCGGCGAGCATGAGCAGCGCGGGTGCGCCCTGCCATTCGACGCGCACCAGCGCATAGTCGAAATCGGGGTGCACGTTCAGCGCCTGGTTCGCGGGAATGGTCCACGGCGTGGTGGTCCAGATCACCGCGTAGCCGCGCCCGACCGGCAGCGCCTCCAGCCCGAAGGCGCGCGCGAGCTCGGCGGGCTGGGCGAAGGGGAAGCCGACGTCGATCGCCGGGTCGGTTCGATCGCGGTATTCGACCTCGGCCTCGGCAAGCGCCGAGCTGCAGTCGAAGCACCAGTTCACCGGCTTGAGCCCGCGGTAGAGATAGCCCTTCTCGAGAATGCGCCCCAGCGCGCGCAGCTCGTCGGCCTCGTTGCGCGGGTTCATCGTCAGGTACGGGTCGTTCCAGTCGCCGAGCACGCCCAACCGGATGAAGTCGCGCTTCTGGCGGGCGATCTGCTCGGTGGCGTACGCGCGCGACTTCGCCTGCACCTCTTCGGGAGGCAGGTGCTTTCCGTAGCGCTTCTCGATCTGGATCTCGATCGGCATGCCGTGGCAGTCCCAGCCCGGCACGTAGCGCGCGTCGTAGCCGGCCATGTTGCGGCTCTTGACGATGACGTCCTTCAGGATCTTGTTGACCGCGTGGCCGAGGTGGATGTCGCCGTTGGCGTAGGGCGGACCGTCGTGCAGCACCCAGACCGGCCGTCCCTTCGAGGCGGCACGGATGCGCTCGTAGACGTTGCGTTCCTGCCATTGCCGGGTCCAGTCCGGCTCGCGCCGGGCCAGGTCGCCGCGCATCGGGAACGGGGTCTCCGGCATGTTCAGCGTGTCTCGCCACCCTTTTTCGCGGCGCGCAGCGGGTTTTCCTTCGGCCATGGGTTCTCCGGGGATCAGCGGGCGGCGTCGAGGCCTTCGCCGTCGGGGTTCGGGTTGGCGGGCGCGGCCGCCGCCGCACGCGCGGCGGCGAAATGCGCGCGCGCGTCGCGCGCATCGCGGTCGATCTGCGCGCGCAGCTCGTCGAGCGAGCCGAAATCGCGCTCGTCGCGCAGCTTCGCGACGAATTCGACGCTCACGAGCCGGCCGTACGCGGGCTCGTTGAAATCGAACAGGTGCACTTCGAGCAGCAGCCGGCCGTCGCGCTCGACCGCCGGCCGCGTGCCGAGGCTCGCGACGCCCTCGACGGGCGTGTCGCGCAGGCCGTGCGCGCGCACGACGAACACGCCGGCGACCGCCGGACGCTCGAAGGGGATGCGCACGTTCAGCGTCGGAAAGCCCAGCGTGCGGCCGAGCTTGCGTCCGTGCAGCACGCGCCCACAGATCGAGTAGGGGCGGCCGAGCAGTGCGGCGGCGCGAGCGAAGTCGCTCGCGGCGAGCGCGGCGCGCACCGCCGAGCTGGAGACGCGGGCGCCGCCGCGCTCGACGGTCTCCAGCCGCTCGAGCTCGAATCCGGCGGCGGGGGCCATGCGCCGCAGCAGGGCGAAGTCGCCGGCGCGGCGCGCACCGAAGCGGAAGTCGTCGCCGATCAGCAGGTAGCGCGTGCACAGATCGCGCACGAGGATCTCGTCGACGAAGCGCTCCGGCGCGAGCGATGCGAGCGATGCGTCGAAGCGTGCGATGCAGACGCGGTCGACGCCGCATTCGGCGAGCGCGGCGACCTTGTCGCGCAGCGTGCTGATGCGACTGGGCGCGCTCGCGTCGGGCCTGCCCGCGGCGGCCGCGAGCGCGGCGAAGTATTCCCGCGGATGCGGCTCGAACGTGAGCACGCATAGCGGCAGCCCCCGCTCGTGCGCGTTGCGGCGCAGCGTGGCCATCACCGCCCGGTGCCCGACGTGCATGCCGTCGAAGTTGCCGATGGTGAGCGCGCACGGGCGGCGCCTTGCGGGCGGCGGCTGGCGGCGGAAGATTTCCATCGGAAGGAGCGGTGCGGGCGAACGCGCGGCGCGGCAAAACCTTGAATTATAAGGCCGGCGGCGTTCGGTTCCCTCGATGATAAGCTTGGCCGATGAAGACGATCGTCGTGCTGATCTCCGGGCGCGGCTCGAACATGGTCGCCATCGCGCAGGCGCTGCGCGACGAGCGATGGCCGGCGCGCATCGCCTGCGTGATCGCCGACCGTCCCGAGGCGGCGGGCCTGGCGCGCGCGCGCGAGCACGGGCTCCAGACCGCGATCGTCGACCATCGCGCCTTCGCGTCGCGCACGGCGTTCGAGACGGCGCTCGCCGAGGCGATCGACCGGCACGCCCCCGACGTCGTCGTGCTCGCCGGCTTCATGCGCATCCTCGGAGACGCCTTCGTCGACCGCTATGCGCGGCGCATCCTGAACATCCATCCGTCGCTGCTGCCCGCGTTTCCGGGCCTGTCCACGCACCGGCGCGCGCTCGAATCGGGCGTCGCCGTGCACGGCGCCACCGTCCACTTCGTCGGGCGCGAGCTCGACCTGGGGCCGATCGTCGCGCAGGCCGCGCTCGCGGTGCGCCCGGACGACGACGAGTCCACGCTGGCCGCACGCGTGCTCGCGCTCGAGCATCGGCTGTATCCGATGGCGGTGCGCTGGTTCGTCGAGGGGCGGCTTTCGATCGATGGCGAGCGCGTCTTGCTGCAGGAGCCGCGCCCCGGCGAGACGCGCTGCCTCTGGGGCGGCTGATGCGCTTCGGCGCGATGCGCCGGCAGGCGCTCGCGGAGGCGATGCGGGGCGAGCGTGCGGCCGACGTGGCGCTGCGCGCATTCTTCCGGGCGCATCCGGGGCTCGGCCGTCGCGACCGCACCCGGATCGCCGAATCGGTGTTCGACGTGCTGCGCCAGCGCCGCCTGTACGAACGGCTCGTCGCGTCCGAGGAGCCGGCCTCCGAGGAGCCGGCGTTCCCCGTGCCGGAGCCCGCGGTGCTGCGCGAAGCGCACCTGCAAGCGCTGCTCGAGGCGTCCGACTCGCTCCGCGCGGGTCGGATCGCGATTCCCGACGGCCTGCCGTTCGCCGTGCGTCACAGCCTGCCCGACTGGCTCGCGCGCGCGCTGCTCGAGCAGTTCGGCGAAGCCGAGGCGCGTGCGCTGGCCGCGGCGCTCCTCGAGCCCGCGCCCCTCGATCTGCGCGCGAACGTGCTGAAGGCCGACCGTGCGGCGGTGCGCGCCGAGCTCGACGAAGCGGGCATCGAGACGCGCGAGTTGCCGCATTCGCCGTGGGCGCTGCGCGCGAGCGGCAAGCCGTCGCTGGAGCGCACGAAGGGCTACGTCGAGGGGCGCTTCGAGGTGCAGGACGTCGGCAGCCAGCTGCTGGCGATGCTCGTCGCGCCGCGGCGCGGCCAGACCGTGGTCGATCTGTGCGCCGGCGCCGGCGGCAAGACGCTCGCGCTCGCCGCCGCGATGCGCTCGACCGGGCACCTCTATGCCTGCGACGTCTCCGCTCGGCGGCTGCAGCGGATGCGGCAGCGGCTGGCGCGTAGCGGCGCCGACAACGTCCACCCGATCGTCCTCTCCGACGAGCGCGATGCGCGCCTCGCACGGCTGCATGCGCGCGCCGATGCGGTGCTCGTCGATGCGCCGTGCACGGGAACGGGGACGCTGCGCCGCGCGCCCGACCTGAAGTGGCGCCTGCACGACTTCGAGCTGGACGGATTCGTCGCCCGTCAGCGCGCGCTGCTCGACGCGGCGGCGGCGCTCGTGCGCCCGGGCGGGCACCTCGTCTATTCGACCTGCAGTCTGCTCGCCGCCGAGAACGACGAGCAGCGCGACGCCTTCGAGGCGCGGCATCCGGATTTCGCGCGCTGCGACCCGCGGCCGGTTCTTGCCGGGCAGGGCGCGTGCTTGCACGAGGAGGCCACCGCCGACGGCACGTTGCGCCTGCTGCCGCATCGCGACGATTGCGACGGGTTCTTCGCGGTGCGCTGGAAGCGTGGCACGTGAAGGTTAGAATCGATCGCAGGTCATCCAGGGTTTCGACGTGAACGGATTCGACGCGCACGCGCTGCTCGACGTAGTGTTGCAGTTTCTCGATGCAGGCCTTCTCGACGCTTCCGGGTGGCAGATCGTCGCGTACACGCTTGCCACCACCCACCTGACGATCATCGCCGTCACGATCTACCTGCACCGCTGCCAGGCGCACCGGGCGCTCGACCTGCATCCGATCGCCGCGCACGCGTTCCGTTTCTGGCTGTGGCTCAACACGGGCATGGTCACCCGCGAATGGGCGGCGGTGCACCGCAAGCACCACGCCCGCTGCGAGGGGCCCGACGATCCGCACAGCCCCGTGCAGCGCGGGCTGCGCACGGTGCTGCTGCGCGGCACCGAGCTCTACCGTGCAGAGGCGGCCAACGCCGAAACCGTGCGCAAGTACGGCCAGGGCGCGCCCGACGACTGGATCGAGCGCCGCCTGTATGCCCGCTACCGCAATCTCGGCGTGCTGCTCACGCTCGCGATCGACGTCGCGCTGTTCGGCGCCATCGGGATCACGGTGTTCGGCGTGCAGATGCTGTGGATTCCGGTGCTCGCCGCCGGCGTGGTGAACGGCGTCGGCCACGCGCACGGATACCGCAATTTCGACTCCCCCGACGCGAGCACGAATCTGCTGCCGTGGGGCATCCTGATCGGCGGCGAGGAGCTGCACAACAATCACCATACCTTCGCCAGCTCGGCGCGCCTGTCGGTGAAGTGGTACGAGATCGACATCGGCTGGCTCTACATCCGGCTGCTGTCGACCCTCGGGCTGGCGCGCGTGCGCCGGGTCGCGCCGCGGCCGCGCCTGAGCGTCGCGCGCAGCGTCGATCCCGATACGTTGCACGCGGTAATCGCACACCGGTACGACGTCATGGCGCACTACGCACGTTCGCTCAAGCGCGCGTGCACCGAGGAGGCGCGACGCCTGCGTGCGCTGAATCGCCCGGAAGGGCGGCTGATCGCTTCGGCGCGGCGCTGGCTGCACGTGGACGCGGCTCGCTGGACCGAACAGCAGCGCGCCCGCGTCGACGAGGTCCTCGCCGCGAGTGAACGGCTGCGCAAGCTCGTCGAGATGCGACGCGAGCTGGCGGCCGTCTGGGAGCGTTCGAACCTCAGTCGCGAGCAGCTGGTGGCCCACCTGCAGCAGTGGTGCCAGCGCGCCGAGGCGAGCGGCATCCGCGCGCTGTGCGACCTCTCGCTGCGGCTGCGTTCGTACGCGCCGGTGGGGAACGGCTCATGAGTGCACACGAATCCCCCGCGGCGCCGTCCGACGGGCAGCGCAAGCCCGTCACGCAGCCGCAGCTCGCCGCGATGCGCGAGCGCGGCGAGCCGATCACGATGCTCACCTGCTACGACGCCAGCTTCGCGGCGCTGCTCGATTCGGTCGGCATCGATTGCCTGCTCGTCGGCGACTCGCTCGGCATGGTCGTGCAGGGACACTCGTCGACGCTGCCGGTCACGCTCGACGACGTCGCCTACCACGTGCGTTGCGTCGCGCGCGGCGCGCGTCATGCATGGCTCGTCGCCGACCTGCCTTTCGGCACCTATCACGGCGCGCCGGAATCGGCACTGCACAGCGCGGTGCGGCTGATGCAGGCCGGCGCGCGGATGGTCAAGCTCGAGGGCGGCGCCTGGCTCGCGCCCACGGTCGAGATGCTCGCGCGCGCCGGCATCCCGGTGTGCGCGCACCTGGGCCTCACGCCGCAGTCGGTGCACGTGCTCGGCGGCTACCGCGTGCAGGGGCGTGACGCGCAGGCGGCCGAGCGGCTCGTCGCCGATGCGCAGGCGCTCGAGCGCGCGGGAGCGACGATGCTCGTCCTCGAGATGGTCCCGGCCGCGCTCGCCGAGACGCTGACGCGACAATTGTCGATCCCGACGATCGGCATCGGCGCCGGTGCCGGCTGCTCGGGCCAGGTGCTCGTGCTGCACGACATGCTCGACGTCTATCCGGGGCGCAAGCCGCGCTTCGTGCGCAATTTCATGAGCGGCGCGGCCAGCGTGCGCGAGGCGATCGAGCGCTACCGCGATGCGGTGAAGTCGCGCACGTTTCCCGCCGCCGAGCACGGTTTCTGAGGTGCGGCGATGAACGCGGCGGTGCAGGAGATCGCGATCGTCACCGGCGCCTCGCGCGGCCTGGGCGGTGCGATCGCCGAACGACTGCTCGCGCCGAACCGGCTGCTCGTGTGCGTTGCGCGCTCGGCGAACGATCCGCTCGTCGAGCGTGCCCGCACGATGGGCGCTGCGCTCGAGTACCGTCGGCACGATCTCGCCGACGCCGCCGCGACGGAGACGCTCGCCGCGGAGCTGGCGCGGACGCTGTCCGCACACCGCGATGCGCGGCGCTTCGTGCTGGTGAACAACGCGGGCGTCGTCGAGCCGATCGGGCCGATCGAGGCGCTGCGGACCGCTTCGCTGGTCGCGTCGCTGCAGGTGAACCTCGCGTCGCTGATGCGTCTGACGGCCGCGTTCCTCGAAGCCACCGCCGACGTCGCGGGCGAGCGGCGCATCCTGAACGTCTCGTCGGGCGCGGCGCGGCACCCGATCGCCGGCTGGGCGGCGTATTGCGCCGCGAAGGCCGGCGTGGACATGTTCACGCGCTGCATCGTCGACGAGCAGGCGCGGCGACCGAATCCGGCGCGTGCCTGCTCGCTCGCGCCCGGCGTGCTCGACACGCAGATGCAGTCGACGATTCGCGCGGCCGACTTCCCGTCGATCGATCGTTTCCGCAGGCTCAAGGCCGAGGGCGGCCTGATGGCGCCCGAGGAGGCGGCGGCGCGCATCGTCGCCTACCTGGGCCGCGATGATTTCGGCGCCCGGCCGATCGACGACCTGCGCGAGCACGCGAGTCGCGCGTAGGCGCGGCGACGAGGGCGGGGAGCGGAGAAGGGCGCCGTCGGGCGCAAGAACGGCGCCTTCGGGCGCAAAAAAGAAACGGCGCCCGAGGGCGCCGCGTTTCGGTCGGCGCCGGGCGCCGTTCGTGCGGGGCGGGAGTCCCGACCCGAAGCGGTTGCGACCGCTACTTGATCTTCGTTTCCTTGTACACGACGTGCTTGCGGACGACGGGATCGAATTTCTTGATCTCCATCTTCTCGGGCATGTTCCGCTTGTTCTTCGTCGTCGTGTAGAAATGGCCGGTCCCGGCCGTCGATTCGAGCTTGATCTTCTCGCGCATCGGGCGATCCTCCGATTCGGAATGTCGTGCCGGCGAGCGGCGTCGTCAGGCCTCGCCGCGCGCGCGCAGGTCGGCCAGCACCGCGTCGATGCCCTTCTTGTCGATGAGCCGCAGGGCGGCGCTGCTCACGCGCAGGCGAATCCAGCGGTTCTCGCTTTCGACCCAGAAACGACGGCTCTGCAGATTCGGCAGGAAGCGGCGCTTCGTCCTTCGGTTCGCGTGCGAGACGTTGTGGCCGACCATCGGCCCCTTACCGGTGACTTGACAGACTCGGGACATGGCGGGGTGTCCGGGTTGAACGCAGCAAAGCCGAACAGTATAGCAGGGACGGAGGGGTCGGAGGGGTCGGAGGGGGCCCGGGGCGAGGGGTGCTGCGTCGGGTCTCGTCGGGGCGGGTCGAATCGGCCGCGTGCGTGGCGTGCGCCGGAGCCGGTTGCTTTGGCTGATTGGCGGCGCGGGACGGGCGGGGCCGGGACCCCTGAGGTCCGCATTCCCCGAGCCCTGCATGTCGAGTGCCGACGCGCAGAACGTGTCGGCGGCGGCTCCTTGCCGAGAAGTCCCGTTCGTCCGGACATTTGCCTTGCGCGTGCTCTTCATGGCGACGTACTCCCGGCTTTCGGGACATTTGCCACGCGCTGCATCCAACTCGGGCAAAAGCTCCCGTTTCTCGGGACCATTGGTGCGGGCGGCCTTGCAGGCGTCCCGGCGCAATCCGACGAGGCGGGCGCGCGGAGAGGCGGTCACGGTGGGATGACCTTCACGGCACCCGGCCTCACAGAATCCCCGCCTCGGCGAACGAGAAGCAGCGGTCGGCCCCGACGATCAGGTGGTCGAGCATCGGGATGTCGAGCTGGCCGAGCGCGGACTTCAGCGATGCCGTCAGCAGCCGGTCGGCCGCGCTCGGCTCGGCCACGCCCGACGGATGGTTGTGCGCGACGATCACCGCGGCGCTGTTCAGTTCGAGGGCGCGGCGCAGCACCTCGCGCGGGTAGACGGAGGTCTGCGTCAGCGTGCCGCGGAAGAGCTCCTCGGCGGCGATCAGCCGGTTCTGGCTGTCGAGGAACAGGCCGGCGAAGACCTCCACGCCACGATCGCGCAGCCAGGACGCGAGGAAGGCGCGCACGGTGCCGGGCGAGGCGAGGGCGTCGCGTTCGCGCAGCGCCGCGCGCAGGTTGCGCCGCGCGAGCTCGAGCGCGGCCTGCAGCGTCGCGCGGCCGGCCGGACCCAGCCCGGCCTCGGCGAGCGCCGGACCCTGCGAGGCCGCCAGCAGCGGGCGCAGCCCGCCGAAGCGCGCGAGCAGCTCGGCGCCGCATTCGACGGCGCTCCGGCCCCGTCGGCCGCTTCGCAGCAGCACCGCCAGCAGCTCGGCATCGGAGAGCTGTGCCGCGCCGCCGGCGAGCAGGCGCTCGCGCGGCCGGTGCTCGGCGGGCCAATCGGTAATCGCCACGCGCGTTCCTCTAGAATGGAGCGATGAGTTCCGTCACACCCGTGCAGGCGCCGGTGGTGAAGGCCGGCTCGCACCTGACGCTGCATTACCGCATCAGTCTCGCCGACGCCGGCACCGACGTCATTAGCACCTTCGGCGATCGGCCTGCCACCCTTCAGATCGGCGTCGGCCAGATGGCCGAAGCGCTCGAGCGATGCCTGCTCGGGCTCGCCGAGGGCGAGCACCGTGCGTTCGAGCTGAGCGAGCAGGAGGCCTTCGGCGAGCGCAATCCGGATCTCGTGCAGAAGCTCGCGCGCGAGGCCTTCGACGCCAACGTCGAGGACGCGGCCGACTATCGCGCGGGCGACGTCGTCGACATCGCGGGCCCCGACGGCGCGCGTCTCGTCGGGGTGCTCAAGGAGCTCAACGAACGCTACGCGCTGTTCGACTTCAATCATCCGCTGGCGGGGCACGCGCTGCGCTTCGAAGTCCACATCCTGGGAGTGCTCTGAATGACCGACGACGACCGGCCTGCGATGCAGGCGATCCTCGCGCAGCCGCGCGGCTTTTGCGCGGGCGTCGATCGCGCCATCGGCATCGTCGAGCATGCGCTCGAGCGTTTCGGGCCTCCGGTGTACGTGCGCCACGAGATCGTCCACAACGATCACGTGGTCGGCCGCCTGCGCGAGATGGGCGCGATCTTCGTCGAGGACGTCGACGAGGTGCCCGACGGCGCGGTGCTGATCTTCTCCGCGCACGGCGTCTCGCGCGCGGTGCGCAGGCAGGCCGATGGGCGCGAGCTGCGCGTCTTCGACGCGACCTGCCCGCTCGTCACCAAGGTGCACGTCGAGGTCGCGCGCATGCGGCGCGAGGGCCGCGAGGTCGTGATGATCGGGCACGCCGGTCATCCCGAGGTCGAGGGCACGATGGGGCAGGCCGACGACGGCATCTACCTCGTCGAGTCGGTCGAAGACGTCGAGCGCCTGCGCGTGGCCGACCCCGAGCGCGTCGGCTGCGTCACGCAGACCACGCTGTCGGTCGACGACGCCCGCGAGATCGTCGCTGCGCTGAAGCGCCGCTTCCCGACGATCGTCGAGCCGCGCAAGCAGGACATCTGCTACGCGACGCAGAACCGGCAGGACGCGGTGAAGCTGATGGCGCCCCAGTGCGATCTCGTTCTGGTCATCGGCTCGCCCACGAGCTCGAACAGCAACCGGCTGCGCGAGGTCGCGCAGAAGATGGGTTGCGAGGCGCGGCTGATCGGCTCGGCCGACGAACTCGATCCGGCATGGCTCGAGGGCAAGCGGCGCATCGGCGTGACGGCCGGCGCCTCGGCACCCGAGGTGCTCGTCGTCGATCTGCTGCGCCGGCTCGAAACCCTCGGCGTCTCGGCCGTGCGGCACCTGGAAGGCGTCAACGAGTCGATGACCTTCGCGTTGCCCAAGGGGTTGCTGGGCCCGGACGCGTGATCCTCGAGATCGACGGCGTCTCGAAGGTCTACCCGTCGGGCCTGCGAGCGCTCGACTCGGTCTCGCTGCAGGTGCGTCGCGGAGAGATCTTCGCGCTGCTCGGGCCGAACGGCGCGGGCAAGACCACCCTCATCGGCATCGTCTGCGGCCTCGTCGAGGCCAGCGAGGGCCGCGTGCGCGTCGACGGCTACGATCACGTCGCCGATTACCGGCAGACGCGCGCGCGCATCGGTCTGGTGCCGCAGGAGCTGACCACCGACGCCTTCGAGACGGTGTGGAACACGGTGACGTTCAGCCGGGGCCTGTTCGGCAAGCCGCCCGCGCCGTCGCACATCGAGCGGGTGCTGCGCGACCTGTCGCTGTGGGACAAGCGGCACAACCGGATGATGACGCTGTCGGGCGGGATGAAGCGGCGCGTGCTGATCGCCAAGGCGCTGTCGCACGAGCCGTCGCTGCTCTTCCTCGACGAACCCACCGCCGGCGTCGACGTCGAGCTGCGCCAGTCGATGTGGTCGCTCGTTCGCGAGATGCGCGACCGCGGCGTGACGATCATCCTCACCACGCATTACATCGACGAGGCCGAGGAGATGGCCGACCGCATCGGCGTGCTGCAGCACGGCCGTCTCGTCGTCGTCGAGGAAAAGGACGAGCTGATGCGAAAGCTCGGCAAGAAGCAGCTCGTGCTGCAGCTGCGCGAGCCGATCGCGCGCGTGCCGGAGGCGCTCGCGCCGTTCGCGCTCGAACGCTCGCCGGCGGGCGACGAGCTCGTCTACACCTACGACGCGCGCCGGCGCGACACCGGGGTCGCCGCGCTGCTCGCGGCGCTGGGCCAGGCGGGGATCGCGCTGCACGATCTGCGCACCGAGCAGAGCTCGCTCGAGGACATCTTCGTGCAGCTCGTGCGGGGTGCGTCGTGAACCGCCACGCGATCGCCGCGATCTACCGCTTCGAGATGGCGCGGATGCGGCGCACGCTGCTGCAAAGCGTCGTCTCGCCGATCGTCTCCACGTCGCTGTATTTCGTCGTGTTCGGATCGGCGATCGGCTCGCGGATCACCGACATCGGCGGCGTGAGCTACGGCGCGTTCATCGTGCCGGGGCTGGTGATGCTCACGCTGCTCACGCAGAGCATCTCGAACGCGTCGTTCGCGATCTTCTTCCAGAAGTTCACCGGGACCGTCTACGAGCTGCTGTCCGCGCCGGTCTCGCATCTGGAGATCGTGCTCGGGTACGTGGGCGCCGCGGCGACGAAGTCGATCGGGCTCGGGGTGATCATCCTCGCCACCGCGTCGCTGTTCGTGCCGCTCGAGGTGCGGCATCCGGCGTGGATGTTGCTCTTCCTCGTGCTCACGTCGGTCACCTTCAGCCTGCTCGGCTTCGCCATCGGCATCTGGGCGGACGGGTTCGAGAAGCTGCAGCTGATTCCGCTGCTGATCGTCACGCCGCTCACCTTCCTCGGCGGCACCTTCTACTCGATCGACATGCTGCCGCCGTTCTGGCAGGCGGTCACGCTGGCGAATCCCGTGGTCTACCTGGTGAGCGGATTCCGCTGGAGCTTCTACGGCACCGCGGACGTGAGCGTCGCGCTCAGCCTGGGGATGACGCTCGCCTTCCTCGCCATCTTCATTGCGACGGTTCGCTGGATGCTGGCGACCGGATATCGACTGAGGACGTAGAGGTCACCGCGTGCTCGGCCGACGGAGGATCCGGGCTGGGCGGCGGCTGCGGGAAGTCGGCCAGCGGTCCGAGCTTCATCGAGTCGCGCTGGAACAGCGGCGGGCTGTGGATGTAGGCGTACAGCAACCGGCCGAGCTCGACCAGCGAATCGAGGTGCGTGCGCTCGTAGCCGTGCGAGGCGTCCAGTGCGAAGCACACGAGCGCGGTGCGGATGTCGTTGCCGGCGGCCAGTGCCGCCGCGGCATCGCTGCGGTAGTAGCGGAACACGTCGCGGCTGTGCTCGATGTTTCCGTCGCGGCACAAGCCGAGCAGGTGGCGCGTCAGGTGCCAGTCGAAGGGCCCGGTGGAATCCTGCATCGCGATCGTGACGCCGTACTCGCTCGTGTTCTGCCCCGGCGCGATCGTGCCGTTGTCGATCGAGACGAGCTCGGCGACGTCGCCGTGCAGCACGTGCGAGGCGCCGACGCCGACTTCCTCGGAGATCGTGAACAGCAGGTGGCAGTCCACCGGCAGGCGCTCGCCCGACTCGCGCACCGCCTTGGCCACCGCGAGCAGCGTCGCGACGCCGGCCTTGTCGTCGAGGTGGCGCGCCACGACGAAGCCGTTCTCGGCGAATTCCGGCTGCGAATCCACCGAGACGATGTCGCCGATGTTCACGCCGAGCTGCAGCAGGTCGTCGAGCGACGCGCAGCGCTCGTCGAGGCGCAGCTCCACCTGGCTCCAGGCGCTCGGCTGCGTGTCGACCTCCTCGTTGTACGTGTGCCCGGAAGCCTTCAGCGGCACGATCGTTCCGCGAAAGCGCCGACTCTCGTCGGCGTGCACCGTGACGCGCGCGCCTTCGGCGAAGCGCGACGACCAGGTGCCGATCGGGACGAGCTCGAGCCTGCCGTTCTCCTTGAGTGCCTTGACGGTCGCGCCGAGCGTGTCGACGTGCGCGACGATCGCGCGGTCGGGGCTGTGGTGCTCGCCCTCCAGGTCGGCGCGGATCGCGCCGCGTCGCGTCAGGCTGTACGGAATACCGAGCGCGCCGAGCTCGCCCGTCACGTGCACGACGATCTCGTCGGTCATGCCCGACGGGCTCGGAATCGCGAGCAGCCGAGCGAGCACGGAGAGCAGGTAGGCGCGGTCGATCGGCGCGTCGTCCGCCTTGGGTCGCCCCGGGCGCTTCGTCGGCGACTTCATTCGACTCGCGTCTGGGGGAAGAGCAGGTCGACGAAGCGCTCGGCGGTGGGCTGCGGCTCGTGGTTGGCCAGCCCCGGGCGCTCGTTGGCCTCGATGATCGCGTAGTCGGCGCCTTCGACGTCCGACACCATGAAGTCGAGCCCGACGACCGGGATCTCCAGCGCGCGCGCCGCGCGGACCGCCGCGTCGGCCAGCGCCGGGTTCAATCGGGCGGTGACGTCGTGGATCGTGCCGCCCGTGTGCAGGTTCGCGGTCTTGCGCACCTCGATCGTCTCGCCCGCGGCGAGCACGTCGTCCATGCGCTTGCCCGCCAGCCGCACGCAGCGCTCGGTCTCGGCGTCGATCGGGATCGAGCTCTCGCCGTGCGTGGCCGCCTCGCGCCGGCGGCTCTGGTGCGCGATCAGCGACTGCACGGTGCTGCGGCCGTCGCCGGTGATCTGCGGCGGCTGGCGCGTGGCGGCGGCGACGACCTGGTAGTCGATGACGACGATGCGCAGGTCGATGCCCGGGACGCGCTCCTCGAGGATCACCTCCTCGCTGAAGCGGCGGGCGGCGGCGATCGCCTGCCGGGTCGCCTCGAGATCGCGCAGGTCGACGCGCACGCCGAGCCCCTGCTCGCCGCGCACCGGCTTGACGACGACGCTGCCGTGCCGGCGCAGGAACGCGAGCAGCGTCTCGTCGTCGTCGGGTGCGACGATCTGGTCGGGCACGCGCAGCCCCGCGCCGGTCAGCACGTTGCGCGTCACGCGCTTGTCGTCGCAGCGGCTCATCGCGATCGACGACGTCAGCTCCGAGAGCGACTCGCGACACGTGATCGAGCGGCCGCCGTGCGTCAGGCGGAAGTAGCCGTGCTCGGCGTCGAGCACCTCGACGCCGATGCCGCGGCGGCGCGCCTCGTCGACCAGGATGCGCGCATAGATGTTCAGCTCCGGATAGCGGTCGGGCCCGACGAAGAGCTTCTCGTTGAT
>DATGRE010000189.1:0-7568 GCA_035303885.1 Zeimonas sp. | reverse complement strand
CGCTGATTTCCAGCCACGCGCCGTGGACGCCGATTCCGCGCCTGCTGGACTGGCACGACGTGGGGAACGGTGCGGCATTCACCGACCAGACGTACGAGGGGGATGCGCCGGAGGTCGTCTGGCGCGATACCGAGCGCATCCGCACGCAGTATCTGCGTTCGATCGAGTACGTGCTGCGGACGCTGGGTTCGTGGGTGGCGTCCCATGGGCGCGACGATTCGATATTCGTCGTCCTGGGCGATCATCAGCCGGTCGGCTTCGTCGCCGGCGACGACGCGTCCTTCGACGTGCCGATCCACGTCCTTTCCCGCAACCCCGGAGTCCTCGACGTCGTCGACCGCTGGGGATGGAGCCGCGGAATGCGCCCCGCGGCGGGTGCGCCGATCTGGCCGATGGAGGAGATCCGACGGCGCGTCCTCGCTGCGTTCAGTGCCGACGACGCGTTCGGCGCGGAACATGCGCTCGGCACGGAAGCCGGCGCGGGCGACGCGGCCCTCGTGAACGACCCGGCGCCCGCATCCCGCGGCGCAGACGCGCTCGTCGCGCCCGATGCAAGTCCCGTCGAACCGATGAACGATCTCGAGCCGCCGGACCCCGGAGCTCCCGGCTCGTCGTGAACGAGGCGCCCGTTCGGTGCGAACGGTTAGGATTTCCGGTTTGCCCCCGATGGATCCACCCACGCCATGCCCGCGCCCGCATCGCGCCTGATCGCGCATCTCGACATGGACGCCTTCTACGCGTCGGTGGAGTTGCTGCGCTATCCGGAGCTCGCGGGCGCGGCCGTCGTGATCGGCGGCGGGTCCGACAACCGTCCGGTGCAGCGCGCCGACGGCACGCGCGTCTTCGCGCGCCTGCGCGACTACGTCGGCCGCGGCGTCGTCACGACCAGCACCTATCCGGCGCGCGCGCTCGGCGTGCATTCGGCGATGGGGATGATGAAGGCGGCACGGCTCGCGCCCGACGCGGTGCTGCTGCCCTGCGATTTCGACGAGTACCGCCGATACTCGAGACGGTTCAAGGCGGCGGTGCGTGCCGTGACGCCGGTGATCGAGGATCGCGGGATCGACGAGATCTACATCGACCTGACCGACGTTCCCGGAGCCCGATCCGACGGCGGACGCGCGATCGGTCTCGCGCTGAAGCAGGCGGTGCGCGACGCCACCGGCCTGAGCTGCTCGATCGGCATCGCGCCGAACAAGCTGCTCGCGAAGCTGTGTTCGGAGTTCGACAAGCCCGACGGCCTCACCGTGCTCGCGTACGACGACGTCCCGTCGCGCGTCTGGCCGCTGCCGGTGCACAAGCTCAACGGCGTCGGCCCGAAGTCGACCGCGAAGCTCGCGTCGCTCGGCCTGCACACGATCGGCGATGTCGCGGCGGCCGATCCGCGGCTGCTGCGGGAGCGTTTCGGCGACAGCTACGGAACCTGGCTGCACCAGGCTTCGCACGGCATCGACGAGCGTCCGGTCGTCACCTTCCGCGAACCCAGGTCGATCAGTCGCGAGACCACTTTCGAGCGCGACCTGCATGCGGTGCACGATCGTGCCGAGCTCGGCGCGATCCTGAACCGGCTGTGCGAGCGGCTCGCCGACGATCTCGCGCGCAAGGGATATGCGAGCAGGACGATCGGCATCAAGCTGCGCTTCGCCGACTTCCGCATCGTGACCCGGGACGCGACCCTGGGTGCGCATGCGATGGACGCTTCGACGATCCGGCGCGCGGCGCGAGACTGCTTGAAGCGCGTCGACCTGACGCAGCGCCTGCGCCTGCTGGGCGTGCGCGCGGCTGCGCTCGCCCGCCGCGATGCGCTCGCGGCGTCCGGCAGCCCGTCGGCGGCCACGCCGTTCGCCAGCGAGCCCGGGCGGGCGTACGCCGATCCGGCCGGGAGCCTGCCGCTGTTCGAGCGGCTCGAGTCGAGCGGAACGTCCGCCTGAGCGCGGCCTCGCGCGGGCCCGCCACGGACGCAGCGGTACGGCAGCAGCGGTACGAGAGCAGCGGTACGTGGCGACGCTACGGAAGCAGCGGTACGACGCACGCATCGGCACGAGCCCGGTCGATACCGTCCTCCGCGCGCCCCTACATCAGCACGATGTCGTACTGCTCCTGTCCGTACACCGGTTCGACCTGCAGGGCGATGCGCTTGCCGATCGCGTCGCCGAGCGCCGCCAGCGGCTGCGCTTCCTCTTCGAGGAAGAGGTCGATCACCTGTTGCGAGGCGACGATGCGGAACTCCTTCGGCTCGAACTGCTTCGCCTCGCGCTGGATCTCGCGCAGGATCTCGTAGCAGACGGTGCGCGCCGTCTTCACCAGGCCCTTGCCCTCGCAGGTGGGACACGGCTCCATCAGCTGGTGTGCGAGTGACTTGCGCGTGCGCTTGCGCGTCATCTCGATCAGCCCGAGCGAAGTGAAGCCGTTGACGCCCGAACGCGTGCGGTCGCGCGCGAGCGCCTTGCGCAGCTCCTGCAGCACCTGGTCGCGGTGCTCGCCGCTGGTCATGTCGATGAAGTCGATGATGATGATGCCGCCGAGATTGCGCAGCCGCAGCTGGCGGGCGATCGCGTGCGCGGCCTCGAGGTTCGTGCGAAAGATCGTGTCGTCGAAGTTCCGGCCGCCGACGTAGCCGCCGGTGTTGACGTCGATCGTCGTCAGCGCTTCGGTCTGGTCGATGATCAGGTAGCCGCCCGACTTCAGGTCGACGCGGCGCGACAGCGCGCGTGCGATCTCGTTCTCGATGTTGTGCAGCTCGAAGATCGGCCGCTCCCCGGTGTAGGCGCGCAGCCGTCCCCGCATCGACGGCATGTACGCCGCGGCGAACTCGGACAGCTCGGCGAGCGCCTCGGGCGAGTCGACGAGGATCGACGTGGTCTCGTCCGTCGCGATGTCGCGCAGCACCCGCTGCGCGAGGCTGAGCTCCTCGTAGAGCATGGCGGGTGCCGTTCGGCGGCGACTCTCGTCGAGGATCTCCTGCCAGCGCCGGCGCAGGTAGGCGACGTCGGCGGCGAGATCGTCCTCGGAGGCGTCCTCCGCCGAGGTGCGCACGATGAAGCCGCCTTTTTCGTCGTCGGGGAGGAGCCGCTGCAGCTTCGTGCGCAGCGCCTGCCGTTCGGCTTCGTCCTCGATGCGCTGCGAGACGCCGATGTGCGGATCCTGCGGCAGGTAGACGAGCAGTCGTCCGGCGATGCTGATCTGCGTGGACAGGCGTGCGCCCTTCGAGCCGAGCGGATCCTTGATCACCTGCACAAGCAGCGGCTGGCCCTCGAAGAGGACCTTCTCGATGGGGACCGACTGCGCCGCGGTCGTTCCGTTGCGCGACTGCCAGAGGTCGGCGACGTGCAGGAACGCCGCGCGCTCGAGACCGATGTCGAGGAACGCCGACTGCATGCCGGGCAGCACGCGCGAGACGCGCGCGAGGCAGATGTTGCCGGCCAGGCCCCGGGTGCTTGTGCGTTCGACGTGGAGTTCCTGGATCGCCCCCTGCTGCACGACCGCGACGCGCGTCTCATGCGCAGTGTGGTTGACCAGGATCTCTTCGGTCATCGGCAGCGGCCGGCGCCGCGCAGCAAACGGGCCGTCTCGTACAGGGGGAGGCCCATGATACCGGAGTGGCTGCCTTCGATACGGCGTACGAACCGGGCGGCCTCGCCCTGGATCGCATAGGCGCCGGCCTTGCCGAAGGGCTCGCCGCTGGCCACGTAGTCGTCGATCTCGCACGGCTTGAGCCGCGCGAAGCGCACGCGCGAGACCTGCGTCGCCGCGCGTTCGCCCCGGGCGGTGGCCACGACGACGGCGGTGAGAACGCGGTGCGTGCGTCCCGACAGGTCGCGCAGCATCCGTCGTGCGTCGTCGGCATCGGCCGGCTTGCCGTACATGCGTCCGCCGATCGCCACCGTCGTGTCGCTCGCGAGCACGGGCGCGTCGGGACCGCCGAGGCGTTCGAGGCGCTCGCGCGCGGCGGCCGCCTTCGCGCGCGCGACGCGTTCGACGTAGCGGGTCGGCGACTCGCCGGGTCGTGCCAGCTCCAGTCGCTCGTCGTCCTCGTCGTCGTCGGAGACGAGCAGCCGGAAAGGGACGCCGATCTGGCGCAGCAGCTCCTGGCGGCGCGGACTGCGCGACGCGAGCCAGACGAACTCGGGCATCCCGCACGCCGCGTGCGTCCGCGAGGCGCTTCGTGCGTCGCTCAACGCGTCGCCTCGCCGCGGTGGTAGGGATGGCCGTTGAGGATCGCCCACGCGCGAAACAGCTGCTCGGCGAGCACGACGCGCACGAGCGCATGCGGCAGCGTGAGGCTCGATAGCCGCAGCCGTTCGTCGCACGCGGCGAGCAGCGCCGGGTCGAGGCCGTCGGGGCCTCCGATCACGATCGCGACCGCGCGCGCCTGGCGCTGCCAGCGCCCTACGCGTTGCGCGAAAGCGAGCGAGTCGTCGTCGGCGCCGTGCTCGTCGAGCGCGACGCGATGCGCACCGTCGGGCAGCGCGGCGCGAATGCGCGTCGCCTCGCGCTGCATCCAGACGCCCGCGTCGCCCGACGCGCCGCGGGCCTCGGCGCGCACCTCGCGCCATTCGATGCGCCATTCCGGCGGAATGCGTCGCGCGTAGTCGTCGACTGCCGACGCGACCCAGGCCGGCATCCGGCTTCCGACGGCCACGACGCGCACGCGCATCGATCGCGTCAGGCGTTCGACGCGCGCTTGCTCGCGGGGCGTTTCGCCGCCGTCGCCGTGCCGCGCGCGGCGGCAGTGCGCTTCGAGCCCGAGTTGCCGCCGGCGGCCGATCGTCGCGCGGGGGCGGCTGCGGTGCTCCGCTTCGGCGCCGCCGTCGCGTTCTTCGCCGAAGCCGCCTCCTTCGTCTTGGCGGCGGCACGCTTCACGCCGGAGGATGCGCGCTTTTCGGCGGAGGCGGCACGCTTCGCGCCGGAGGCGGTCCGCTTTCCTGCGGAGCCGGCACGCTTTTCCGCGGAGGTGCCGCTGCCGTCCGCGGTGCGAGCGCTCTTTGCGGCGGACGGCGCGCGTCGTGCCGGCGCACCGTCGGCGGCGGTGCGTTTCGTCGCCGTCCTGCCCGTCGCACGCGCCGCGGCGGGTTCGCCGATGCGCAGGCGCACCGGCTTGGCGCCCCAGATCTCCTCGAGGTTGTAGTACTGGCGGATCGCCGGCTGCATCACATGCACGACGATGTCGCCCAGGTCGACGAGCACCCACTCGCCGGTGTCGGCGCCTTCCATCGAGATGACCGGCACGCCCGCCTGCTTCACCTTGTCGCGCACGTGCGCGGCGAGCGCGCGCGTCTGCCGGTTCGAGGTGCCGGTGGCGATGATGACGCGGTCGAAGAGTTCGGTTTGGGCGGTGGTGTCGAAGACCCGGATGTCCTGGGCCTTGATGTCGTCGAGGGCGTCGACGACGATGCGTTGCAGCTTTCTCGGATCCATCCGGTTCCTTCTGGTGCTGTGCGGGAACGCGACCGGCGCGCGCCGGCTTCAGCGCGTACCGGATGTCGCGCGGTACAGCCGGTTGCGTTCAATATAGTCGAGAACGCCGGGTGGCAACAATTCGACGGGACGCTCGCCGTGGGCGATGCGCTTGCGTAGCTCGCTACCCGAGACGCGCATCGGCGGCATCGGAACGAAGACGATCGAGCCTGCAGCCGCATCGGGAAGCGAATCGCGCGCGCGCGCGTCGACGAGCGCCTGCACGCGCGGATCGAGACCGTCGAGCGGGTCGCCCGCGCGGCGCCCGACCCCCAGGTGCGCGTGCGCCAGCAGTTCTTCCCAGCGGTGCCAGGTCGGCAGGTTGCGCAGCTGGTCGCTGCCGATCACCAGAACGAGCGCCGGCGCGTCGCCGAGCTCGGCGCGCAGCTCGAGCAGCGTGTCGATCGTGTAGGTCGGGCCGGCGCGCCGCGTCTCTCGCTCGTCGACCGACGTGCGCGGCAGCGCGGAAACGGCGATGCGCAGCATCTCGATGCGCTCGGGTGTGCGTGCGCCCGCGCGGCGCTTCTGCCACGAGTGGCCGGTGGGCAAAAAGCGTAGTTCGTCGAGCGCGAGGTGCTCGAGCGCTGCCCGTGCGAGTGCGAGGTGCGCGACGTGCACGGGGTCGAAGGTTCCGCCGAGCAGTCCGATCCGGCGTCGTCGCCCGCTGGTGCGTTCGCCGGATTCGCCCGATCCGGACACGCGCCTCAGACCCAGTCGCGCGGAACGAGGAATTCGGCGAGACGCGCTTCCGGCGTGCCCGGCTCGGGATGCCAGTCGTAGCGCCAGCGTGCCACCGGCGGCATCGAGCAGAGGATCGATTCGCTGCGTCCGCCCGATTGGAGTCCGAACAGCGTGCCGCGGTCGTAGACGAGATTGAACTCGACGTATCGTCCGCGCCGCCATGCCTGGAACGCGCGCTCGCGCTCGCCGTAGGGTTCGTCGCGATGACGCAGCACGATCGGCGCGTAGGCGTCGAGGAAGGCATCGCCGACCGAGCGCAGCAGCGCGAAGCAGTGCGCGAAGCCGCCCTCGTCCAGGTCGTCGAAGAAGATGCCGCCGACGCCGCGCGCCTCGTTGCGGTGCTTCAGAAAGAAGTATTCGTCGCACCAGCGCTTGAAGCGCGGATAGAGATCGTCGCCGAAGGGCTCAAGCGCCTGCTTGCACACGCTGTGGAAGCGTACGACGTCCTTCTCGAACGGATAGTAGGGCGTGAGATCCATGCCGCCGCCGAACCACCATACCGGCGCGTCGCCGTTCCCGTCCGCCCCGGCGACGAAGAAGCGCACGTTCATGTGCACGGTGGGCACGTACGGGTTGCGCGGATGCAGTACGAGCGAGACCCCCATCGCCTCGAAGGGGCGGCCGGCGATCTCGCCGCGGTGCGCGCTGGCCGACGGCGGCAGTCGGGTTCCGTTCACGTGCGAGAAGAGCACGGCGCCGCGCTCGAACACGTTGCCTTCCTCGAGCACGCGCGTGATGCCGCCGCCCCCTTCGGCGCGCTCCCAGGCGTCGGTGCGGAATGCATGGCCGTCGATCGATTCGAGCTCGGCGACGATGCGCGACTGCAGCTCGCGCAGCCACGCGCGCACCGCGCCCGGATCGACCGGCTCCGTGCCGGATCCGACGAGTTGCGGTTTCATCGGTCTTTCCCCTCGGGTGCGGCCGCGGTCGCGCGCGAACCGATGTCGCGGCGATATTGCATGCCCTCGAAGCGGATCGCGTCGATCGCGCGGTAGGCGCGCGCCTGCGCGCTCTTCGCCGAATCGCCCAGTGCGGTGACGCAAAGCACGCGGCCGCCCGCCGTGACGATGCGCTCGCCGTCCTGCACGGTGCCCGCGTGGAACACCCAGCAGTCGTCGCCCATTGCCGCGCCCGCGGCCGGCAGCCCGGCGATCTCGTCGCCGCGGCGCGGCGCGTCGGGGTAGCCCGCGGCGGCGAGCACGACGCCCACCGCCGTGCGCTCGTCCCATTCGACCGACGCGCGATCGAGCGTGCCGTCGAGCGCGTGCTCGAGGACGTCGACGAGATCGCTCTTCATGCGCACGAGGATCGGCTGCGTCTCGGGGTCGCCCATCCGGCAGTTGAATTCGAGCGTGCGCACCGTTCCGTCG
>DATGRE010000188.1:0-6301 GCA_035303885.1 Zeimonas sp. | reverse complement strand
ATCTTGAAGCCGGCGATCGCCTTCTTCGCCTTGGTGATGACCACCTTCTGCCCGGAGATCTTCGTGAGATCGCCGGTGGCGTTGTCGAGCACCTTGCGGTCGGCCACGGCCTCTCCGACGCCCATGTTCAGCGTGATCTTCGTGATGCGCGGCACTTGCATCACGGACTTGTAGCCGAACTGCTTCATCAGCTCCGGCACCACCTTCTCGCGATACTGCTCCTGCATCCGCGCCATCACGCACCCACCATCTCGCCGTTGGACTTGAAGTACCGCACGCGCCGCCCGTCTTCGAGCGTCTTCACGCCGACGCGGTCGCCCTTGCCCGTTGCCGGGTTCCAGAGCATCAGGTTCGACTGGTCGATCGGCATCGACTTGTCGACGATGCCGCCGGTCTGGCCCTTCATCGGGTTCGGGCGGACGTGCTTCTTGACCACGTTGATGCCTTCGACGACCAGGTGCGTGTCGCCGATACGCTGCAGCACGGTGCCGCGCTTGCCCTTGTCCTTGCCGGCGATGACAACGACCTCGTCGCCTCTGCGGATCTTGCGCATCAGAGAACCTCCGGCGCGAGCGATACGATCTTCATGAAGCGCTCGGTGCGCAGCTCGCGCGTGACCGGCCCGAAGATGCGCGTGCCGATCGGCTCGAGCTTCGCGTTCAGCAGCACCGCGGCGTTGCCGTCGAAGCGGATCAGGGAGCCGTCCTGGCGACGCACGCCCTTGGCGGTGCGCACGACGACGGCGTTGTAGATCTCGCCCTTCTTGACGCGGCCGCGCGGCTGCGCCTCCTTGACGGAGACCTTGATGATGTCGCCGATGCCGGCGTAGCGGCGCTTCGAGCCGCCGAGCACCTTGATACACATCACCGAACGCGCGCCGGTATTGTCGGCGACGTCCAGCGTCGATTGCATCTGAATCATTTTTGCTTTCCCAACTTGATCCGCTGTGCACCTGCCCGCGGCCGCAGGGCCTCGAGGCGGGAACACGGGGCGCGGTCAGTCTTGGTCCCGTGGTTTGGGCGATCCGGAAGGCGCTCTGACGAGCCGCCCGAAAAACCGGAAGCCCACGATTATGGCACGCCCGCGGGGGACGTGCAAGCGAGTGGCTTCCGGGCCTGCTTCTTCAGACGGTCGGCGCTGCGCGCAGCAGCCGCGTGACCGACCACGATTTCGTGCGCGAGATCGGGCGGCCCTCCTGGATCTCGACCAGGTCGCCCTCGTTGTACGGCGTTTCGGCGTGCGCGTGGTATTTCGTGCTGCGCACGATGTACTTGCGGTAGACGGGGTGCATCACCCGGCGCTCGACGAGCACCGTGACCGTCTTCTGCATCTTGTTGCTCACCACGCGGCCGTGCAGCGTCCGCTTGGTGGCCTTCTTCGCGCCCTCCGGCGCCGTCGTCCCGGCCGTGGCTTCGATCGTCGTCATTGGGCAGCCGCCTTCTCGTTCATGATGGTGCGCACGCGTGCGATCGCGCGACGCGTCTTGCCCAGCTGGCTGGTGTTGTTCAGCTGCTGCGTGGCGAGCTGCATGCGCAGCGAGAAATGCGCGCGCAGCAGGTCGTCGAGTTCCTTCTTCAGCGCCGCTGCATCCAGGGCGCGCAGTTCCTTCGGGGTCATTCCGTGTTCCTCGCGTTCGCCGATCAGAGGCCCGCCATGCGCGCCACGAAGACCGTGCCGATCGGCAGCTTCGACGCGGCCAGGCGGAAGGCCTCGCGGGCGAGCGCCTCGTTCACGCCGTCCATCTCATAGAGCACCTTGCCGGGCTGGATCTCGGCGACGTAGAACTCGGGGTTGCCCTTGCCGCTTCCCATGCGGACCTCGGCCGGCTTCTTCGACACCGGCTTGTCGGGGAAGATGCGGATCCAGATGCGGCCGCCGCGCTTGATGTGTCGCGTCATCGCACGTCGGGCCGCCTCGATCTGGCGCGCCGTCAAGCGGCCGCGGCCGGTGGCCTTCAGTCCGTACTCGCCGAAGGCGACCGTCGCGCCGCGCGTGGCCAGGCCCTTGTTACGGCCCTTCTGTTCCTTGCGGTACTTGCGTCGAGCGGGTTGCAGCATCGCTCACTCCTCGTTCGGGCGCGACGGCCCGGAATCCTTCCTGTCGCCCTCGCCTGCGCCGGCGGCGCCGGCGACCTTGCGCACGCGCTTGACGGGCGCCTTCGGTGCCTCGGCCGCGTCGGCCCCCTTCTCGGCGGCCTGCGCCGGCGCACCCTCGCCGTCGCCGCGACGACGGGGTCCGCGCGTGCCCGGGCGACCCGGGGCGCGACGCCCGCGGCGATCTTCCCGCTCCGGCGCCAGCGCGCCCTCCTTCTCGGCGCCCAGCGGCGCATCAGTGCGCCCGAGGGTGTCGCCCTTGTAGACCCAGACCTTGACGCCGATGATCCCGTAGGTGGTGCGTGCCTCGGAGAAGCCGTAGTCGACGTCGGCGCGCAGCGTGTGCAGCGGCACGCGGCCCTCGCGATACCACTCGGTACGCGCGATCTCGATCCCGTTTAGCCGTCCGGCGCTCATGATCTTGATGCCCTGCGCGCCCAGCCGCATCGCGTTCTGCATCGCGCGCTTCATCGCACGGCGGAACATGATGCGTCGCTCGAGCTGCTGGGTGATCGAGTCGGCGATCAGCTGCGCGTCGGTCTCCGGCTTGCGGATCTCCTCGATGTTCACGTGCACGGGCACGGCCATCAGCCGCTGCAGGTCGACCTTGAGCAGCTCGATGTCCTCGCCCTTCTTGCCGATGACCACGCCGGGCCGCGCCGAGTAGATCGTGATGCGCGCGTTCTTCGCCGGGCGCTCGATGAGCACGCGGCTCACCGATGCGTTGCGCAGCTTGCGGCGCAGGTACTCGCGCACCTTGATGTCGTCGATCAGGGTCTGCGAGAACTGCTCGCCCGTGGCATACCAGCGCGACGACCAGTTGCGCGTGACCGGCAACCGGAACCCGGTCGGGTGAATCTTCTGTCCCATCTCGTTTCCTCAGGAGCTCGTGCGGCTCGTTTGCGGGCGGCCCATCTGCGTACGGCTCACTTGTCGGCGACGGTCACGAAGATGTGGCACGTCTGCTTCTCAATCCGCGCGCCCCGACCCTTGGCGCGGGCGCGGAAGCGGCGCATCGACGTGCCCTTCTCGACGTGAATCGTCTTGACCTTCAATTCGTCGATGTCGGCGCCGTCGTTGTGCTCGGCGTTGGCGATCGCCGATTCGATCACCTTGCGCACGATCTTCGACGCCTTCTTCGGCGAGAACTGCAGGATGTTCAGCGCCTGCTCGACGGGCTTGCCGCGCACGAGGTCGGCCACCAGCCGTCCCTTCTGCGCCGACAGGTGCACGCCCCGGAGGATGGCTCGCGTTTCCATTCGCTGTACCCCCTGCCCTTATCGCCGGACCTGCGACCGGCGGTCGGCGGCGTGCCCCTTGAAGGTGCGCGTCAGCGCGAACTCGCCGAGCTTGTGCCCGACCATGTTCTCGTTGATGTACACCGGGACATGCTGCCGGCCGTTGTGCACGGCGATCGTCAGCCCGATGAACTCGGGAATGATCGTCGAGCGCCGCGACCAGGTGCGGATCGGCTTCTTGTCCTTCGTCGCGAGCGCCGCGTCGACTTTCTTCATCAAATGCCCGTCGACGAACGGGCCCTTCTTCACGGAACGTGCCATCGAAATTCCTCGGTTGCGTGCGGCCGGTTACGTCGTCACTTGCGGCCGCGCCGCTGCACGATCATCGAATCGGTGCGCTTGTTCTTGCGCGTCTTGTACCCCTTCGTCGGCACGCCCCATGGCGAGACCGGATGGCGGTTGCCGCGCGTGCGACCGCCGTGCGGGTGATCGACCGGGTTCATCGTCTCGCCGCGCACCGTCGGGCGGATTCCGCGCCACCGCGCGGCACCGGCCTTGCCGATCTGGCGCAGGCTGTGCTCCTCGTTGCCGACCTCGCCGATCGTCGCACGGCACTCGATGTGCACCCGGCGGATCTCGCCCGAGCGCAGCCGCACCGATGCGTACGTGCCCTCGCGCGCGAGCAGCCGCGCCGAGGCGCCGGCCGAGCGAGCGATCTGCGCGCCCTTGCCCGGCATCAGCTCGATGCAGTGGATCGACGCACCGACCGGGATGTTGCGGATCGGAAGCGTGTTGCCCGGGCGGATCGGCGCTTCCGCACCGTTCATCAGCTGCGCGCCGACCTCGACGCCGCGCGGCGCGAGGATGTAGCGGCGCTCGCCATCGGCGTAGCACAGCAGCGCCAGGTGTGCGGAGCGGTTCGGGTCGTACTCGAGGCGCTCGACCTTCGCCGGAATGCCGTCCTTGTTGCGACGGAAGTCGACGATGCGGTAGTGCGCCTTGTGCCCGCCGCCGCGATGACGCGTGGTGATGCGGCCGAGGTTGTTGCGGCCCGAGCCGCGCTTCTTGCTCTCGGTGAGCCCATCGACCGGACGGCCCTTGTGAAGGTTCGGGTTGACGACCTTCACCATCGAGCGCCGGCCCGGCGAGGTGGGCTTGGTCTTGACGACAGCCATCACGCGGCCTCTGCGAAGTTGATTTCCTGGCCTTCCTTCAGGCCCACGTACGCCTTGCGCACGTTGCGCCGCCGCCCCTGCAGGCGACCGAAGCGCTTGCTCTTGCCCTTCTGGTTCAGCACCTGCACCGACTCGACCTGCACCTTGAACAGCAGCTCGACCGCAGCGCGGATCTCGTCCTTGGTCGCGTCCTGCAGCACGCGGAACGCGACCTGGTTGCGCTTCTCGGCGATGAGCGTCGCCTTCTCGGAGACGATCGGCGCGACCAGCACCTTCATCAGACGTTCGGTGTTCATGCCAGCATCTCCTGCACGCGTGCCAGCGCCGGCCGCGTGATCAGCACCTTCGAGAACTGGATCAGCGAGACCGGATCGGCGTGCCGCGGCTCGAGCACGAGCACGTGCGGCAGGTTGCGCGACGCGAGATAGAGGTTCTCGTCGATGCTATCCGTGATGACCAGCACGGAGTCGCCGTTGGCGCCCAGCCCCATCGCCTTGATCTTCTCGGCGAGCAGCTTCGTCTTCGGCGCGTCGACCGCGAGCTCCTCGATCACGGCAAGCCGGTCTTCGCGCGACAGCTGCGAGAGGATCGAGCAGACGGCCGCCCGGTACATGCGCCGATTGACCTTCTGCGTGAAGTTCTCATCGGGCGTGTTCGGGAAGATCTTGCCGCCGCCGCGCCACAGCGGGCTCGCGACCGATCCGGCGCGCGCGCGCCCGGTGCCCTTCTGGCGCCACGGCTTCTTCGTCGAGTGGCGCACCTGCGAGCGGTCTTTCTGCGCGCGGTTGGCGCTGCGGCCGTTCGCGCGATACGCGGTGACGACCTGGTGGATCAGCGGCTCGTTGAAGTCACGTCCGAAGATGGTGTCCGGCGCCTCGACCTTCGATGCGGCCTGTCCCTGCGCATCGAGCACTTTCAGTTCCATTCGTGCGCTCCTCAGGCCTTGGCGCCCTTGCCGCCGCCCGCCCGCTTGCTCGCGACGGGCGTGCGGGCCGCCGGCGTGACGACGACGTTTCCGTTGCGCGCGCCCGGAACGGCTCCACGCACGAGCAGGAGCCCGCGCTCGGCATCGACGCGCGCGATCTCGAGATTCTGGACGGTGCAGGTGACCGCGCCGAGGTGACCCGCCATGCGCTTGCCGGGGAACACGCGGCCCGGATCCTGCGCCATGCCGATCGACCCCGGAACGTTGTGCGAACGCGAGTTGCCGTGCGAGGCACGGCCCGATCCGAAGTTGTGGCGCTTGATCGTTCCGGCGAAGCCCTTGCCGATCGAGGTGCCCTGCACGTCGACCTTCTGGCCGGCCGAGAACATGTCGACCTTCAGCTCGGCGCCCGGCGAGAGCTCGCCGAGGGCGTCGGCCGGCGCGACGAACTCGCGCACGACGGCGCCTGCCTCGACGCCCGCCTTGGCGAAATGACCCGCCTGGGGTTTCGTGACGCGGCTCGCGCGGCGCGTGCCATAGGCGACCTGCACGGCGCTATACCCGTCGTTCTCGACGGTCTTGATCTGGGTGACGCGGTTGCCGGACACGTCGAGCACCGTCACCGGGATGGAGTCACCCTCTCCGGTGAAGATGCGCATCATGCCGACCTTGCGTCCCACAAGGCCAAGGCTCATTGTTCTCTCCGATCCCGGCTGCGATTGGCCAGGTGATGATGCGGGAGCGTCGCTCTTGCTGCCGCGCCGCCCCGAAAAAAGACCGCGATCATAGCATTGCGCGCAAGGACGCGCAAACTTCCGTCGGCGATTTCGAGGATCCGGAAGGGCGGCGCGTCGGGGCGCGGACGGGCCG
>DATGRE010000187.1:0-2227 GCA_035303885.1 Zeimonas sp. | reverse complement strand
GATGGGCGGGATCTACGGCGGCTTCTTCACGCCGACCGAGGGGGCGGCGGTGGGCGCGGCCGCCACCGGCGTGATCGCCGTCGTGCGCGGCGGCATGCGCCTGCAGGGCATCTTCGAGTGCCTGCTCGGCACCGCCAAGCTCACCGGGATGATCTTCCTGATCCTGATCGGCGCCGACCTGTTCAACGCCTTCCTCGCGATCACGCAGATGCCCACGCAGGCGGCCGCGGCGATCGGCGCCAGCGGACTGTCGCCGATGACGGTGCTGCTGCTGATCCTGCTCTTCTACCTGGTGCTCGGCTGCGTGATGGACTCGATGTCGATGATCCTGGTCACGATGCCGGTGCTGTTCCCGATCGTGATGAAGCTCGACTTCGGCATGACGCCCGAGCACACCGCGATCTGGTTCGGCATCGTCGTGCTGATCGTCGTCGCGATGGGCCTGATCACGCCGCCGTTCGGCCTGAACGTGTTCGTCATCAACTCGCTGGCCCCCGACGTGCCGATGTCCGAGTCGTTCCGCGGCGTCATCCCGTTCCTGATCAGCGACTTCATCCGCGTCGGGATCCTGGTGGCCTTCCCGGTCCTCACGCTCGGCGTGCTGCGGCTGCTCGAATAGCCGTCGCCGCGCGCGCCGCGCGCCCGAGGCTCAGGGCTCGGGCCCCGCGTCGTCCTCGAGCAGCTGCGCGCTGGCCTTCTCGGGCAGCGACTCGACTTCGCGCAGCTTGCGCTCGATCGCACGCGTGCGCACCGACGCCGCGCCCAGCGTGGTGCTCGCGCGGTCGATCTGCTCCTTCGTCTTCACGAGCACGTCGCCGAACTTGCCGAACTCGGTCTTGACCGCGCCGAGCAGCTGCCAGACCTCGCTCGAGCGCTTCTCGACCGCCAGCGTCCGGAAGCCCATCTGCAGGCTCGACAGGATCGCGGCCAGCGTGCTCGGGCCCGCGACGACGACGCGCCAGGTGCGCTGCAGGTCGTCGGTGAGTCCCGGGCGCCGCACCACTTCGGCGTACAGCCCCTCGGTAGGCAGGAACAGCAGGGCGAAGTCGGTCGTGTCCGGCGGCGATACGTACTTGGTGCGGATCGTCTTCGCCTCGAGCCGCAGCCGTTGCTCGAGCTGGCGCGCGGCAAGCTCGGCCGCGGCCGGGTCGGCCTTCTCCTGCGCGATCACCAGGCGCTCGTAGTCTTCGCGCGGGAACTTGGCGTCGATCGGCAGCCAGACCGGCGTCTCGTCGCCACGCCCGGGCAGCCGGATCGCGAACTCGACGCGTTCGTTCGACCCCGGCACCGGCGCCACGTTGGCCGCGTACTGCTCGGGCACGAGCAGCTGCTCGAGCAGCGACGCGAGCTGCACCTCGCCCCAGGTGCCTCGGGTCTTCACGTTGGTCAGCACGCGCTTGAGGTCGCCGACGTCGGACGCCAGCGCCTGCATCTCGCCCAATCCCTTGTGCACCTGCTCGAGCCGGTCGGAGACCTGCTTGAACGACGCGCCCAGCCGTTGCTCGAGCGTCGCGTGCAGCTTCTCGTCGACCGTGCGGCGCATCTCCTCGAGCTTTGCCGCGTTGTCGCCCTGCAGCTGGCGCAGCTGCCGCTCCAGCGTCTCGCGCAGCGCCTCCAGGCGCGCCTCGGTGCCTTCGCGCAGCGCGTTGAGCCGCTGCTCGTTGCTCTCGCGCAGCGCCCCCAGGCGCTGCTCGTTGGCCTCGGTGAGCTTGGTCAGCTGCTGCGCGAACGCGTCGATCTGGTTGTTCTGAACTCCGGCGATCGTCCCCATCTGGTGCGTCAAGTTGCGGCCAAGTTCGGCCAACGAAGCGCTCAGCTCCAGCCGGTTCTCGCGCGCCTGCGACGCGGTCTCCTCGCGCAACTCGCGCTGTTGCTGCAACTGGGCCTGGTTCAGGCGGGAGAGTTCGTCGAGGGCGGGCGCCGGGTCCGGGGTTCGCCGCAGCACGAGCACGAGGAGCAGCACCACGGCCACCGCGACCAGCGCGACGGTGGCCACCAGCATGACTTCGTTCACGGACAAGGTGGGTTCGCTCGCTCAGGCTTGTCGAAAAACCGGATATCCGCGAGCATACCGCGACGCACGGACCATCCGTCAGGAGGCTCTCATGAAGATTCCCGCATTCGCCCCCGCCATGGCGCTGATCGCCGGCGCGCTGGTCGCGTCGCCGATGGCCGCCGCTGCCGCGTCCGCGGACGGCGGCACGGTGTTCCGCTGCGCGACCAAGGA
>DATGRE010000186.1:0-7444 GCA_035303885.1 Zeimonas sp. | reverse complement strand
GCGGTGAAGTCGGTCGTGTTGGTCGGCAGGTATTCCTCGTGGACGACCTTCGCCTTCTTCAACGCCTCCTTGAACGCCTTGACGCCGTCGCGGCCGAACGCGTAGTCCTGCGCGAGCGTGGCGATCGACGTGCCTTCCTCGTCGAGCGCGACGGCGTTGGAGATCGCGTCCTGCGACGAGTTGCGGCCGGTGCGGAACACGTAGCGGTTCCATTTGTCGCCGGTGATCGAGTCGGCGACGGCCGGCTCGACGAGCAGGATCTTCTTGTATTCCTCGGCGACCGGCAGCAGCGCGAGCGCGACGCCCGACGACGTCGGTCCGACCGCGAGGTCGACCTTGTCGTCGCCGTAGGCGGCCTGCAGCAGCGACTTGCCGACGTCGGGCTTGCCCTGGTCGTCCTTCTCGAGCACGACGATCTTGCGGCCGGCGACTTCCATCGTGCCGCCGGTCGCGTACTCGAAGCCCATCATCAGACCGGTCTGCGTCTGCTTGCCGTAGGCTTCGAGCAGCCCCGTCTTCGAGTAGACGTGCGCGATCTTGATGTCCTTCGCGGCGGCCGCGCCGGCGAGCAGGACGCCGGCCACCAGCGGCATCGCGAGACGACCGGCATGCCGGAGCAGCGAAAAGCGGTTCATCGGTTCCCTCCTCTGTCGTTCGCGATCGGCGATCGCGGTGCTCCACTCTCCACGCAACGAACGTGCCATCGGCCGCGACCCCTCCAGGAGCGCCGTCCTGCAGGGCGAATCGGGCCCACGTTCGGTGCGACACGGCCTGCATTCGTCCGATTCGCGGACAACTCCCACGGAGGGAACGTCTGGAATCAGGACATCACACGTCGATATGACGCGTATGTACGAGAACAGGACAGCATCCGGCGCGAAAGCGCCGCGGCCGGTCGCGCACGCCGACCGCGAGCCCGGGCAAACGCATGACCATCGAATGGACCCGACGGCAAGCGAGCGACCGAGCGAGACCATCACGTCCCCTGCCTTCGTCGCACGCCTCGACGCATCGAGACGCCGGGGAGACGGCAGGCCGGTTCGGCCGACTTCGAAGCCGCCGAGCAGCGCAGCCGGCGCGGGGGCAGTCGGCGAGCACTGTCCGAGCTCCGAAGCGCAAGGCCCCGAAGGGGCCGCCGCGATGAGGGCGAGTTGCGCAGCCGCCCGCGCCGGCGAGCAGCGCAGGGGACCCCGAAGGGGCGGCTTCGTCGTCGGCCGAACCGGCCTGCCGTCTCCCCGGCGTCCCGCACCCCGGCAACGTCGCCTTCCCGGCGACGACGCGAGGCGCTCATGCGCCTTCCCGCAGCGTCGCACGCAAGGCGTCGAGCGAGTCGATCGGCAGCAGGCAGTGCGCACCGCGGCAGACCCGCGCGACCGCGTGGACGCCGGCCGGATGCGCGAGCGTGACGGGCAGCGCGTCGACGGAAGCGGCGGGCGGGACGAACACGAGCGCATCGCCGATCGGCTCGGCCGCGAGCGCTTCCTGCCAGCGCAGCGCTTCCGCTTCCGGGCCGCCCAGCACGACGATCGGCGGCGGCGCGGCGTATTCGGAGATCGCGGTGACGAGCGTGGCGCAGGCATGCGGCGCCTCGCGCGCCATCGATGCGAAGCACGCCATCGCGCGCCGTGCGGCGTCGAGATAGCGCAGCTCGCCGACGAGATGGCCGAGGCGCTGCAGATGCAGCGCGGCGGCGCCGTTGCCCGACATCGTCGCGGTGTCGATCGCCGATTTCGGACGCATCATCAGCCGCTCGTGATCGTGGCTGGTGAAGAAGAAGCCGCCGTGCTCGCGATCCTCGAAGCGATCGAGCAGCGCGTCGGCGAGGGCGCAGGCGAAATGCAAGTCGTCGATGCGCAGCACGCCGTGCTGCATCGTCTCGAGCAGCGCGCCGAGCAGGAACGCGTGATCGTCGAGATACGCGTTCAGGTGCGCCCGGCCGTCCTTGCAGCTCGCGAGCAGGCGGCCGTCGCGCCATGCCCGGCTGCGCAGGAAATCGAGCGCCTCGCGTGCCGACGCGCTCCAGCGGGGCTCGGCGAGCACGCGGCCGGCGAGGGCCATCCCCTCGATCGTCAGCGCGTTCCAGCCGGTGAGCACCTTGTCGTCGAGCTCCGGGTGCACGCGCGTCTCGCGCAGCGCGAACAGCCGCTTGCGCGCCCGCTCGATCCGTACCGCCGCCTGCGCCTCCGAGAGGCCGAGCCGCGCCGCGACCTCGCCGACCGGACGTGCGACGCGCAGATGCCACGCGACGCCTTCGAAATTGGGCGGCTCGTCGAGACCATAGCGCGCCGCGAACGGCGCATAATCCTCGCCGAGCTCGCGCGCGACGACGCCGCGGTCCCACAGGTAGAAGCGCCCTTCCCCGCCTTCGGAATCGGCGTCGCGGCTGCCGTAATAGCCGCCCTCGGCCCCCTGCATCTCGCGGATCGCCCATTGCGCGGTCGCCGCGCAGACGTCGCGGAACGGCGGCGCGGCATCGAGGCGCGCGGCCCGCGCGTAGAGCCGCAGCAGCGGCCCATTGTCGTAGAGCATCTTCTCGAAATGCGGGATCTCCCACCGCGCGTCGACGCTGTAGCGGAAGAACCCGCCGCCGAGATGGTCGTAGAGCCCGCCTTCGGCCATGCGCACGAGCGTCGCCGTCACCGCGTCGCGTGCCTCGCCGTCCCCGGTGCGCAGTGCCTCGTGCAGCAGCGCCGCGAGCAGCGCCGGCTGCGGGAACTTGGGCGCGCCGCCGAAGCCACCCCATCGGCGGTCGTACGCGGGCATCGCCACGGCACGCAGTGCGCCGGCCGCGCGGGGCGCGAAGGCATCGAGCGCACGCTGCGCGGGGCTCGCCGCCGCGCCGCGACCGGCGCCGGGCGCCCGCGCGCGACGGCCGGCGGGCACCGCCGTGTCGACGCCGCCGCCGGCGGTCGACGCGTCCGTCGCATCCGTCGCATCCGCCGCGTCCGTCGCGTCCGTCGCGTCCGGGCCGGCGCCGGCGCTCGCGCGCACGGCGACCTCGATCGAGTTCAGCAGGCGCGCAACCGCCTCGCCCTGCGCGAGCAGTTCGTCGCGGCGCTCGTCCCACAGCCAGGCGATGCGTGCGAGCAGCCCATCGAAGCCGGGCATCCCGTGGCGCGCGCTGCGCGGGAAATAGGTGCCGCCGTAGAACGGCTTGCCGTCGGGCGTGAGGAACATCGTCAGCGGCCAGCCGCCGCCGCGCTGCGTGATCGCCTGAAGTGCGGCCTGATAGATCTGGTCGAGGTCGGGGCGCTCCTCGCGATCGACCTTGATCGCCACGAAATGCCGGTCGACGAGCGCGGCGATGTCGGGATCCTCGAAGGACTCGTGCGCCATCACGTGGCACCAGTGGCACGCCGAGTAGCCGATCGACAGCAGGATCGGCCGGCCTTCCCGCGCGGCGCGCTCGAGCGCCTCCTCGCCCCACGGATACCAGTCGAGCGGGTTGTCCGCGTGCTGCCGCAGGTACGGGCTCGTCTCGTGGGCCAGCCGATTGGGCATCGCAGTCTCCGCGTCCGGAACGCCGGCAGGCGCCCTTCGTCCACGGTACCCGTGCCGGCGACGCGCCTGCCGAGTACCCTGCTCGCTGGAACCGGAACAGGAGGGGATCGATGAATCAGCGTGTGCTGGTCACGGCCGGCGCGTCGGGCATCGGACGCGAGATCGCGCGTGCGTTCGCGGCAGGCGGCGCGCGGGTGTTCGTCTGCGACATCGACGAGGCCGCGCTGGGTGCGCTCGCGAACGAGCATCCCGGAATCGAGACGATGCGATGCGACGTGTCCCGGCGGGCGGAGATCGAGCGCATGGTGCCGGCCGCGCTGCAGGCGCTCGGCGGGCTCGACGTGCTCGTCAACAACGCCGGCATCGCCGGTCCGACGGTCCCCGTCGAGGAGGTGCCGCCCGACGAATGGGATCGGGTCGTGCAGGTGAACCTGACGGCCGCCTTCGACGTGACGCGGCTGGCGATTCCCGCGCTGAAGCGCTCGCCGGCCGGCGTCGTGCTCGTGATGTCGTCGGCGGCCGGACGTTTCAGCTATCCGAACCGCATCGCGTATGCGTCGACGAAATGGGGCCTGATCGGGTTCACCAAGACGCTCGCGATGGAGCTCGGCCGCTACGGCATCCGGGCGAACGCGATCCTGCCGGGCACCGTGGACGGCGAGCGCATCCAACGCGTGTTCGAAGGCCGTGCGAAGGTCTCGGGGCGCAGCGTCGACGAGGTGCGCGAGGAATCGATGCGGAACCAGTCGATCCGCTCGCTGGTCGATCCGCGCGACATCGCCGCGCTCGCCGTGTTCCTCGCTTCCGACGCGGGCAAGTCGATCTCGGGCCAGGCGCTGGGCATCGACAACGACATCCAGCGCCTGTAGGCCGCAAGCCGGCGCGCGAGCCTTCCGCCGATCAGCGCTCCAGCGCGACCGCGGCGATCGGCGGCAGCGACGTCGAGATCGCCTGCCAGCTTTCGCCGCCGTCGGCACTTGCCCACAGCGACCCGGTCGTCGAGCCCATCATCAGCGTGCGGCCGTCGGAGCCGACCTGCAGGCAGTGCCGGTAGACGAGGTCGTAGCAATGCGTCTGCGGCAGCCCTTCGCGCAGCACGCGGAAGCTGCGTCCGCCGTCGTCGGTGCGCAGCACGGCGAACGCGGCATCGACCGGCACGCGGCACAGGTCGGCGACCGCCGGTGCGAACCATGCGCGCTGCGGATCGTTCGGATCGGCCGCGACGGCGAAGCCGAACGACGACAGCGGCACGTCGGTGATCTCGACGAAGCTGCGCCCGGCATCGGTGGAGCGAAAGATGCCGTTGTGATGCTGGCACCAGACGACGTCGGGATCCGACGCACAGGCGGCGAGCCGGTGCACGTCCTGCACGAGCTCGTCGTAGGCACGCTCGGGCGGCATGTATTCGTTGCGCAGGCCCTTGCCGACGAGGGTCCAGCTCGCGCCTCCGTCGTCGCTCGACCACGCGCCTCCGGTGCTGACGCCCACCAGGATGCGCAGGCCCGCCGGCGCCTCGCGGCGCCGATCGAGCACGATCGAATGCAGGCCCGGGGCGTCGTAGCCGCCGCCCATCCATTCGTGCCGGCGCGGATCGTTCCACAGCGCTTCGTTCAGCCGCCAGCTTCGTCCGGCGTCTTTCGAGTGGAACAGCCCGCCCGGCAGCGTGCCGGCCCAGACGTCGTCGCCGTCGGCGGCCAGTGCCCAGATCTGCTGCAGCTTCCATTCGACGTCGTCACCGGCATCGGGCGGCTGCGGCGGATAGGCCGGCGTCGCGACCTCCTCCCAGGTCTCGCCGCGATTCTCCGAGGCGTGCAGCTTGACGCCGAAGTGGCCGAGATTCAGCGCCGCGATCATCGGGCGTGCCGGCGCGTCCGGGTCCGGCGGCAGCACCGCGGTGACCGGCTCGCCGAGAAAGCTCACGGTGCCGATGCGCCAGCCGTCGCCGCCGCGGCGCAGCTCGAACAGGCCCTTGCGGGTG
This sequence comes from Zeimonas sp., assembly GCA_035303885.1. Classification (GTDB taxonomy): domain Bacteria; phylum Pseudomonadota; class Gammaproteobacteria; order Burkholderiales; family Burkholderiaceae_E; genus Zeimonas. The sequence goes on along the minus strand of DATGRE010000186.1, from coordinate 1,965 downwards.
GCGACCCAGGCTCGATCGCTCATCGTCATCCTCCGGAAAGCGACTGGAACACGTGGACGGTGTCGTCGGGCGCGAGCGGCACGTCGAGGTTCTCGCGCACGCGCAGACGTCGCCCGCCGACGAAGACGACGACGTGCCGGCGCAGGTGGGACTGGTCGTCGAGCACGTAGCCGCGCAGTCGCGGATTGCGCGCGAAGGCCGCATCGAGTGCTTGCGCGAGCGTGGCCGCTTCGGCGTCGATCTCGGGCACCTCGGTGAAGCGCGCGAGCTGCTGCGTGAAGATCACGCGTGGCATGGGTCGGGCACCCGTTCGCCGGTCACGACGAGGCCGGATTCGAGATGATCATCCAGCCTACGCCGAAGCGGTCGGCCACCATCCCGAAGCGCGACGCGAAGAAGGTCCGCTCGAGCGGAAGCTCCACCTTGCCGCCGTCCGCCAGCGCGCCGAACAGCCGTTCGGCGTGCTCGTCGTCGCGCGCCTGAATCGTCAATGCGATGCCGTCGAAGCGCGGATTTCCGGTGCAGCGCCCGTCCGACGCCATCAGGCGCGTGTCGCCGACGCTGAACTCGGCGTGCATCACCTTGTCGCCGGTGACGCCGGCGGGCATCTCGCCGCAGCCGCCCTCCTCGGGCGCCTGCGGCGCTTCGCGAAAGCGCATCAGCGCTTCGGTCTTCGCGCCGATCGCGTCTTCATAGAACTTCAGCGCCTCGTCGCAACGGCCTTCGAAACACAGGTACGGCGTGACTTGCATGGCGTTCTCCTCGATGGCTCGCCGGCGCGGGCCGGCGATCGATTCTTCCGACCCCGAAGGGCACGAACGCAGAGGATGCACCGGAATGTGGACAGCGTCCACAATATCCGGGAACCCGACGAGGAAACGCGCGCGGTCGTTTCGAGCGTCGATCGCTTGTGTACCCTTTGCGCGATGAACGTCGTCCCGCAGCCGCGCAGCACCTACCGGCACGGCGATCTGCGCCGCGCGCTGATCGACGCCGGCCTCGAGCTCGCACGTGCCGGCGGGCCCCAGGCCGTCGTGCTGCGCGAGGCGACGCGGCGTGCAGGTGTCGTGCCCAACGCGGCGTATCGACACTTCGCCAGCCGTCTCGACCTGCTCGCCGCCGTGCGTTCGGCGGCGATCGCACGGGTGGCCGTCGCGATGGAGAAGGAGTTCGCGCGCGCGCAGCGACGTCTCGGGGCCGATCGTGCCGACGACGCGCGCATCGCTCGCGAGAGCCTGAGGGCGGTCGGCATCGGCTACCTGCGTTTCGCGTTCACCGAGCCGGGGCTGTTCCGAACGGCCTTCGTCGCCGCCGCCCAGGTGCACGAGGGTCCGCAGGCGCACCGCGATGCCGATCCGGCGCGCGCGGGCACGAGCGGACGCAATCCGTTCCAGCTGCTCGGCGACGCGCTCGACCGCTACGTGGCGGCGGGACTGCTCCCCGCCGATCGCCGGCCGGGCGCCGAGTACCTGGCGTGGTCGGCGGTGCACGGTCTCGCGATGCTCGCCCTCGACGGACCGCTGCGCGGTACGCCGCGCACGGCGCTGCGCGCGCTCGGCGAGCGGATCGTCGAGATGGTCGAACGCGGACTCTAGCCCGCGCGGCGGCGCGGCCTCGGAGCGGCCCGCGCTCGAAGCACGGGGAAACGAGACGGAAGCCGAGACGGCAGTCGCGGCAAGACCCCGTGGCCGCGGGCGCCGCCGGGGAATGCGACGCACGACCTCGGGTAGCATCGGGGACCCCCGAACGATCAGGAGCTACCCATGAAAGGATTCGTCGGAGACATCGAAGACCTCACCGAGAACAACGAAGCGTTCCGCCGCGTGCTGTACACGGGCAAGAACATGCAGCTCGTGCTGATGTCGCTAAACCCCGGCGAGGAGATCGGCGAGGAAGTGCACGACGATCGCGACCAGTTCTTCCGCTTCGAGGAAGGCCGCGGCGAGGTCCTCATCGACGGAACGG
>DATGRE010000185.1:0-10084 GCA_035303885.1 Zeimonas sp. | reverse complement strand
CGTGGGATGGCTCGCGAGCCACGAGAAGATCCGGCGGATCACGCCGCGGTCCATCGCCGGTGTCATCTGCGCCTGCACGGCGAGCGACAGGAATTCGGGCGGGCGGATCAGTGCGCCGTCGCGGTCGAGCAGGCGGATCAGCACCTCGTACGAGAGCATTCCGGCGGGCGCCTCCGGATCGACGATCGGCTGCGCGTGCAGCTCGAAGCGCTTCTCGCGAATCGCCTCGCGGATGTGCTCGATCTTGCCCTGGTGCGCGCGCCGCGCGTCGATCATCGTCTGCGACAGCGGCTCGACGAACAGCTGCGGCTCGCGCACGCTGGCCGCGATCGCCATCGCGTCGGACAGCGACATCAGGCAGTCCTCGCTGTTGATCAGGGCGTGCCGGTCGATGAGCAGGCCGCCGACGCAGGTCTGCAGCCGCACGCTGCCGTTCTCGGTCTTGAAGAGCTGACCGTTGAGCTGCGAATACACCTCGCGGGCCACCGCGCGCACCTGCGCGACCGAATCGGCCTCGATCAGCAGCGCGAAGCGCCCCCCCGAGAGCCGCGCCGCCACCTGCGCGCCGGGTTGGCGCAGCAGCAGCGCCGCGGCGGTCTGCTCGAGCTGTAGAGCGGGAATGGTGCCGCACAGGTCGTTGAGGGTGTCGAAATTCGCCAGGTGCAGCCCGATCAGGCCGTAGTCCGGGCGCGTCGGCATCGCCAGCCGCTCGCCCACCTCGGCGATCAGCCCGCGATCGTTCAGCAGCCCGGTGGACATGTCCTCGCGCGCCTGCGCACCGACGCGCGCGAGCGCGAAGCGGCGGTCGCTGGCGATCGCCTGCAGCATGAGCGCGACGACCCCCGCGGTGAAGGCGAGCATCGAGACCTCGATGGCGCGTGCGAAGGAATCCTGCACGACCGCCACCTGGTGCGAGCGCACGACGAGCAGGGGGATCGTCGTCACGACGAGCGTGAGCGCGGTCGCCCGCTCGCTCATGCGCGTGGCGATCCAGACGACGATCGGGAAGTACAGGAAGAGCAGGGCGTAGGCGTAGGTGCTGTGGCCGAGCAGCGAGACCCCGAGGCTCGCGCCGACGACGAGCAGCGTCAGGAAGAACGCCGGTGCGTCGATCAGCGGGCCGTCGGCCGGCGACTCGGCGGCGGCCCCGGCGATCGCTTCGCCGAACCAGGCGAGCAGCGCCGGCGCGATGAGCAGCAGGCCGAGCGAGTCGATCAGCCACCAGACGAGAAAGCGGTGCGCGACGTGCGTGTCGCCCAGCACCGCGTTGATGCGCATTCCGGCACCGCCGAACAGCGCATCGACTGGCGCCGAGACGAGGACGATGATGGCGAGGAAGCGCACCGTGGTCTCGAGCCTGTACTCGGGCGGCTTCCACTCGTTGAGCGCGCGCAGCGCCTGCGCGGCGAGCATCGGCCCGACGGCGCTCGCGGCGAAGGCGGCGAGCGTCACGCGCAGGTTGGCGAATTCGATCCATGCCCACAGCGCGGCGCCGGCGGCCGCCGCCAGTGCCCAGGCGGTTCCGTAGCGCCAGGCGAACGCGAAGGCGACAGCCGCGCCGGGCCAGATCAGCAGCAGGTCGATCGTGTGGAACGAGATCAGCTGCGCCACCAGGCACGCGAGGAACGCGATGCCGATTGCGAGCAGCAGCCGGGGGAAGGTCGCGAGGCCGGCCTCCCCGGACATCGGGTGTGGGGACGATTCGGACAAATGCACTGGAACGGCGCTTCGCTGGACGGCGAAGTGTAATCCAGTTGGACGAGTCGGGCGCCCCGCGCACCGACCGTCGGTGGCTGGGGCTGCGTGAAGGGTGAAGGGGGCGGGGGCGCGCAGGCGGCCGCAGCCGAGGCTTTCCCCTTCTCCCTTCCCCCTTGTCCCTTCTCTTCCGGCTACGAAAGCAGCTCGCGCAGCACGAACGGCAGGATGCCGCCGTGGCGGAAGTAGTCGACCTCGATCGGCGTGTCGATGCGCGATTGCAGCTGCACCACCTCGGAGCTGCCGTCGTTGCGATGGATCGTCATCGCGATCTCCTGCTGCGGCTCGAGCACGGCCGGCACGTCGATGTCGAAGCGCTCGTCGCCGCGCAGGCCCAGCGTCTCCCAGCCCTGTCCGGCGCGGAACTGCAGCGGCAGCACGCCCATGCCGACCAGGTTCGATCGGTGGATGCGCTCGAAGCTGCGTGCGACGACCGCCTTCACGCCGAGCAGCTGCGTGCCCTTGGCCGCCCAGTCGCGCGACGAGCCGGTGCCGTATTCCTCGCCGCCGAAGACGATCGTGGGCGTGCCTTCCTCGAGATAGCGCATCGCCGCGTCGTAGATCGGCATCTTCTCGCCGGAGGGCTGGTGCAGCGTCACGCCGCCTTCCTCGCGCGTGCCGTCGGGGCGCGGCGGGATCATCAGGTTCTTGATCCGCACGTTGGCGAAGGTGCCGCGCATCATCACCTCGTGGTTCCCGCGGCGCGCGCCGTACGAGTTGAAGTCGGCGCGCGCGACGCCGTTGGCGATCAGGTACTGCCCGGCGGGCGACGATTCCTTGATCGAACCGGCCGGCGAGATGTGATCGGTCGTGATCGAGTCGCCGAACAGGCCGAGCGCGCGTGCGCCGCGGATCGGACCGCCCATGGCGCCGGGAGTCATCGTGAAGCCCTCGAAGAACGGGGGCTCGGCGATGTACGTCGAGCGCGGCCAGTCGTAGACCTGGCCGGTGGCCGCCGGTACCGCGTTCCACAGCGCGTGGTCGCGGGTGAGGTCCGAATACAGCCGGCGGAAGGTCTTCGCGTCCATCGCGTACTGCATCAGCTCGGATACCTCGTCGGTGCTCGGCCAGACGTCGCCGAGCCAGACGTCGCGACCCTCGGCGTCCTTGCCGATCGGCTCGGTCATCAGGTCGACGTTGATGTTGCCGGCGATCGCATAGGCGACGACCAGCGGCGGCGACGCGAGGAAGTTCGCGCGCAGGTTCGGATGGATGCGCGCCTCGAAGTTGCGGTTCCCCGACAGCACCGCGGCGCAGACGAGATCGTTGGCGGTGATCGCCTCGTTGAAGCCCGAAGGCAGGTCGCCGGCGTTGCCGATGCAGGTCGTGCAGCCGTAGGCGGCGAGACCGAACCCGAGCTCGGTGAGCGGCTCGAGCAGCCCCGCGCGCTGCAGGTAGTCGGTGACGACGCGCGAACCGGGGGCGAGCGAGGTCTTGACCTTCGGATCGACCTTCAGCCCGCGTGCGACCGCCTTCTTCGCCAGCAGCCCGGCGGCGAGCAGCACGCCCGGGTTCGACGTGTTGGTGCACGAGGTGATGGCGGCGATCAGCACGTCGCCGTTCTTCAGCTCGGTGCCGTCGGCGGTGCGATAGCTGCGCGTGAGATCGGCGGGATCCTTGGCGAAGCCGTTCTCCGCGACCGGTTTCGAGAAGAGCTCGGTGAAGGTGCTCTTGACCTTGCCGATCTCGATGCGGTCCTGCGGGCGCTTCGGGCCGGCCAGCGACGGCGTGACGGTGGCGAGGTCGAGCTGCACGACCTTCGAGTACCGCAGGTCGCCGAGCTCGGAGACGCCGAACAGGCCTTGTGCGCGGAAATAGCTCTCGAGCGCGTCGATCTCCTCGGCGGTGCGGCCCGTGCCCTCGAAATACTCGAGTGTCTTCTCGTCGACCGGGAAGAAGCCCATCGTGGCTCCGTACTCGGGCGCCATGTTGGCGATCGTCGCGCGATCGGGCACGGCGAGCGAGCGCGTTCCCTCGCCGAAGAACTCGACGAACTTGCCGACCACCTTCTCCTTGCGCAGCATCTCGGTGATCGTGAGCACCAGGTCGGTGGCGGTGCAGCCCTCGCGCAGCCGGCCGGTCAGGTGCACGCCGACGACGTCCGGCGTCAGGAAATACACCGGCTGGCCGAGCATCGCCGCCTCGGCCTCGATGCCGCCCACGCCCCAGCCGACGACGCCGATCCCGTTGATCATCGTCGTGTGGCTGTCGGTGCCGACCAGCGTGTCGGGATAGGTGACGCCGTCGCGCTCGTGCACCCCGCGCGCGAGGTACTCCAGGTTCACCTGGTGGACGATGCCGATGCCGGGGGGGACCACCTTGAAGGTGTCGAAGGCCTGCATCCCCCACTTCATGAACTGGTAGCGCTCGCGGTTGCGCTCGAACTCGAGCTTCATGTTCAGGTCGAGCGCGTCGGGTCGCCGGTAGTGGTCGATCATCACCGAGTGGTCGACGACGAGGTCGACCGGCACCAGCGGCTCGATGCGCTTGGGGTCCTGGCCCATGCGCGCAGCCACGTTGCGCATCGCGGCGAGGTCGGCGAGCAGCGGCACGCCGGTGAAGTCCTGCAGCACGACGCGCGCAACGACGAAGGGGATCTCGTCGACGCGCCGATCGTTCGGTTTCCAGTTGGCCAGCTGCGCGACGTGCGCCTCGGTGATCTTCTTCCCGTCGACGTTGCGCAGCACCGACTCGAGCACGATGCGTAGCGACACGGGCAGCTTCGCGACGTTCGGGAAGCTGCGCGCGAGCTCCGGCAGCGAGTACATCCGGGACGTCCTTCCGGACTTCAGCCGGAATTCCTTCAGCGTATCGAACGCGTTGTGGGGCATGGCAGTGGGCCTCGTGAAAGCGCAGGTGGGAGTTCGGGTCGACGCCGCGGATGCGGCAGCAGGCTCAGTTCTTCGCCGCCGCGGGCGAGCGCGCGCGCGCGGCGTTGCGGCGCGCGGGAGGATCGGGTTCGGCGCGGAACTGCCCGTCGACCATGTTCAGCGTGCCCATTCCGGGGACGACGATGTCGCCGGGCTTCTGTCCACGGGCGCACGGACCGAGCCAGCGCGCCTCGAGCGCGTCCTTGTCCTCGCGCCGTGTGCCGGCCAGCGGGGGGTCGTATTGCACCACGGTGTCGATGCGGTAGCGGTGCTCGAAGTCGCCGGTGGCGACCGAGCGGCTCGATACGGTCGTGCGCCCTTCGCGGCACACGGACTCGGCGAGCCACGCCTCGCCGGCCGGTTCGAAGGGGCCGAACTCGCAGGATCCGCGACGCCCGACGCTGCGATCGAGGTGCTGCGTCGCCGTGTCGGTGTCCGGGCCGACGCAGAGCTTCGTCGACTCCAGCCCGGAGGCCTGCGCGCCCACCGAACGCACCTCCCAGAGTCCGGGACGCCGTTGCGGGAAGCTGCGCTCGTGGTCGGCGGCCGCGGACGCGGGCTGCGGCGACGCCACGGCCTGCGCGGCGGCGAGCGGCGAAGCGGCGACGGCGAACCCGACGCACGCCGCGTGCACCGCGCGGGCCGGAAGGCGACGCGCCGTCGTCGGCGTGCCGGGGAAGGGGCAGGAGACCCGCACGAGCCCGGTTCAGATCACGTAGAGGTCGACGTAGTCGGGAACGGTCATCGCCTCCAGTCGCGCGCGATCGAGCGACACGTCGAGGATGCGCTGCTGCTGGCGCGCCGGGAAGCGACGCGCGAGGTTCGTGCGGAATTTCTCGACGAGCAGCGGCAGGCCTTCGGCGCGGCGCCGCCGGTGGCCGACCGGGTACTCGACGACGACCTCGCCGAGTCGGCTCCCGTCGGCGAACTCGATCGTGATGCCGTTGGCGATCGAGCGCTTCTCCGGGTCGAGGTAGTCGCGACTGAACTGCTCGTCCTCGACGCAGACCATCTTCGCGCGCAGCGCGTCGATGCGCGGATCGGCGGCGACGTCGTCCTCGTAGTCGGCGGCGGTGAGACGGCCGAAGATCAGCGGCACCGCGACCATGTACTGGATGCAGTGGTCGCGGTCGGCCGGGTTGTCGAGCGGCCCCTGCTTGTCGATGATGCGGATCGCCGACTCGTGCGTGCGGATCGTGATTTTCGCGATGTCGTCGACCGAGCGTCCGCTCTCCTTCATCTGGCGATGCAGCGTCATGGCGCACTCCACCGCCGTCTGCGCGTGGAACTCCGCCGGGAACGAGATCTTGAAGAGCACGTTCTCCATCACGTAGGTTCCGTACGGGCGCTGGAACTTGAACTCGTTGCCCCGGAACAGCACGTCGTAGAAGCCCCAGGTCTTCGCGGTGAGCACCGACGGGTAGCCCATCTCGCCGGTGCGTGCGATCAGCGCCAGGCGCACCGCGCGGCTGGTCGCGTCGCCGGCTGCCCAGCTCTTTCGCGACCCGGTGTTCGGCGCGTCCCGGTAGGTGCGCAGCGCCTGGCCGTCGACCCACGCGAGCGACACGGCGTTGATCAGCTCGTCGCGCGACAGGCCCATCAGCTTGCCGCAGACGGCGGTGGAGGCCACCTTCACGAGCACGACGTGATCGAGGCCGACGCGGTTGAACGCGTTCTCCAGCGCGATCACGCCCTGGATCTCGTGCGCCTGGATCATCGCCTCGAGCACCGTGCGCATCGTCATCGGCGCGCGGCCGGCGGCGATCGCCGTGCGGCTGAGCCAGTCGGCGGTGGCGAGGATGCCGCCGAGGTTGTCCGACGGATGGCCCCATTCGGCGGCGAGCCAGGTGTCGTTGAAGTCGAGCCAGCGGATCATCGCGCCGATGTTGAACGCGGCCTGCACCGGATCGAGCTGGAACTGCGTGCCGGGCACCTTCGCGCCGTTGGGCACCACGGTGCCCGGGACGATCGGCCCGAGCAGCTTCGTGCACGCCGGATAGCCGAGCGCTTCGAGTCCGCAGCCGAGCGTGTCGATCAGGCAGGCCGCCGCGGTGTCGAGCGCCTCGCGGCTCTCGATCTTGTAGTTCAGGACGTAGTCGACGATGTCGACGAGGACCTGGTCCGGCTCCGGCCGGCCGGTCGTGGAAATGTGGCCACCCATGCTTGCTCGCTTTTCCTGAAGAAGTTGAAGATCGGTCGGGTTCTAGCCGCGCTGCGCGAGCGGCACGAACTCGCGATCTTCCGGCCCGACGTAGTTGGCGCTCGGCCGGATGATCTTGCCGTCCTGGCGCTGCTCGATGACGTGCGCGGACCACCCCGAGGTGCGCGAGATCACGAACAGCGGCGTGAACATCGACGTCGGCACGCCCATCAGGTGATAGCTGACGGCGCTGAACCAGTCGAGGTTGGGGAACATCTTCTTGATCTCCCACATCACCGACTCGAGCCGCTCCGCGATGTTGAACAGCTTCATGTCGCCCGCCTGGCGCGACAGCGTGTGCGCGACTTCCTTGATCACCTTGTTGCGGGGATCGGAGACCGTGTACACCGGGTGACCGAAGCCGATGACGACCTCGCGGTTCGCGACGCGCTGCCGGATGTCGGCCTCGGCCTCGTCGGGGTCGGCATAGCGATTCTGGATCTCGAAGGCCACCTCGTTGGCGCCGCCGTGCTTCGGGCCGCGCAGCGCGCCGATGGCGCCGGCGATCGCTGAGTAGAGGTCGGAGCCGGTGCCGGTGATGACGCGTGCGGTGAAGGTCGACGCGTTGAACTCGTGCTCGGCGTACAGGTTCAGCGACGTGTGCATCGCGCGCACCCACGCCGCCGACGGCTCGCGGCCGTGCAGCAGGTGCAGGAAGTGGCCGCCGATCGAGTCGTCGTCGGTCTGCACTTCGATGCGCCGGCCGTTCACCGCGTAGTGGTACCAGTAGAGCAGCATCGAGCCGAGGGACGCGAGCAGGCGGTCGGCGATGTCGCGCGCGCCCGCGAGGTTATGGTCGTCCTTCTCCGGCTGCACGCAGCCGAGCACCGACACGCCGGTGCGCAGCACGTCCATCGGATGCGCCGATGCGGGAAGTGCCTCGAGCGCGGTCTTCACCGCCGCCGGCAGCCCGCGCAGCGAGCGCAGCTTCGCCTTGTAGGCGATCAGCTCCGCGCGCTTCGGCAGCCGCCCGTGCACGAGCAGGTAGGCGACCTCCTCGAACTCGGCCGCCTCCGCCATCTCGAGGATGTCGTAGCCGCGATAGTGCAGGTCGTTGCCGGTGCGGCCGACGGTGCACAGCGCGGTGTTTCCGGCGACCACCCCGGACAGGGCGACGGATTTCTTCGGCTTCGGGCCGGCGGCGGGTACGTTCTCGGTCATCGCGACGTTCCGTGTTTCGTGATTCGATGCGCGCTTCATTGCGAGCGCTTGAACAGCTCGTCGAGCTTGCGTTCGTAGTCCCAGTAGCCGATCGCGTCGTACAGCTCCTGGCGCGTCTGCATGCGGTCGACGACCGCCTTCTGCGTCCCGTCGCGGCGCAGCACTTGGTAGACCTCCTGCGCGGCCTTGTTCATCGCGCGGAAGGCCGACAGCGGGTAAAGCACCATCGACACGCCCACGTCGCGCAATTCGTCGACCGTGAACAGCGGCGTCTGCCCGAACTCGGTGATGTTCGCCAGCACCGGCACCTTCACCTCGTCGACGAAGCGGCGGTACATCGACAGCTCGGTCATCGCCTCGGGGAAGATCGCGTCGGCGCCGGCCTCCACGCACGCGACCGCGCGCTCGATCGCGCGCTCCAGGCCCTCGACGGCGAGCGCATCGGTGCGTGCCATCAGGAGGAAGTCGGGATCGGTGCGTGCATCGGCGGCGGCACGGATACGGTCGACCATCTCCTGCTGCGAGACGATCTCCTTGCCGGGGCGGTGACCGCAGCGCTTCGCGCCGACCTGGTCCTCGATGTGCATCCCGCCCGCGCCCGCCTTGATCATCGCGCGCGTCGTGCGCGCGACGTTGAAGGCCGATGCGCCGAAGCCGGTGTCGACGTCGACGAGCAGCGGCAGCTCGCAGACGTCGGTGATGCGGCGTACGTCGACGAGGACGTCTTCCAGTCCGCTGATGCCGAGGTCGGGCACGCCGAGCGAGCCGGCGGCGACGCCGCCGCCGGAGACGTAGAGGGCGCGAAAACCCTCGCGCTGGGCGAGCAGCGCGTGGTTCGCGTTGATCGCGCCGACGACCTGCAGCGGCCGCTCGGCGGCCAGCGCCTCGCGCAGGCGCTTTCCGGCGCTGCGCATCATGACGTTCCCCCCAGCAGGTGCGCGACGCCGTCGCGCTCCTCGAGCAGCTCCTTCAGCGTCAGGTCCATCCGCTCGCGGCTGAACTCGTCGATCGGCAGGTCGCGCACGAGCTCGTATTCGCCGTTGCCTCGGCACAGCACCGGGAAGCCGTAGATGACGTCCTGCGGGATGCCGTAGGCCCCGTCGGAGGGAATGCCCATCGTGACCCACCGGTCGCCGGCACCCAGTGCCCAGTCGCGCACGTGATCGAGCGCGGCGTTGGCGGCCGATGCCGCCGACGACAGGCCGCGCGCCTCGATGATCGCGGCGCCGCGCTTGCCGACGGTCGGGATGAAGACGTCGCGGTTCCATGCCTCGTCGCCGACGAGCTCGCGTACCGATTGGCCATCGACGGTGGCGAAGCGGTAGTCGGGGTACATCGTGGGGCTGTGGTTGCCCCAGACGACCAGCTTCTCGATGCGGTCGACCGGCTTGCCGAGGCGCGCCGCCAGCTGCGACAGCGCCCGGTTGTGGTCCAGCCGCAGCATCGCGCTGAAATTGCGCTTCGGCAGGCTCGGCGCGGACTTCATCGCGATGTACGCGTTGGTGTTCGCCGGGTTGCCGACGACGAGGATGCGGCATTCGCGACTGGCTACCTCGTCGAGCGCGCGCCCCTGGACGGTGAAGATCGCGCCGTTGGCCTCGAGGAGGTCTTTGCGCTCCATGCCTTTCGTGCGCGGACGCGCGCCGACGAGCAGTGCGTAGTCGGCGTCGCGAAACGCGACTTTCGGATCGTCGGTGACGACGACGCCGGCCAGCAGCGGAAACGCGCAGTCCTCGAGCTCCATGACGACGCCGCGCACGGCGGCCAGCGCCGGCGTGATGTCGAGCAGCTGGAGGATCACGGGCTGGTCCTTGCCGAGCAGATCGCCGTTGGCGATGCGAAACAGCAGGCTATAGCCGATCTGGCCCGCGGCGCCGGTGACGGCGACGCGCTTGGCGGGTTTGGTCATGAAAATCTCCGATTAGAGTGCGGGGGAAAACGCCGGTCGGCACGTGTGTCCCGGGCGGGACGCGCCACGACAGACCGTGAAGTTTAACTCCGCGCCGGCATCATAGTGAACCGCGCGGACACCGTCAATGGTCTTATGTCTTATATAAGATATCTTTTGCCTTTGGTTGGACAAGGGCGGCGCGCCTGT
>DATGRE010000184.1:0-20985 GCA_035303885.1 Zeimonas sp. | reverse complement strand
CAGCTCGTGCGGCTGTTCGACGACGTCTCGCGCAACAGCAGCTACCGGATCCGGAAGGACAACGACGGGCGCCTGCGCTGGGTCGGCGGGTCGCCGAGGGTGCCCGACGCGCAGGGCACGGAGCCGGGCGCGAGCCTCGGGCTGCGCACGCTGATGTGGCTGCTGCGGCCCTTCGCGCCCGAGGAGATGCTCTGAGCGGGAAGCGTGGAGCGGGTGAAGGGAATCGAACCCTCGTATGCAGCTTGGGAAGCTGCCGTTCTACCATTGAACTACACCCGCGTTCCCGGCGGCGATTCTACCGCGGGACGCCGCGCAGGCGCGCGATCGCGCCACGGCCGCCGGCGGCTCCCGGACGGCGTGCGTGAGACAATTCCCGTCATGCAAACGATCGTCGTCAATGGAGCGCCGCGGCCGCTGCCGGCGCCGGCCACGGTCTCCGCGCTGCTCGCAGAACTGGGCCTCGCCGGCCGGCGCATCGCGGTGGAACGCAACGGCAGCATCGTCCCGCGCAGCCTGCACGAGAGCGAAACGCTTCGCCCCGGAGACCGCGTCGAGATCGTCGTCGCCGTGGGCGGCGGCTGAAGCGCGGCGAGTCGCCGCACCACAGGGGAGCAGAGCATGTCGGCCGAGCACGTCTTCGAAGGAAGCCTGCACTGGGACGGGCAGCCCGCCGGGCGCACGTTCGACTACGAGAGCTACCACCGCGGCACGCGCATCGAGTTCGAAGGGGGCGCCTCGCTCGCGGCGTCCGCCCCCTCGGTCTTCGGCGGCGACGACCGCCAGCCGAATCCCGAGACGCTGATGATGGCGTCGCTGATGCAGTGCCACTTCCTCACGTTCATGGCGGTGGCGATCAAGTCGGGACTGCACGTCACCGGCTATTCGGACCGCGCCAGCGGCCGTCTCGGCATGAAGGACGGGAAGATGCGCTTCGTCGAGGTCGTCCTGCATCCGCAGGTCACACTCGCCGAGCCGCTCGATGCCGCCGCGCTCGGCGCACTGCACGACAAGGCGCATCGCAACTGCTTCATGTCCAATTCGGTGAACTTTCCCGTACGCGTCGAATCGGCCGGGTGAGACCCGCGCCGAAGCCGCCGCTGCGCCTCGCGTACCCCCGTTCCGCCTCGCGTACCCCCATCTCCCACGGTCGCACCATGAACCGCACAGACCCGCTGACGATCGGCCACCGCAGCTTCGGGTCGCGCCTGCTGATCGGCACCGGCAAGTACCGGGACTTCGAACAGACGCGCGACGCCGTCGAAGCGAGCGGCGCCGAGATCGTCACCGTCGCGATCCGGCGCACGAACATCGGACAGAACGCCGGCGAACCCAGCCTGCTCGACTTCCTGTCGCCCGATCGCTTCACGATCCTGCCGAACACGGCCGGCTGCTACAGCGCCGACGACGCCGTGCGCACGCTTCGGCTGGCGCGCGAGCTGCTCGACGGGCACGCGCTGGTGAAGCTCGAGGTGCTCGGCGACGCGCGTTCGCTGTACCCGAACATGCCCGAGACGCTGAAGGCCGCCGAGACGCTCGTACGCGAAGGCTTCGAAGTGATGGTCTATGCCAGCGACGACCCGATCCAGGCGAAACGCCTCGAGGAGATCGGCTGCGTCGCGGTCATGCCGCTGGCGTCGCTGATCGGCTCCGGCATGGGCATCCTCAACCCGTGGAACCTGCAGCTGATCATCGAGCAGGCGAAGGTGCCGATCATCGTCGACGCCGGGGTCGGCACCGCCTCCGACGCGGCGATCGCGATGGAGCTCGGCTGCGCGGGGGTGCTGATGAACACGGCGGTGGCGGCCGCGCGCGACCCCGTGCGGATGGCCGGGGCGATGCGCAAGGCGGTCGAAGCCGGCCGCGAGGCCTTCCTCGCCGGGCGGATGCCGAAGAAGCCGTATTCGGCCGCACCGTCGTCGCCGACGAGCGGGCTCATCGCACCCGCCGCTCCGCGCTCGTGAGCGCCGCGCCGCAGGCGTCGCCGCATCCGCACATCCGCAGCTTCTCGGGGCGGCGCGGCCACTTCACCAGCGGGCAGCGTCTGGCCTACGAGACGCTGCGCGACCGCTGGTGCCTGCCCTACGACCGCGAGCGCCCGCTCGACGCCGCGCGCCTCGCGCAGCACTTCGGACGGACCGCACCGCTGGTCGTCGAGATCGGCTTCGGCAAGGGAGACGCCACGGCCGAGATCGCCGCGGCCGAGCCGCAGCACGATTTTCTCGGCATCGAGGTCTACCCGGCGGGCGTCGGCGCACTGCTGATGCGCATCCAGGCGCGGCAACTGGGCAACGTGCGCATCGTCCAGCACGACGCGGTCGAGGTGTTCCGCGACCTGCTCATGCCCGACTCGCTCGAGCGCGTGCAGGTGTTCTTCCCGGACCCCTGGCCGAAGAAGCGGCATCACAAGCGCCGCCTCATCCAGCCTCCGTTCGTCGCGCTGCTGGCGAGCCGGCTGCGCCCGGGCGGCATCGTGCATTGCGCCACCGACTGGGAGCCGTACGCGCAGCAGATGCTCGACGTGCTGTCGCAGGAGCCGCTGCTCGAGAACACCGTGGCCGGATTCGCCCCGCGGCCGGCCTATCGGCCGCCGACGCGCTTCGAGAACCGCGGCGCCCGCCTCGGGCACGAGATCCGCGACCTGGTCTTCCGCCGGCGCGAACGCTAGCCGGGGCGCCTCACAGGTTCCACTGCACGAGCCCGCTCCACGCCGTCACCAGCACGACGATCCCGAACGCGATCCGGTACCAGGCGAAGGGAACGAAATCGTTGCGGGCGACGTAGCGGATCAGCCAGCGCACGCAGGCGAGCGCCGCGAAGAACGAGAACAGCAGGCCGACCGCGAACATCGGGGCATCGCCCGGACCGAGCAGCGCGCGGTATTTCCAGGCGTCGTAGACGCCGGCGCCGATCAGCGTCGGAATCGCGAGGAAGAACGAGAACTCGGTGGCGGCGGCCCGCGACAGGCCGAACAGCATGCCGCCGACGATCGTGGCACCCGAGCGGCTCGTTCCCGGGATCAGCGCGAAGGCCTGCGCGATGCCCACCTTGACCGCGTCGCGCAGCGTCATCGCGTCGACGTCGTCGATGAGGGCGGGCCGGTGACGGCCGCGCTCGACCCACAGGATCAGCAGGCCCCCGACGACGAACGCGATCGCGACCGGCACCGGGTGGAACAGACGCTCCTTGATCGACTCGGCGAACAGCAGGCCGAGCGCGGCCGCCGGCACGAACGCGACGACCACGTTCAGCGCGAAGCGGCGGGCGCGCGCGTCGAAGAGCATTCCGCCGAAGGTGTCGGTGATGCGCGCCCGGTAATACCAGATCACCGCGAGCATCGCGCCGGTCTGGATCGACACCGTGAACATCTTCGCCTTCTCGCCCTCGAAGCCGAGCACGCTCGACGCGAGGATCAGGTGTCCGGTGCTGGAGATCGGCAGGAACTCGGTGAGGCCTTCGATGATCCCGAGCAGTGCCGCCTTGACCAGGATGGGTAGCGCAACGAGCAGCTCGAGCATCACTTCCACCAGCGGTGGAAGTGATGCACGGGTCCGTGGCCGGCGCCGACGTCGAGGCGCCCCGCCTGCCGCAGCGCCTCGGTCAGGTATCGCTTCGCTTCGCGAACCGCGTCGACCGGATCGAGGCCGCGGGCGAGCAGCGCGGTGATCGCGGCCGACAGCGTGCAGCCGGTGCCGTGTGTGTTGCGCGTCTCGATGCGCGTCTCGGGCAACTCGATCATGCGGTCGCCGTCGTGCAGCAGGTCGATCGGATCG
Source organism: Zeimonas sp. (assembly GCA_035303885.1). Taxonomy (GTDB): domain Bacteria; phylum Pseudomonadota; class Gammaproteobacteria; order Burkholderiales; family Burkholderiaceae_E; genus Zeimonas. The sequence goes on along the minus strand of DATGRE010000184.1, from coordinate 17,215 downwards.
CCGCTCGCGTGCCCGCCCTTCAGCAGGACGAAGCGCAGCCCGTCGTCGGCGAGCAGCCGGCGCAGTCGTTCGGTCGCCCGTCGCATCTCGCGCGGCGTCTCCGGCGCGCGCTCGCCGAGCAGCACGCCCGCCTCGGGCAGGTTGGGCGTGATCATCGTGGCGAGCGGCAGGATCGCTTCGACCAGCGTTCCGATCGCCTCGCGGTCGAGCAGCACGTCGCCGCTCTTGGCGACCATCACGGGATCGACGACGCGGTGCGCGAGCCGGCCTTCGGCGATCGGCCCGGCGAGCCCTTCGGCCACCGCGGTCGCGATCGCCGCGGTGCCGAGCATGCCGAGCTTGGCGGCGTCGATGCGGACGTCGGCGAACAGCGTATCGAGCTGCAGGCGCACGAACGACGGCGGTACCGGATGCACGCCGGTCACCGCGCACGTGTTCTGCGCGGTGAGCGCCGCGACGACGCCGGTGCCGTAGGCGCCGAGCGCCGAGAAGGCCTTCAGGTCCGCGTAGATCCCCGCCCCGCCGCTGGGGTCGATGCCGGCGACCGACAGTGCGTTCGGAATGGCGGGCGCTGGCGACCCGGCAGCGGCGCCGGCGTCGTCCGCACCCGGACCGAGGGAAGAGATTCGATGACTCACGGGCTTCGTACTGCGCTCTGGCGCAGCCTGGAAAACCGGCGCGACGTTACGCCGGACGCGATGGTAACCGCGTGACCGCGTCCTCGGCTCCCGGCAGCGGCCGTCCGCGCCACGCCGCCAGCAGCGGCACCCGCATCTCGTCCTCGCTCGGCCCGCCGTGCATGCCGATGAACCGCATCGGCGTCTCGCCTTCCAGCGTGTCGACGAGCGTCACCCGGCGCCGGGGCACGAGCACGTGCGTGCCGAGCCGGCCGGCGAGCGCCTCGCCCACGCCGAACCAGCCGGCGGCGAGCAGCTCCGACGAGCGATGCACGTCGAAGACGTCGCCGAGCGCCGACCGCACCGTCGCCGCGAAGCCTTCGCGCGCCTCGGGGCGCACCGTGCAGAACGGAACGCGCGGCTCGCCGGTGAGCGGCCGCTCGAGACAGGCGGCGATCTCCGGAAAGTCCTCGAGTTGCAGCTGGTCTTCGTCGGCGACGTCGACGAAGCCGTGGTCCGCCGTGGCGAGCACGAGCGCGTCGCGCCCGCGCAGGCGCTCGACGAGCCGGGCGAACCAGGCGTCGAGCCGGCGTACCACGGCGGCGGCCTTCTCACTCTGCCACCCGGCTTCGTGGCTCACCGTGTCGAAGTGCGGCAGGTAGACGAAGACGCTCGCCGGCGTGGCGACCGCGTCGAGCACCGCGTCGAGACGATCGCAGATCTCGTCCAGGCTCCGGTACGCGACGATCGTCGAACCCGTGTACGCATGACGGGAGAACTCCGAATCGCCGATGTGCTTCGGCAGCAGCGAGAAGGCCGGCGAACGGCTGCGCGCCATCCACGGCGTCCAGCGCCAGGTCTCGCTCGCCCGCACCTTCGCTTCGTGGTCGGCGCGCAGGTCCATCGGCAGCGTCCGGATGATCGCGGCGGCCGAGTCCGACCACATCAGCCAGCCGGGGTTGCCGTGCGCCGCGGGCGGCGCCGCCGACGACAGCGCCGACAGGGCCGGCGCCGTGCTCGACGGAAACACCGAGTCGAGCGAGCGGAAGCGGAAATGCGCGAGCGCACCGTCGCGCGCATGGACCTGCAGCTGGCGCTCGCCGAGTCCGTCCATCAGCACGAAGACGACGAAGCGGCTCGCCGCGAGCGCTTGCACGATCGGCTCGTCCGGCAGCGCGGGAACCGCGGCCGGCGCGCCGAAGCGTTCCGCCAGCGAGGCGGCCACCGAAACGATGCTGGAGGCGGCGCGGAAATCGGTGGGTCGGCGAAACGGCACGGACGGCAACGGGGAACCTCCGCTCGGAAGGGCTGCTTCGCGGCGGACCCCGGAAAAGACAGCTGCAGGCTAGCTGCGCCCGCCCGACGCCACAGGCGCCGCGCGGGCCGGCCCGAAAGCCCTGCTAGCGACGATGACCCCGGCCGTGGCCGCCGCGATGCCCATGATGGTGGTGATGGCGGTCGCCCGACCAGCCATGCGAGGAACGATACACGACGCGCGGCGGCTTCGCGTGCACGACCCTGGGCGCCTTGTACACGACGACCGGCGGCCGATAGACCACCGCCGGGGGCACGTGATACACCGGGGCCGGCGCGTAGACGACCGGAGGCGCCGGCACGTAGACCGGCGGCGGATAGCCGATGTTCACGCCGACGTGGGCGCCGTAGCCGCCGTGGCGCGTGTGCTGCGCGGCGGCGGCACCGGCGGCCGCGCCGATCGCGCCGCCGATCACCGCACCGTCGCGCCCGCCGAACGACTGGCCGATCATCGCGCCGGCTCCGCCGCCGACGATCGCACCGAGCACCGTCTGCGAAGCCTGCGCGGGCGGCGCCACCAGGGCCGCTGCGCCGACCATCAGCACCGAGGCCGCGAGCCACCGCAGGATCGTCTGCGGCGCCTGCCGCGGGCGTAGGGTTCGGGTCCCGTTCATCGATCGACTCCTCGAAATGCTGCCGACGTGCTTCCGGCCTCCGATCCAAGCGTAGGCCGCTCCCGGCGCACGGGCCAGCGGGGATCGTGCAAAAGACGTAACAGTCTGTAAGCCGCTGGCGGCCGCCCAGCGAGCAGGACGCGACCTTTGCCGGCATTTGCTCGTAGCATCCTCTACGGACCCCGAAAGCGCGAACCACGGAACAAGAAGCACATGCGCCTGCGCACAATAGGGATCGGGCTGGCGATCCTCGTCGCCCTGGTCGCGATCGCACTCGCGGTCTTCGTCGCGACCTTCGACGCGAACCGCTACAAGCCGACGATCGTCGATCTCGTCGAGCGGAACACGGGCCGTACGCTCGTTATCGACGGCGACCTGTCGCTGTCGGTCTGGCCCGCGCTCGCACTATCGATGGGCGAAGCGACGCTGTCGGGACCGAACGGCCAGGGGCAGTTCGCCCGCATCGATTCCGCGAAGATCGGCGTGGCGCTCGGCCCGCTGCTGTCGCGCCGCGTGCAGGTCGACCGGGTCGCGTTGCACGGGCTGCGCGTCGACGCGGTCCGGCACGCGAACGGCAGCACCAATTTCGACGACCTGCTCGCGCGCCTGAAGACGCAGGGCGAGACGCCCGGCACCGGGCCGGACGCGGGCGCATCGGCCAGCGATGCCGCTTCCGCCGCGGCGACCAGCGTCACCATCGCCGACATCGAACTGCGCGACGCATCGCTCGGCTGGCTCGACGAAGGCAGCGGCGAGGAGTGGCGGCTGCAGTCGCTCGATCTCGATGCGGATCGCATCGGAAGCGGCGAACCCGGCACGGTCGAGGCGAGCGGACGGCTCACCGCGAAGAAAGCCGGCATCGACGCGCAGCTGAACGCGTCGAGCCGCTATCGGGCCGACTTCGCCACCGGCCGCATCGAGCTCTCGGAGGCGAAGCTCGACGCCGCGACGCAGGACGGCATCAGCGCGCACCTGGCCGTGCCGGCGATGACGATCGCCGACGGCTCGATCGAAGGCAAGTCGGTCGCGCTGCAGGTGCAGACGCAGCACGACGCGACGAAATTCGATGCTTCGCTGTCGACGCAGGTCTCGGCGCCGGCCGGCCGGCCGATCGCGCTGCGCGACATCCGTGCGAATCTCGTCGCATCGGGCGGCGGGCTGCCCGCCGACGGCGTCAAGGCTTCGCTCGGCGGCGACGGAACGATCGACCTGCAGCGCAATACGGCGGCGCTGCAGCTGCACGGACGCTTCGACGACGCGCCGTTGCAGGCGCGGCTGACCGTCCCCAGCCTCTCCCCGCTCGCGCTGCAGTTCGACGTGCAGGCCGACAAGCTCGACCTCGACCGCTTCGGCGGCGCGTCGGCCTCGGCGCGCCCGGCGAGTCCGCCCGCCGCGGAACGCGCGAAGGGACCGCAGTCGCCGGCGGGCGCGCCGGCGCCAATTCCCGTGCCGCCGATCGCCGACGTCGATTCGAGCGGCTCGCTGCGCGTCGGCCTGCTGCGCGCCGCGGGCGTCGAGATGCGCGATCTCGTCCTGACGCTGCGCTCGGGCGGCGGGCGCATCGAGCTCACGCGCCTGGCCGCGAGCCTATACGGTGGGACGCTGCTGGGCAACGCATCCGTCGCGAAGAGCGGGCGCGCCGCGCTGAAGATGCAACTGAACGACGCCGACGTCGGCCGCGCGCTGCGCGAGCTCGCGCAGCGCGAGATCCTCGATGGACGCGGCAGCGTCTCGGTCGACGTGACCGGCCAGGGAACGACGATGCCGGCGCTCGAGCGCTCGCTGTCGGGCAGCGCGAAAGTCGCGCTGCGCGACGGCGCCATCCTCGGCATCGACCTGAACAAGGTGCTGCAGAAGGTCGAGACGACGATCGCCGCGGTGCGCGGCGGCCAGGCGGCGCAATCGGTCGAGAGCCGCGCGGGCGGCGGCGAGAGAACCGCCTTCTCGTCGCTGGACGCGAGCTTCGCGATCCGCGACGGGGTGGCGCACAACAAGGATCTCGACGTGCGCTCGCCGCTGCTGCGCGTCGGCGGCAACGGCACGATCGACATTCCCGCGCAGAGCGTCGACTACCTGCTGCGCGTCTCGCTCGTCGGCACGCTCGCCGGCCAGGGCGGCGCCGAGCGCTCGGCGCTGCGCGGCGTCACGCTGCCGGTGCGCGTGACGGGCCCCTTCGCCTCGCTGTCGTATAGCGTCGAGGTCGAGCGGCTCGCGCGCGACGCGCTGAAGCAGGAGCTCACGAAGCAGCTCGAGGAGCGCCTGCTCGGCAAGGGCGGCAGCGACAAGCCCGCGGCGGAGCCGTCGAAGCCCAGCCCGCGCGACCTGCTGCGCGGGCTGATCGGACGCTGACGCTTCCGGCGACGTCGCCGGGCCTCCGCACATACCCCACGCCGAGGCCGCCTCGAATTTCCGTATCATTGGGCACGGGGCGCGCGCGCTCCCTGGCCGTCCCATCACCCTTCGACCCGCCGATGAATTCCCTGCTGGCCGTCGAGCCGAGCCGTTTTACCCCGAAATCGAGCTACGCCTACGAAGAGCTGATCGAGTGCGCGCACGGCCGCCTGTTCGGCCCGGGCAACGCACGCCTGCCGCTGCCGCCGATGCTGATGTTCGACCGCATCACCGAGATCTCGGCGAGCGGCGGCGCCTTCGGCAAGGGCTACCTGACGGCCGAGCTCGACATCCGTCCCGACCTCTGGTTCTTCGCCTGCCACTTCGAAGGCGACCCGGTGATGCCGGGCTGCTTGGGCCTCGACTCGTTGTGGCAGATGCTGGGCTTCTTCCTCGGCTGGACCGGTGCGCCCGGGTCGGGCCGCGCGCTCGGGCTCGCGCAGCTGAAATTCACCGGGCAGATCCTGCCCGAGACGAAGCGGGTCGACTACCGCATCGACGTCAAGCGCATCATCAACCGCCGGCTCGTGCTCGGCGTGGCCGACGGCGAGGTGCGTGCCGACGGCGAGCTCATCTACCAGGCGACCGACCTGCAGGTCGGTCTGTTCGAAAACCCGAGGTCGCTGCGGGAATGAAGGCTTTGCGACGCGTCGTCGTCACGGGAATGGGCATCGTGTCGTGCATCGGCACGAACGCTTCACAGGTGCTCGCATCGCTGCGCGAGGGCCGCTCGGGGATCTCGTTCGTGCCCGAATACGCGGAGCTCGGCTTTCGCAGCCAGGTCGCCGGCCGGCCCGACGTCGACCTCGACGCCGCGATCGACCGCAAGCTGCGCCGCTTCATGGGCGACGGCGCCGCATACCTGCACCTGTCGATGGAGCAGGCGATCGCCGACGCCGGCCTCGACGCCGACGAGGTCTCGAACGAGCGCACCGGCATCATCGTCGGCTCCGGAGGCCCTTCCACGCGCAACCAGGTCGAGGCTGCGGCGATCTGCAAGGAGCGCGGCCCGAAACGCGTCGGCCCGTACATGGTCCCGCGCTGCATGTCGTCGACCACCTCCGCCACCGCCGCGACGAACTTTCGCATCCGCGGCGTGAACTACACGATCTCCTCGGCGTGCTCGACCTCCGCGCACTGCATCGGCAACGCCGCCGAGCTGATCCAGTGGGGCAAGCAGGACGTGATGTTCGCCGGCGGCGGCGAGGAGCTCGACTGGACGCTGTCGGTGCTGTTCGACGCGATGGGGGCGATGTCCTCGAAGTACAACGATCGTCCGCAGCAGGCCTCGCGGTCGTACGACGTGGACCGCGACGGCTTCGTCATCGCCGGCGGCGGCGGCGTCGTCGTGCTCGAGGCGCTCGAGCACGCGCTGGCGCGCGGCGCGCGCATCTACGGCGAGATCACCGGCTACGGCGCCACCTCCGACGGCCACGACATGGTCGCGCCCAGCGGCGAAGGCGCGGTGCGCTGCATGCGCCTGGCGCTGGCCACCGTCGAGGGCCCGGTCAGCTACGTCAACACCCACGGCACGAGCACGCCGGTGGGCGACATCACCGAGCTGGACGCGATCCGCACCGTGTTCGCCGAGCGCGAACAGGCGCTGCCGCGGCTGTCGTCGACGAAATCGATGACCGGCCATTCGCTCGGCGCCACCGGCGTGCAGGAAGTGATCTACAGCCTGCTGATGCTGCAGAACGATTTCATCGCGCCGAGCATCAACATCGAGAACCTCGATCCGGGCGCCGAAGGCATGCCGATCGTCCGCGAACGCCTCGACGGCGTCGCCCACACGACGATCCTGTCGAACAGCTTCGGCTTCGGCGGCACCAACTGCACGCTCGCCCTGTCGCGCTACTCGGGTTGAACGCGCCGCCGCGGCGGAGTAGACTTAATGACTCAAGAGTCATTAGTCGCATGCCCTCTCCCGCCTCCGCCGCATCGACCGCTGCCGATCGCCCGCAGGCGCGCCACCCGCGGCGCTGGTCGCGTCGCAAGGACGCACGCCCCGGCGAGCTGCTCGACGCCGCGCTCGATCTCTTCGTCGACAAGGGCTTCGCGGGCACCCGGCTGGACGACGTCGCCGCGCGCGCCGGCGTCAGCAAGGGCACGCTGTACCTGTACTACGCGAACAAGGAAGAGCTGCTCAAGGCGGTCGTCCGCGCCAACCTGGTGCCGCTGATCGACGCATTCGCCGGCGAGATCCGCGCCTCGGACGCGCCCTGCGCCGAACAGCTGCGGCGCTTCTTCCGCCGCTGGTGGGAGGTGGTCGGCGCCACCCGCTACGCGGGCATCGCCAAGCTCGTCGTCGCCGAGTCGGGCAATTTCCCCGAGCTCGCGCGCTTCTTCCAGGAGGAGGTGATCCTCCCGGTGATGGGCGTGCTCGGCTCGATCGTCGCGCGCGGCATCGAGCGCGGCGAATTCCGCACGGTCGACGTCGAGGCTTCGGTGCCGCTGTGGATGTCGCCACTGGTGCTGCGCGCGATCTGGGAGCACTCGATCACGCCGTGCTGTCCGCCGGGCTTCGACGTGCCGATCGATCGCTTCCTCGACACCCACCTGCGCTACGTGCTGCGCTCGCTGAGCGACGAAAACTGATTGCTAGAATGCCGCCACTTCCGATCTCTCCCCAGCCTCTCATGGACTTCGAACGCGCGCGCTACAACATGGTCGAGCAGCAGATCCGGACCTGGGAGGTGCTCGACCCCGACGTGCTCGAAACCCTGTTCGCCGTGCGCCGCGAAGACTTCGTCCCTCCGGCCTATCGCGCGCTCGCGTTCAGCGACCTCGAGATTCCGCTGACGCTCGACGGCGTCGCCACCGGCGAGAACATGCTCGCGCCGAAGGTCGAGGCGCGCATGCTGCAGTCGGTGCTGCCCGAGCGCGGGCACGCGGTGCTCGAGATCGGCGCGGGATCGGGACACATGGCCGCCCTGCTCGCGCAGTTCGCGCGCAGCGTCGTCACCTGCGACTTGCGCGAAGACCTGTGCGAATTCGCCCGGGCGAACCTGAAGTCCGCCGGCATCGGCAACGTCCACGTCGAACGCGGCCATGGGCTCGCCGTCGCCGAGAAGGGCAGCTTCGACGTGATCGTGCTGTCGGGTTCGGTGCAGTTCGTCCCCGAGTCGCTGCTGCAGCGATTGAACCCGGGCGGACGGCTGATCGGGATCGTCGGCGAGCTTCCGGTGATGAGCGCGCAGCGCATCACGCGAACCGGCGAGCGCGAGTTCTTCAGCGAGAATCTGTTCGAGACGGTCGCCGCGCCGCTGCGCGAATTCCCGCAGCGCGAGCGCTTCCGGTTCTGATGGTGCGCGCCGCGTCCGACGTCGGCCTTCGAGCGGGTCCACGACCCCGAGGGCGGCATCGATGCGCGGGCGCGCAGGTTCGACCCCAAGGGGGTCCGTCATGGACGCCCGGAACGCACGGCCCGAGCGCCGGCGCAGGGAGCTCCCGATGAATGCGAGGACGGCCGCCAGGGCCCTCGTCGGCGCGCTCACGTGCGCGCTGCTCGCCGCCGCGGCGGCACCGGCCCTCGCGCTCGACCTGATGCAGGCGTGGCGCGAGGCGCTCGCCAACGACGCCCAGGTCGCGTCGGCGCGCGCGCAGCTCGACGCGACCCGCGAGCGCGTCCCGCAGGCGCGATCGCTGCTGCTGCCGGCCGTCGGCGCCAGCGCCGCCGTGAACCGCGTGCACTCGGACCCGAACCGCGCATCGACGCGGCGCTTCACGTCCGAGGCCTACGCGATCCAGCTGTCGGTGCCACTGCTCAGCCTGCCCGAGCACGAGGCCTGGGAGCAGAGCCGGCTCGCCGTCGGCATCGCCGAGGCGCAATACGTGCAGGCCCGACAGGACCTGATCCTGCGCGTCTCGCGCGCGTATTTCGACGTGCTCGCCGCGCAGGACAACCTCGAGACGATCCGCGCGCAGAAGCGCGCGATCACCGAGCAGCTGGAAGCGGCCAAGCGCAACTTCGAGGTCGGCACCGCGACGATCACCGATCAGCAGGAAGCGCAGGCGCGCTTCGACCTGACGGTCGCGCAGGAGATCGCCGCACTGAACGCGCTCGAGGTGCAGCGCGCGCTGCTCGCGCAGCTGATCGGCCGCCCGGTGGGCGAGCTCGAGGTGCTGCGCCCCGGGGTGACCCTGCAGCCGCCGCAGCCGGCCAGCGAAGCCGACTGGGTGCAGCAGGCGATCGACAGTAGCCTCGCGGTGCAGCAGCAGCGCGTGAACGTGGAGATCGCGCGCCGCGAGATCGAGCGGCGCCGTTACGCGAAATATCCGACGGTCGACCTGGTCGGCTCGCTGGCTCGCAACGAGAACGCGGCGCTGAACGCCATCGGGCTGCGCACGAACACGGCCACCGTCGGCGTGCAGCTGTCGATGCCGCTATACACCGGCGGCGGCATCGAGGCCGGCATGCGCGAGGCCGCCGCGCTGCTCGATCGATCGCGCTTCGATCTGGAGACGACGCGGCGCCAGGTCGAGCAGGCGACGCGCCAGGCGTACCTCGGCGTGAACAGCAGCCTCGCGCAGGTGAGCGCGCTGGAGGCGGCCGAGCGCTCCAGCCAGCTCGCGCTCGAGTCCAACCTGCTCGGCTACCAGGTCGGCGTTCGCATCAACATCGACGTGCTCAATGCGCAGCAGCAGCTGTTCAGCACGCGGCGCGACCTGGCCCGCGCACGCTACGACGTGATCGTCAACGGCCTGCTGCTGAAATCCACCGCGGGCGTGCTCGACGAGGACGACGTCGCGGCGGTCGACGCGCTGCTCGCACCGCGGCCGCCATCGTCGCCGTCGAGCTCGTCGTCGCCGACTCCGCGGCCCCCAAGCTCGCCACCGTCGAGCTCCGCGCCTGCCGCGGCACCGCCGACGCGGCGCTGACGCTCAGCGCTCGCTGCGCAGCAGCGCGTCGAGCGCGTCCACCGTGCGATCGGTCGCGCCGCGATGACGCGCCGCGAAGGCCAGGGCACGGTCGCTCATCGACTGCCGCCGCTCCGGGTCGAGCACGATGTCGAGCGCCTCCTTCACCGCCCGCGCCGCGTCCGACACGCGGATCGCGGCATCCGCCTCGATCGCGCGCTCGGCGGCCTCCGCGAAGTTGAAGGTGTGCGGACCCACGATGACCGGCACGCCGGCCGCACAGGCCTCGATCAGGTTCTGTCCGCCGTAGGGCAACAGCGATCCGCCGATGATCGCGACGTCGGCCAGCGCGTACCAGGCCTGCATCTCGCCCATCGAATCGCCGAGGATCACCTGCGCGTCGCAGCGCTGTCCCTCCGGGATGCGGCTGCGTCGTGCGAAACGCCAGCCGCGCGCGTCGATGAGCGCCGCGACCTCGTCGAAGCGCTGCGGGTGCCGCGGAACGATCACCAGCAGCGGAGGGAAACGGCTCGCCAGCGACGGCGGTTGCAGCGCCGCTTCCCAGGCGTCGAGCAGCAGCGCTTCCTCGCCGTCGCGCGTGCTCGCGGCGACCACGCAGAAGCGCGGCAGTCCGTCCGCGCGCTGCCGTGCCAGCCATTCGATGCGCCACTGATGGCCGAGCGCCTCGAGCTTCGGTGCCGCGCCGACGTCGAACTTCAGATTGCCGAGCACGCGCGCGTCGTCGCGGCCCAGTTGCGCGAGACGGCTCGCGTCGTCGGCCGACTGCGCGAGCACCAGGTCGAGCGTCGCGAGCGCCGGCTCGATCAACCGCGCCCAGCGCTGGCCCTTGCGCAGCGACCGCTCCGACAGCCGCGCGTTGACCAGCGCGAGCCGCACGCCTTCCTCGTGCGCGATCGCGACGAGGTTCGGCCACAGCTCGGTCTCCATCAGCAGTCCGACCGAAGGACGCCACGCGCGCAGGAACCGGCGAACGGCGAACGGGTAGTCGTAGGGCAGGTACGCGCGATGGATGCGCGGATGCGAGAACAGTGCCGCGCCCGCCTCGCGGCCGGTCGGCGTCATGTGCGTGATCAGCAGTTCGTGCTGCGGATAGCGCTCCAGCAGCGCGTCGACCAGCGGCTGCGCCGCACGCGTCTCGCCGACCGATACCGCATGCAGCCAGATGAGCGGCTGCAGGTCGCCGCGCGGCGTGTGCGCGCCGAAGCGCTCGCCCAGATGCTGCCGATAGCCGGGCTGGCGGCGCGACTTCCACAGCAGATGCACGAACAGCCACGGCATCGCCAGGTACCAGGCGATCGTGTAAAGCCATCGTGCCATGTCGCGCGAAAGCACCCGTCTCGTGAGGATCCGCGGCTATTCTAGTGTCCCGTTGCCGTCCCGTTGCCGGGTCATCCGCACGGGGCGACGCAGACGGGCCCGAAGCGACGCCCGGTTTTCGGTATCCTCGACCGATGATCCTCGTCACCGGCGGCTGCGGATTCATCGGCGCGCGATTCGTCGCCGACTGGCTCGAGCGCAGCGACGAGGGGCTCGTCAACCTCGACGCGCTCACCTACGCGGCACGGCCCGAGGCGCTCGCGGCTTTCGAGTCCCACCCGCGCTACCGCTTCGTACGCGGCGACGTCTGCGACCGCGCACTCGTCGACGCGCTGCTCGCCGAGCACCGCCCGCGCGCGATCGTGCACCTGGCGGCCGAGACGCACGTCGACCGCTCGATCGCCGACGCGACGGCCTTCGCCCGCACGAACGCGCTGGGCACGCTGGTGCTGCTGCAGGCGGCGCAGGCGTATCGCGCGCAGGCGGACCCCGAAGAGGCGCGCGACTTCCGGTTCCTGCATTGCTCGACCGACGAAGTGTTCGGTTCGCTCGGAGCCGACGACCCGCCGTGCGACGAGCATGCGCCGTACCGGCCGCGCAACCCGTACGCGGCGTCGAAAGCGGCGGCGGATCACTTCGTCGCCGCGTTTCACGCGACGCACGGCATGCCCACGCTGATCACGCGCGGCTCGAACACCTATGGCCCGGGGCAGCATCCGGAGAAGCTCGTCGCCCTGGCGATCGAACGGCTGCTGGCCGGCGATCCGGTACCGCTGTACGGCGACGGTCTCGCCGTACGCGACTGGCTGTACGTCGACGACCACGTCTCGGCCCTGCGCGCCGCGCTCGAGCACGGGCGCCCCGGCGAGTCGTACAACGTCGCGGGGCACCAGAGCGTGACGAATCTCGAGCTGGTCGAACGACTGATCGACTCGGTCGACGCGGAACGGGCGGCGCAGACGGACGCCGATGCCCGCGCCCGCATCCGCTTCGTCGCCGATCGGCCCGGACACGACCGCCGCTACGCGATGAACGACGACAAGATGCGCGCCGAGACGGGCTGGGCTCCTCGAGTCGCCCTCGACGAAGGACTCCGTGCGACGGTGCGTGCGCGACTGGCGGCCGACGCCGGCCTCGCGCGAACCGGCGACGAAGGCAGGCGCGCACGCACGCATCTCGGCGGCGAATGAACCGGGACTCGGCCGCGCCCGACGACGCCGCCGCACCGCGCGTCCTGCTGCTCGGCGCCAGCGGACGCCTGGGCACCGCACTGACGGACGAATTCACCCGACGCGGGCGAGCGCCGGGCACGACTTCGGACGTGCGACTCGTCGCGCCCGCGCGCGCCGAGCTCGCGCTCGATCCGTCCCGACCCCTCGCGGCGACTCGTGGCTGGTTCGAGCGATGGCAACCGCGGATCGTCGTCAACTGCATCGCGATGAGCGACGTCGACCGCTGCGAGCGCGAGACGCGGGCGGCGCGCGAACTGAACGCGGATCTTCCCGGCGCGCTCGCACGCGCGGCGCGCGAACGCGGCGCGCATCTGATCCATTTCTCGACCGACTTCGTATTCGACGGAACCCTGCGCCGGCCCTATCGCGAGGACGACGCGCCGAATCCGCTCTCCGTATACGGGTCGACGAAGCTCGCCGGCGAAACGGCGATCGAAGCGGAAAAAGGAAGCCACTGGATTTTCCGCGTCAGCTGGCTCTACGGCGGGCCGCATCGAAACCTCGCCGCGGTCCTGCTCGACGCGTCCAACGCCGGCCGCAACATTGCACTGGCCGACGACCGCGTCGGCGTGCCGAATCCGGTCGCATTGATCGCGCGCGAGGTGGCCGAAGCGATCGGCCGCGTTCGAGACGCGAAGGCCACGGTCGAATCCGGGGTATATCACCTGTCGTGCCACGGCGCGACCACCTGGTACGAGTTCGGCCGCGCCTTCGTCGCATGCGCGATCGCGTCCGGCCGCATCGCCGCGGAGCGCGCCCCGCGCATCGAAGCCTTCGCCGAGACGCCCAGCGGCCGCCCCGCGCGGCGGCCCGCGTGGTCGGTGCTCGATTCCTCCCGATACGAATCGGCCTTCGGCCGAATACTCCCGTCCTGGCGCGACGCGATCGCTTTCGCGCTCCAATAAACGACGGGATAACCGGGGTAATCCCAATTTCCAGAATACTGCCGCATCGGGATGTGGCAGTATTCGAGCGCGTGCGGAAATGCCCCGCGATCAAATCCAACAGGAGACCTAAAAGAAAATGCCACGTAAATCTTATGAGAAGATCCGCAGGCAGATCGAGAAACTCGAAGCGCAGGCTGCGAAGCTGGAAGCCGCCGCCGACGAAAAGAAGAAGAAGGCCGTCGGCCAGGTGGTCGCGCTGATGAAGAAACTCGACGTAACGCCGGAGGATCTCGCCGAGTACAGCCCCCGTCGAGGACGGCGCCGTACCGCGCGCAAAGCGACCGCGACGGCCCGGCCGCGCAAGCCCGTTCCGCCGAAATACCGCAATGCAAAGACCGGCGAGACGTGGAGCGGGCGCGGCCGCACGCCGCGCTGGCTCGCCGCGCTCGAAGCGGAAGGGAGATCGCGCGAGGAATTCCGGATCTGAGGCCTGCCCGGGAGACGGCCGCGCGCGCGTCTTCCGTCGTTCGAAGGGCGCCCGGTCCCTCCGGCCCCTGCAAACGATTCAGAACGGCAGGGAAACGTCGGGCTCGACCGAACGGATCGCCCGACGAAAATCGGCCTGGATCCGCGCGAGCGCCTCGGGGGTATCCGCCTCGAAGCGGATCACGACGACCGGCGTCGTATTCGAGGGCCGCGCCAGGCCGAAACCGTCCGGATATTCGACCCGCACGCCGTCGATCGTGATGATCCGGCTCGCGCCCTCGAAACGCGCTTCGCGCTGCAGCCGCTCGACGAGAGCGAAATTTTCCCCCTCGGCCGTCCTCAGGTGCAGCTCGGGCGTCGCCGGCGAATCGGGCAGCGCATTCAGCACGGCCGAAGGATCCGGATGGCGCGAGAGGATCTCGAGAAGACGCGCGCCGGCATAGAGCCCGTCGTCGAAACCGTACCAGCGCTCCTTGAAGAACACGTGCCCGCTCATTTCACCGGCGAGCGGCGCGCCGCTTTCCTTCAGTTTCGCCTTGATCAGCGAATGGCCGGTGCGCCACATCGTGGGACGGCCCCCGTGCCTGCGCACGTGCGCGGCGACGTGCCGGCTGCACTTGACGTCGAAAATGATCTCCGCCCCCGGATTGCGCGACAGCACGTCCTCGGCGAACAGCATCAGCTGGCGATCGGGATAGATGATGCTTCCGTCCTTCGTCACGACACCGAGGCGGTCGCCGTCGCCGTCGAAGGCGAGCCCGATCTCCGCATCGCTGTCGCGCAGGCAACGGATCAGATCCTGCAGGTTCTCCGGATGGGCAGGGTCGGGATGATGATTCGGGAAATTTCCGTCGACCTCGCAGAAGAGCTCGATGACCTTGCAGCCGAGCGCTTCATAGAGCGCCGGGGCGACCGCTCCGGCGACGCCGTTGCCGCAGTCGATCGCGACGGTCATCGGGCGGGCGAGCTTCACGTCGCCGGTGATGCGCTCGAGGTAGCGCGGCACCAGGTCCTCGGTGCGAAAGCCGCCCCGCGGCCGGGCAGCGCCCTTCGACGCCGGGCCGCCCGCGGCGATCGTCTCGCGCAGCGACTGGATCGCCTCGCCGTGGATCGCATCGCCGGCGACGACCATCTTCAGCCCGTTGTACTCGGGCGGGTTGTGGCTGCCGGTGACCGCGACGCCCGTTCCGGTGCCGAGCTCGAAGGTCGCGAAATAGACGAGCGGGGTCGGCACCATGCCGATGTCGATCACCGAGATTCCGGCATCGCGAAATCCGTCGGAGAGCGCCGCGGCGAGCTCGGGGCCCGACAGCCGACCGTCGCGTCCGATGACCGCCTCGCGCGCGCCCGCCTCGAGCGCCCGCGCTCCAAGGGCGGCACCGATCGCGCGCACCACGGGCACCGTCAGGGTCTCGCCGACGACGCCGCGGATGTCATAGGCCTTGAAAATGGACGGAGAGAGCGAAAGCGAATTCATCGGAGCGAAATCTCGATTGGTTGACGCCCGCACGGCGGGCTTGCGTGCCGCGAAAGACGCGGACCGTCTCGACGATCCATCGACGCGCTAGGCGCCGCCGGCGGCCGCGTTGCGTCCTGCGACGACGCGCAGCGTCGGCGCCGGCTTGCCGAGGAACGGCGTGTACTCGGGCACACGCGCGGCGAGTTCCTTGCGCACCGCGGTGTCGTCGGCCGGCGCGGGCTGCTCCAGCCAGGCCTGCAGCGGCCCGAGGAACTCGACGTCGACCGGACGCGAGCGCACGATGCGCAGCTTCGGGTGCGGCGTCTCGCGTGTCTGCTCGGCATCGGCGAGCAGCTCCTCGTAGAGCTTTTCGCCGGGCCGCAGCCCGGTGAACTCGATCCGGATGTCGTTCTCCGAATAGCCGGACAGTCGGATCATGTTGCGTGCCAGATCGACGATGCGCACCGGCTCGCCCATGTCGAGGACGAAGATCTCGCCGCCCGTACCCATCGCCGCCGCCTGCAGCACGAGCTGCGCGGCCTCGGGAATCGACATGAAATAGCGCGTGATCTCCGGATGCGTGACGGTGACCGGACCGCCCTTGGCGATCTGCGCCTGGAACTTCGGAATCACGCTCCCCGCACTGCCGAGCACGTTGCCGAAGCGCACGATGCCGAACTGCGTGCCACCCCCCGACGCCTGCAGCGCCTGGCACACCATCTCGGCAAGCCTTTTCGTCGCGCCCATCACGTTCGTCGGGTTCACCGCCTTGTCGGTGGAGATCAGCACGAAGCGTTCGGCACCGAACTCGAGCGCGCACTGCGCGACCCGCAGCGTGCCGAGCACGTTGTTGCGCACCGCCTGCCAGGTATTGCCGACCTCCATCAGCGGCACGTGCTTGTAGGCGGCGGCGTGGAAGATCACCTGCGGCCGATGCGCCTCGAACACCTCGCGGACCCGTTCGCGATCCTTGACGTCGCCGGCCAGCGGCACGATCGTCGTCTCCGGCCGGTGCGACGCGAACCATTGCTCAAGCGAATACAGTGCGAACTCGTTCTGCTCGAACAGGACGAGACGCGCCGGCTCGAAGCGCGACAGCTGCCGGCACAGTTCGCTGCCGATCGAGCCGCCCGCCCCGGTGACGAGAACGGTCTTGCCGGCCAGCATCTCGAGGACGTGCTCGTTGTCGATGTGCACGGTCTCGCGCCCGAGCAGGTCGTCGATCTCCAGCGGGCGGATCGACGAGACGGAAACGCGTCCCGAGATGATGTCGTCGACCGCCGGTACGGTGAACACGCGCGCGCCGGCGCGCACCGCCAGGTCGGCCGCGCGCCGGCGTACCGCGGTCGTCGTCGACGGAAGCGCCAGGATCACGTGCCGCGCCTTCTCGTCGACGATCACTTCGGGAAGCGCGTCGATCGGCCCGAAGATCGGCACGCCGAGGATCTCGCGCTTCCATTTGGCGGGATCGTCGTCCAGCAGGCCGACGACGCGCCAGTCGGGATTGCGCGCCAGGTCGCGCACGAGCATCGCTCCGTCGCGCCCGGCGCCCACGACGACGACCGGCTTGCCCTGCGCGATCAGCCCGCCGTAGAGTCGATGCTCCTTCAGCATCCGATAGGCGATGCGCCCGCCGGCCATCCAGGCCGTCAGCAGCAGCGGATAGAGCACGACGACCGAGCGCGGCACGCCGAGCACGTCGCGATACAGGACGCCGAACACGAGCGCCGCGATCGAGGACATGGCCACCGCCCGCAGCACGCGCTTCAGGTCGGGCAGGCTCGCGAAGATCCACAACCCGCGATACAGGCCGGCGAGACGGCAGGCGAGCGCATGGGCGGGAACGAGCGCGATCAGGCCCATCGCGATGTGCCGCTCGTAGCCGTAGGGCCACTCGAAGTTCAGCCGCAGCAGGAACGCGCCCGTCCACGCGACCGCCGGCGCGGAAAGGTCGAAGAGAAACGCCAGCGTGGTCAGGAACGAAGCGCGCCAGAGCCCCCGTTCGTCGTGCATCGGC
>DATGRE010000183.1:0-2279 GCA_035303885.1 Zeimonas sp. | reverse complement strand
CCGGAAGCCACCGGGTACGGAACCGTCTATTTCGCGCAGGAGATGCTGCGTCGCGCCGGCCGCGCGTTCGAGGGCGCGACGGTGTCGGTGTCGGGATCGGGCAACGTCGCGCAATACGCGATCGCCAAGGCGCTCGACCTCGGGGCGAAGGTGGTCACGGCGTCCGATTCCGGCGGCACCGTCTACCTGCCGAACGGTTTCGACGAGGAAACGCTCGCCGAGCTGCTCGTCCTGAAGAACGAGCGGCGCGGACGGCTGTCGGAGTTCGCCGAGAAGCTGAAGCTGCAGTACGAGCCGGGCCGCCGACCGTGGCACGTGCCCGTCGACATCGCGCTGCCGTGCGCAACACAGAACGAGCTCGACGAGCACGACGCCCGCACTCTGGTGTCCAACGGCGTGTTCTGCGTCGCCGAGGGTGCGAACATGCCGAGCACCATCGAGGCGGTCGACGTCTTTCACAAGGCCGGGGTGCTCTACGCGCCCGGCAAGGCGAGCAATGCGGGTGGCGTCGCCACCTCGGGGCTGGAGATGGCGCAGAACGCGCAGCGGCTGGGCTGGACGCACGGCGAGGTCGACGAGCGGCTGCACGCGATCATGAAGGCGATCCACGAGAGCTGCGTACGACATGGCCGCCGTCCTGACGGCACGATAAACTACGTGGACGGCGCGAACGTTTCCGCCTTCGTGAAGGTCGCCGATGCGATGCTCGAGCAGGGCGTAGTCTGACCCCCCGGCCTCGAACCGCCGCCGCGTCGTTCCCAGGAACATCGATGTCCACCCGTCACTCTCGCGTGTCCAAGGCCGGGCCGCCGTGGTGGCTCCTGCTGCTGGCTGCCGCCGGCATCGCGGCGGGAATCTACCTGTGGCAGATGGATCCGGTGCCGCGCCTGCCCGCGCGCAGCAGCACGCCGCCCACCACCGCCCCTGCAGACGGTCCGATCGACGGGCCGGTCGACGGGCGGGTCGATGGACGGGTCGACGGCATCGCCGCCGCGCCCTCGGCCGGGATACCGGAAGCGTCGCCGTCGGCCAGCGAAGCGCCGGTCCCGAGCGAGCCGAAGTTCCCGTTGCCCGAGATGGCGGCGCGCGGCGACGCCGCGCCGCTTCCCGCCGCCGGCGAGAGCGACTCGCCGATCCTCGACTCCCTGCTCGCGCTCGCCTCCCGCGAGCAGCTAGCGCAATTCTTCAATCTGCAGGATTTCGCGCGCCGCTTCGTCGTCACGGTCGACAACCTGCCGCGGCAGCTCGTGCCGGCGCAATGGAGCGCGCTGCGTCCCATTCCCGGACCTTTCGCCGTCGCCGACGACGGCGAGCGCATGACGCTGCAGCCCGAGAACTTCCAGCGCTACGAGGCGTTCGTGCGCTTCGCCGAGTCACTCGATCCGAAGGCCGTGGCGAAGGTGTATCTGCGCTTCTATCCGCTACTGCAGGAGCAGTATCGCGAGCTGGGATATCCGGAAGGGCACCTGAACGACCGCGTCGTCGCCGCGATCGACGACATGCTCACCGCACCCGAGGTGAGCGGCCCCATTCGCGTCGTGCAACCGAAGATCCATTACCGCTTCGAGGATCCGCTGCTCGAGTCGCTGTCGGCCGGGCGCAAGGTGATGATCCGCGTCGGGCCCGAGAATGCCGCCCGGTTGAAGCAGGTGCTGCGCGCACTGCGGGCGCAGATCGTCCGCTAGGGCCGCGGGCGCGCGAGCACGAGCGTCCACCAGGTTGCAAATCGGTTGCGCGGCGTGCCGGACACCCGCGCGATCGCGAACTCCTCGAACTCGGGATTCATCAGGTTCTCGCAGTGCGGCGGGCTGTCGAGCCAGCCCGTCACCGCATCCGCCAGCCGCGTCGGGCCGGCCGCGAGGTTCTCGCCGATCGCCTCCCAGCGGTAGCCGGCGTCTTCGGCGCGGTCGGCCACCGTCGAGCCGTCGTCCTGCTCGTGGCGGGTCGAGTCGGTCGCCTGCATCCACAACGAATGCGCCGCGGCGGCCGCCGCGAGCGCGCTGTCCCAGCGCAGCGGCGGCGCGGCGTCGAACGAAACGGCTCCGCAGTCGCGCGGCTGCGACCGCAGCTCGTTCAGCAGCTGCGTCGCCACCGTTTCCAGCGTCTCGGGGCGCGATTCGGCCTCACCGGTGATCGTCGTTCCGGCGGTGTCTCCGGCATCCGCCGGGTGGGCGGCGCCGGCGGCGAAGGCGCCCACGGCCGCGCCGAGCGCGATCACTGCCGCGATGCGCGCATGCGGGCACGCGGCGGACGACTCGAGCCGGCGCCGGCGCGCCTGC
>DATGRE010000182.1:0-10050 GCA_035303885.1 Zeimonas sp. | reverse complement strand
AGAACTGCGCGTTGGTGCGGATCCAGCTGTCGGCCTGCACGCCGGTGGCCGCGGTGATGCGCTGCGCGATCCGCTCGGCCGCGTAGACGTCGTGCACCGTCACGTCGATGCCGGTCACTCCGCCCGGCAGGCCGAGCAGGCTCTGCGCGGTGTGCAGCGCGAGATACGTCGTGCGCTGGTTCGCACCCTTGCTGCCGAGGTCGAAGATGCCGCTCACCGTCAGCGTATTGCTCGCGCCGAGCCCCGACGAGACGCGCAGCTTGTCGCCTACGTCGACGCCGAGGTCGCTCGCGAGCTCGGTGCCGATCAGGATGTCGGTCGCGCCCAGGCGCGTCGTTCCTCGGACGATCTTCTCCGGGATCGTGACGATCCGGAAATAGCGCTCGGGCTCGATGCCGATCGCCGAGATCGCGCGGCTCGCCGTGCCGCGCACCGCGAGCGCCGAGCCGCTCGCCTGCGGCGCGACGATCCGCGTCTCGGGCATCGCGCGGATCTGCGCGACGATCGCCTGCCACTGGTCGATCGACTTCAGTCGCTGCAGCGGAGGCTGCACGATCGCGTCGTGCTGCACGCCGGCGTCGCTCGTCGCGTCGCGCTGCGGACGGGCGACCTCCTTCGGCGGCAGCAGCTGGATGTGCGGCTGCGCGGTGAGCACGCGGCGGATCAGGTTCGCCTGCAGCCCGCTGAGCAGCGCCGACATGAACACGATGACGCCGACGCCGATGGCGACGCCGGTGACGATGAACGCGGTCTGCATGCGTCCTTCGCGCAGGAAGCGCAGCGCGACGATCCATTCGAAGGGCGCCCAGCGCGGCAGGGTCACGGGCCCGTGCGCCGGCGCTGCTGCGTTCGCGTTCATTCGGGGCCCGCTGCCTCGACCCTCGCGCGCACGCGCATGCCCTCGGCGACGCCGGCGACGTCGCCGGGAACGACGAGGTCGCCGGGCGCGAGACCGTCGAGCACCTCGCTCCAGCCGCCGCCGCGCAGGCCGATGCGCACCGGCTGCCGCAGCGCGCGTCCGTCGACGACGCGCAGCACCCAGGGCGTGCGGCCGTCGGGCTGGCGCACGGCGTCGCTCGGCACGAGCACCGCGTCGGCGCGGCGTGCGACCTCGATGTCGACCGACACGGTCATGTCCTGCCGGAGGAAGGGCGGCGGATCGGGCACGTCGAGCTTGACCTCGACCGAGCCGGTCTGCGGATTCACCCCGGGGTTGATGTAGGCGAGCGTCGCCTCGAAGCGATCGTGCGGATAGGCGTCGGCGGAGGCGATCGCACGCTGGCCGGCGGCGAGCAGCGCGAGATTCTTCTCGTCGATCTGCACGACGAGCTGCGTGTCCCCGGCCGGCGAGAGCGTCATCAGGACCTTGCCGGGCTGCACGACGTCGCCCCGTTCGACGCTGCGCCCGATCAGCGTGCCGGCCACCGGTGCGGTGATCGTCGCGTAGGACAGCCGGGCGCGCGCCGCGTCGGCGTTCGCGCGTGCCTGCGCCAGCGCGGTCTCGGCCAGCGCCACCTCGCTGCCGCCTTCGCGTGTCGCCTCGAGCTGGCGCTGCGCCGCGCGCAGCTGCGCGTCGGCGAGCTCGACGTTCTTGCGCGAGTCGTCGAGTGCCGCCCGGCCGATGAAGCCCTTGCGGAACAGCTCCTCGTTGCGTCGGTGCTGCGCGCGCGCGTACTCGAGCGTCGCCTGCGCCTGGCGCACGTTCTGTTCGGCCACCGGCGCCTGCACCTCGTGCAGCTGGCGCAGCTTCGCCTGCGCCTGCGCGACCGCCGTTCGCGCCTGCTCCACCGCCGCGCGCAGCTCGGTGTCGTCGAGCTCGACGAGCACCTCGCCGGCGCGCACGTCCTGGCCTTCGGCGACCGGCACGCGCACGACGGTGCCGGTGATCTGCGAGCCGATCTCCACCCGGTGCGGGGTCTGCACGCGCCCGCTGGCGACGACCGACTGCACGAATTCGCGCTGCACGACGGGAACGGCCGGCACCAGCGGCCCGTACAGCAGGCGCGGCAGCGCGAAGGCGGCCGCCGCGCCGACCAGGAGCACGAGCAGCAGCGTCCACAGGCGGCGGCGAAGCTTCGCGCCGCGCGGAACGGCCGCGTTCACGCGCGAACCCCGCGCAGTCCGTCGAGCAGCAGCGCGAAGGTCGCGCGCGCGGCCTCGACGACCCCGTGTTCGCCGCCGAGCAGCGCGCGCTGCACGGCCAGTCCCTGCAGCGTGGCGACGAACAGCGTGGCGCCGATCTGCGGGTCGAGCGCGGGCGACAGCAGTCCGGCGTCGCGCGCCTCGCGCAGGCACGCGGCGACCCGCTTCGTGTACGCGGCGACCATCGTGCGCACCCGCCGATGTGTCGGCGAATCGCCTTCGCCTTGCAGCGCGTGGTAGAGGATCCGCGGCGCGCCCGGGTGGCGCGCGACGAAGCGCGCGTGGGCGAGGAAGACGCGCTCGAGGATCTCGATCGGCGAGCCGCCGCCCGCGAAGGCGGCGTCGATCGCGGCGCCGAGATCGTGCTGCACCCAGTCGAAGACCGCGCTCCAGATCGCGTCCTTGTCGGCGAAGTGACGGAACAGCGCGCCGTGCGTGAGCGCGACGCGGTCGGCGATCGCCTGCGTGGTGATCGCCTCCGGTCCGCGCTCGCGCGCGAGCTCGACGACGGCCGCGACGATCTCGGCCCGCCGCTCGGGCGACGGAAGGCGTCGGCGGGGGCGCAGTGCGATCGGTGATTCCCGGGTGGACATACGGGGGAAGAAGCACTCTGCAAGTAAGTAACGCGTTACTATTCTAGCTTCGCTCGCACCCCCAGGTTCGCCCGTCATGTCCGCCGCCGAAGCGCTCCGCACCGAAGTCTTCCCCGCCTTCTTCGCCGACGCTCCCGTCGTCGACACGCACGATCCGCTCGCCGAGTTCCTCGGTGCCGTCGACGGCGGACGGCTGCGCTACCGCTACGAGGACGTCGTGCGCATGGCCGGGCATTCGTGCCCGACCGTCGCTTCGGCGTTCCTGATGACGCGCGCCGCGCTGCTGCGCCTGTACGGCGACGCGCTCCCCCGGCGCGGGGAGATCGTCGTCGAGATGCGCGAGCCGCGCGACGCCGGCGTCACCGGCGTCGTCGCCGCCGTGGCGGGCTTCATCACGGGCGCCACCGAGGACAGCGGATTCCCGGGGCTCGCCGGACGCTTCGGGCGCCGCGAGCGCCTGTTCTTCGGCCGACCGCTCGCGTGGGGCGAGATGCGCTTTTCCCGGATCGACGGCGAGGGCGGTGCGGTCGAGGTGGCCGCACACCTGCAGCAGGTCGCCGGCGATCCGCGCAGCGCCACGCTGATGGGCCGGTGCCTGCAGGGCGTCGCGAGCGACGCGGAGCGGGACGCCTTCCGCCTCGCCTGGCAGGAACGCGTGCGGCGCCTGCTCGTCGAGCATGCCGACGATCCGCAGGTGATCGAGGTGCACGAAGCCCGTTCCTGAACCGTCGCGCGCCGTCGCAGCGGAGCGCGAACGGGGATGCCCCTGGTACGCCGGTTGCTTCCAGGCCGGGCCACGGCCGCACGAGGCGGCCGCGCATCACAAGGAGTATCCCCGAAATGCCCAATGCCCAATCTCGCACCGCGGGCCGCACGAGCACCGCGCGCGCCCGTTCCCGGAAGGAGCACGACCCGTTCGAGCTGCTGAAGGCCGATCACAAGAAGGTCGCGAAGATGTTCAAGGACTTCGAGAAGATGAAGGAGAAGGACCGCGACGGTGCCGCCGAGCTCGTCGGCCGGATCCTCGCGGAGCTCAGCGTGCACGCGCAGATCGAGGAGGAGATCTTCTATCCGACGATGCGCGAGTACGGCGGCGCGAAGCTCGCGCACCTGCTCGACGAGGCCGAGGTCGAGCACGCGACGGCCAAGGACCTGATCGAGCAGCTGTCGTCGATGTCGCCGGACGAGGAGCTGTACGACGCCCGGGTGAAGGTGCTCGGCGAGTACGTGAAGCACCACGTGAAGGAAGAGGAGGACGAGCTGTTCCCGAAGGCGAAGAAGGCCGACGTCGACATGGACGAACTCGCCCGGATGCTCGTCGAGCGCAAGCAGGAGCTGATGCAGGAGGCCGAAGGCGCCGTCGCCGTGTCGTAGGGCGCAGCGCGCCGCCGGTCCCGCGGAGCCGATCGTGTGGCTTCCCACCGAGCCCTGGTGGGAAGCCGTGCTGCGCGCCGGCTCCGTCTACGTCTCGCTGATGGTGCTGATGCGCTTCGCCGGCAAGCGCACGCTCAGCCAGCTCACCCCCTTCGACCTGCTCGTGATGCTGCTGCTCAGCGAGGCGGTCAGCCCGTCGATCGGCGGCGACGACGATTCGATCGGCGCCGGCATGCTCCGGGCCGCCACGCTGATCGGCCTGAATCTCGTCTTCGCCTATGCGACGGCGCGCAGCCGCACCGTCGAGCGCTTCGTCCAGGGCGCGCCGGTGGTGCTGGGACGCGACGGAAAGCTGTTCGAGGACGTCCTGCGCAGCGAGCACATCGGCCGGGACGACATCGAGAAGGCGTTGCGCGAGGCGCAGTGCGCGCTCCCGGATCTCGAGCTGGCCGTGCTCGAGGCCGACGGGCAAATCACCGTCTGCAAGCGTTCCGACTCGGCGAGCGGGGAACGCATCGCGCCGCGCTGAGCGTCGGCGTCGCGGCGTCGCCTGCCCGTGCGGCGCGTTTCAGCGCTTCGCGGTCGCGGCGGGCTCCGGCAAGACCGCGCTCGCCCGGACGCGCTCCCAGCAGTGCGGAATGCGGTCCAGCGCGTAGTCGGCCGCGGTCCGGCGAACGACGTTGCGCGATCCGTCGAATCGGCGCGTTTCCGTGTGGACGATAGGGTCACCGTGATCGGTGCGCACCGCCCAGGCGAAGCAGACGGTTCCCGGGGGAACCTCGCTGCCTTCGGGCGGCGCCTCGGCGAGTCCGGTGTCGGCGACGGCGATCGACGCGGTGCTCCTGCGCAAAGCGCCGAGCGCCATCTCGCGCGCGACCGCTTCGCTGGTCAGGCCGAAGCGGTCGATCGTCTTGGGATCGACCCCGAGGCAGCCGCACTTCGCCTCGGCCGAGTAGACGACGTAGCCGACCTCGAGCGAGCTGCCCGCGCCGCGGGCGTCGGCCAGTCTCCCGGCGATCAGCCCCGCGGTGCACGACTCGGCGGTCGCCACGACGATTCCGTTCGCCTTCAGGTAGGACAACAGCTTCCCGAGCCGCATGCGGCACCCGAAAAAACAAGCAGAACCCTACGTGCATTCCGCAAGCCCGCGGACCTCGCGTGTAAGATCTGTACGGCTCCGGCAACCTGCGGAAACATCAGGGTCGGCATGGTCCGGGCGGTCAGGGGGGTTCCGGATGAGCGCTTCGCCTTCAATGCTCGACGCCTTCCTCGCAACGGTGGTTCGCCTGACTGGCGCTCGCGCGGGAACGCTGCGCATCCCGCCGTCGCACGGCGAGCCCGAGTTCGTCGCTTCCTGGGCGCGAGTCGCGGAGCCCGGCGCGTCGGACCTCGGCGCATACGACTTCACTTCGCATGCCAGCGTCGTCCTGCCGCTGGAGAGCGGCGGTGAAACGCTCGGCCTGTTCACGCTCTTCTACGACACGCTGCCGGGCGGCCGCGGACGAGGGCGGAGCACGCGCAACCCGCGATTGCGGCCGCTGACCACCCGGATGCGTGCCCCGGAGATGCTCACCGCCCGCGAGCGCCAGATCCTCTCGCGCATCGCGCTCGGCGAGAGCAACAAGGCGATCGCCCGCACCCTGGGCATCAGCCCGGACACGGTCAAGCTGCACGTGCGCCACATCCTGGCGAAGCTCGGCTGCGCGTCGCGCGTCGAGGCGGCTGTCTACGCGACGCAGAACGGGCTCGGGTACGAGGCGGAGAGCGCGGTGGCCGTATCATGAGGGGTTCGCCTTCGCTGCTTCTGCGCCTCTCATGGAAACGGAACTTCCCTCGGCCGCACTGATCGCCTGGCTGGGATTCGCTCTCGGCGCCGTCTTC
This sequence comes from Zeimonas sp., assembly GCA_035303885.1. GTDB lineage: Bacteria > Pseudomonadota > Gammaproteobacteria > Burkholderiales > Burkholderiaceae_E > Zeimonas. The sequence continues at coordinate 4,060 of DATGRE010000182.1, read as the reverse complement.
GGCTTCGTGGGCAACAAGACGAACTTCTGCACGATGGGCGCGGTCTCCGACATCGTGCACATGGGCGACTGGACCCGCATGCGCATGTGGGTGCTGGCGATCGCCGTGGCGATCCTCGGCGTATGGGCGCTGCAGCTGCAGGGGCTCGTCGACACGCACAAGTCGCTGTACGCGAGTCCGAACCTGATGTGGCTGTCGAATCTCGTCGGCGGGCTGCTCTTCGGGATCGGCATGACGCTCGCGTCGGGCTGCACGAGCAAGACGCTGATCCGCATCGGCGGCGGGAATCTCAAGTCGGTCGTCGTCTTCGTCGTGCTCGCGATCTCCGCCTACGTCACGCTGAAGGGGCTGTTCGGGGTCTGGCGCGTCAACACCTTCGACACCGTCGCGGTGCGGCTGCCCTCCACGCAGGACCTTCCGACGCTGGTCGCCTCCGCCTGGGGCCTGTCGGCGGCCGCGGTCGGGCGCTGGCTGCCGCCGCTCGTCGCGGCCGCGCTGCTCGTCTTCGTCTTCGCCGACCGCCAGGCACGCGGAGGCGACACGCTGCTCGGAGGCGTCGTCGTCGGGCTCACGATCGTCGGCGGCTGGTACGTCACCGGCCATCTCGGATACGTCGCCGAGCATCCCGACACGCTCGAGGAGGCGTTCATCGGAACCAACGGCAATCGGCCGGAGTCGCTGTCGCTGGTCGCCCCCTTCGCCTACACGCTCGAGCTCCTGATGTTCTGGAGCGACCAGAGCAAGTACGTCACCTTCGGCATCGCCACCGCGCTCGGCATCGTCGCCGGTTCGCTCGCCTACGCGCTGCTCACGGGCACCTATCGCGAGGAGAGCTTTCCCGACGCGGCCGACCTGAAGCGGCACGTCGGCGGGGCCGTGCTGATGGGCTTCGGCGGCATTACCGCGCTCGGCTGCACGATCGGCCAGGGGCTGAGCGGACTGTCGACCCTCGCCGTCGGCTCGGCGCTCACGTTTGTCTCGATCGTTGCGGGGGCCGCGCTGATGATGAAGCTCGACTACTGGCGGCTCATGCGCGAGGCGCACGCGTAGCGCGCCGACGACGGCGGATCGATGTGCCTCACGTTATAATATGAGGCACATCCTCGCCGCATCACACCCCCGACTTTTCCGCCGATGATCGCACTGCTCGAAGCGCGCAGAGCCGGCCTTCTGCGCCGCGAGCACTGGCTGCCGAACATCGTCGCCGGCGCCATCGTCGGCGTCGTCGCGCTGCCGCTGGCGATGGCCTTCGCGATCGCCTCGGGCGCAAAGCCCGAGCAGGGCATCTACACGTCGATCGTCGCCGGATTCCTCGTTTCGGTGTTCGGCGGCAGCCGGGTGCAGATCGCCGGGCCCACCGGGGCGTTCATCGTCATCCTCGCGGCGATCACCGCTCAGCACGGCATCGACGGACTGCAGATCGCGACCATGATGGCGGGCGGCATCCTGCTGCTGCTCGGCGTGGCGCGCATGGGCAACATCATCAAGTTCATTCCCGACCCCGTCATCGTCGGTTTCACGTCGGGAATCGGCGTCATCATCTTCGTCGGGCAGTGGAAGGACTTCTTCGGGCTGCCGGCGGCCGAGGCCCAGCATTTCCACGAGAAGCTCTGGCAGCTGCTGCTGGCGCTGCCCGACCTGCACCCGGCCACCACGCTGCTGGCCGTCTCCTCGCTCGCGCTGGTCATCTTCGGTAACCGCATCCCGCGCCTGGAGCGGGTCCCGGGTCCGCTGATCGCCCTGGTCTTCGCCACCGTCGTGCAGAGCCTGATCGGCTTCGACGGGGTGGTCACGATCGGCAGCGCCTTCGGCGGCATCCCGATCGGACTGCCCGAGCTGCGACTGCCCGAGATCACCGCGGCGCGGATGATCGAGCTGATCGGCCCGGCCTTCGCGATCGCGATGCTCGGGGCGATCGAGTCGCTGCTGTCGGCGGTGGTCGCCGACGGCATGGCGGGCACCCGGCACGATTCGAACCAGGAGCTGATCGGGCAGGGCATCGCGAACCTCGCCGCCCCGCTGTTCGGCGGCTTCGCCGCCACCGGCGCGATCGCACGCACGGCGACGAACATCCGCAATGGCGGCACCAGCCCGATCGCGGGCATCGTCCACTCGATCACGCTGGTGCTGATCGTCCTCGTGCTCGCGCCGCTCGCGGTGAACGTGCCGCTCGCCGCGCTGGCGGCGATCCTCTTCGTCGTCGCCTGGAACATGAGCGAGGCGAAGCACTTCGCGAAGATGGTTCGTCGCGCCCCCCGCGCCGACGTCGTCATCCTGCTCGTCACCTTCGCGCTGACCGTCTTCGCCGACCTCGTCGTCGCGGTGAACATCGGCGTCATCCTCGCCACGCTGCACTTCATGCGCCGGATGGCCTCGAGCGTCGAGGTGCAGAACGTGACGCACCAGGAGCTGAGTCGCGCCTTCGCGCATCGCGGATTCCAACGCCTGCCGCCGGGCGTGCTCGTCTATTCGATCGACGGACCCTTCTTCTTCGGCGCGGCGGAGAACTTCGAGCGCGCGCTGGCGAGCACGCGCACCGATCCCCAGGTGCTGATCCTGCGGCTCGGCTGGGTGCCGTTCATCGACGAGACCGGGCTGCAGACGCTCGAGGAAGTGATCGGCGACCTGCGCAAGCGCGGCGTGATCGTGATGCTCGCCGGCGCGAATCCGCGCGTGCGCGCGAAGCTCGAGCGCGCCGGGCTGATCGACCTGGTCGGACGGCCGCATTTCTTCGACGACCTGGCCGACGCGATCGAGGCGAGCCGAGCGCTCGTCGGCGAGGAACCCCCGACGATCGTCGGGCGCCAGACCGTGCTCAGCGAAACCGCGCAGTCGGTGCTGCGCACGAGCCGCGAGTTCTTCTCCGGGCCGCCCGGCGGCCTGTAGGCGCGTCGAAGGCGCCGCGCGCGACGGCGGCTATCGCACTTTCGGATTCGACAGACCCGGCCGCGTGCGGTAGGTGACGCCGTGCTGCGCGAGATAGTCGCGAATCAGCTGACGGACGACCTGCGAAGGCGTGATGTCCTGTCGGGCGCACAGCGTCTCGAAGGCCTTCTTCTTCGACGGGTCGATCAGCACGGTCAGCCGTGCGGTTTTGCGTTCCATCCGCGGTGTGGCTCCTGCATGTTCATGGCATTTTAATGCGATGTGCGTGCGGTGGCGCGTGTCGTCGCGCGCCGCATCGGGTTGCGCGAGGCGCGGGCCCGGGCGACCATCGAGTCATGAACGTCACGAAGCGAGCCATGAACGTCACGAAGCGACTGCGGATTTCCGGGCGCGTGCAGGGCGTCGGCTTTCGCGCGGCGCTCGCCGACGAAGCGCGCCTGCGCAACCTGGTGGGCTGGGTGCGCAATCGATGTGACGGCACCGTCGAGGCGCTGGTGCACGGCGATGCGCCCGCCCTCGATGCGTTGGTCGCGTGGGCGCGACGCGGACCGCGCGCCGCACGCGTCGATCGCGTCGACGTCGAGGAAGTGACGTCGACACCGGCGGAGGTACCGGACCGCTTCGAGCTGCGGGCGACGGTGTGACGGGGCGGGTCCGCTGCGCAGCGGGGTCGTGGTGCACCCGGGGCGCACGTGCGGCGCAAGCGTGGCTCGGCGTTGCTCGCTGCGGAACGCCTGCGCGGTGAACGATGCCCGCAGGCTGAACGGCTGAATGCTGGATGGCTGTACGCCGCACGTTGAACGTCCGTGCGTTGAACGCCCGCAATTCGGGCGTTTCGATGCACGTTGGCGTCTGCGCGGCACGAAAGTCCCGGAAAGCCTGCGTTTCGGTCTCCGATGGAACGAGCCCGGGCGAAATGTCCTGACAGACGGGACATGCGGCAGGTAGTGGGCTTGACTCGTTTCCGTGGACAGGGGGACGTTTTCGCCCTCAAGGCGGTTTGGTTTGCCGCGCCGGCGAGATCGAGTTGCCCGGGCTGTTCCGGCAACTGATCGATCGTCTGCTGCAGCACCTGAAGGAGCTGGATCGGCAGGTGCAAGAGCTCGAGCACGAGATCGAGCAGTGGCATCGCAGCAGCGAACCGAGCAAGCGGCTCGAGTCCATACCCGGGATC
>DATGRE010000181.1:0-4828 GCA_035303885.1 Zeimonas sp. | reverse complement strand
GGCCTCGCCGAACAGCGTCCCGTCGTTGGCGCTGCCGCCGAGAAAGAAGCCGAGGCCGACGTCGGCGATGCTGTTCGTCAGCGAAAGCCGGCCGCGGCTGGTCGGATTGAAGGAGCCGATTCCGACGCTGCCGCCGACCGTCAGCGCACTATCGAGGAGCGACAGCTGTCCGTCGGTCGACGGCGCAGTGCTACCGATAGCGATCACCAGATCCCGTGCGACGTCGATCGAACCCCCGGTGGCGGAGAAGGTGCCGGTTCCGCCGTTGCTGCCGATCAGCATCGATCCGGAACCGGCCCAATCCGCCGTTTCCCGGATACGAAGCGTGCTGTCGCGCAACCTGACGTTTGCGGTGCCGCCCGCGGATCCGGCGATCACGTTGATGACGTCGATGCCCGACGCGTCGGCAGTCAACGTGCCGTCTGCAGTGCCGATGCCGATGCGCAGAAAGCCGTTGTTCAGGTTTGAACGCGCGAGCTCGAGCGTGCCGCTGGCGTAATCGCCCAGGCGCTCCGGGGCGCGGATCATGACGCCGACGTTCGCGGATCCCAGTGGGTCGAGAACGACCTCGCCGTCGGTGACCGACATTCGCCCGACCGCTTCCGCGCGCGGGTCGGTCACCGGCGTCGCGGCCGACGGCTGGTCGACGACACCGACGTCGAGAGAGCGCGTGCCGACCGTTCCGCTGCTGACGGTGAGGCTGCCATCGGCCCGACCTGCGTTCACGACGCGTCCGACGCTTACCCGGTCGTAGCCTGCGATGTCGCCGGCGACCGACGCGCTGCCGGTCACGTCGCCCCCCGGTCCGGATACGACATTGTTCAGCGGGACCACTTCGGCGACGCCCACGCGCACCTGTCCGCCCGGCACGACGGATTTATTCACGATGCCGCCCGAACCGATCGATGCCGAGCCGGTTGCCGTATCGCCCTGCGTCCCGAACAGGATCGTCCCGCCGATCTCGACGAACCCGAAGCTCTCGACGCCGTGGGCCCGCAGCGATCCTTCGGCGCTGCCCGGACCGGTCACTTCGAAGGTGCGGCCTTCGATCGCGCCGACTCGCAGCACCGCGTCCGTACCCGGTTGCGCGCGCAGGGTGCCGCCCAGGAGGAGCTCGCCGCGCGCGGTTCCGCGCGCCGCGTCCGTGACGTAGCCGACGTAGGCGCGGGTGCCGACGTCGAGCGTCCCCGCATCGAGCGAGAGCGATCCCTGTCCGATGCCGCCCGCCGCATACCCGACGAGGAGCGATTCGAGGCTGCCGGCGATGCTCTCCACCGATGCCGCGTCCACGGTACCGATGCCGGTCGCGCCGGAACCGATGCCGACGCCCACCTGGAGCAGGGGCATGCTCGACACCAGGTGTCCGGCGACGACGGTCCCGTTCGCGACCGATGCTGCGCCACCCGGCGCATTGTCGGCCCGACCGACGGTGCCCAATCCGCGCAGCGTGCCGCCCACCGTCAGGTGCCCCGTGGCGCTGCTGCCGTTTCCGCTCGACAGCGCACCGACGAGCGAACCGAGCTGTGCCCCGAGCCCGCCCGCGATCTCCGCGCGGCCCTCGACGTTGGCGCCGGCGACGTTCGTCACGCCGAAGCGGAAGTGCGCCACCTCGATGTCGTCACCGGCGTCCGTCGACTGCGCGGTACCGCCGTCATTGACGACCGCCTCGTCGCCCAGTGCCGGCGGCACGCCTGCGTCCCAGTTGGCACCGGCGAACCATGAACCGGTGCCCGGGTTCGTCCACGTGATCGTGGCCCCGCTCGCCGCGGCGGGCAGCGTTGCGCACGCCGCTGCACATACGGCGGCGTGGGCCCCGCGTCGAAAGCGCGACTTCATGTTGTTCTCCTCCCTCTGAATCAGAACCATCCCGAACCTAAGCAAGAAGCGTCCCAGTTGCCATTTTTCGGCGTCCGATGGCTGCCGTTCGCGCGCGTCGTCGCGGCCTTTCCCACCTGGCTGTAAAGATCCCCGACAGTCGAGGGAATCGCCGGACGGGGTGTCGCGGTCCGCGGGTTCCGGAAACGAGCGCGGGCCCGCCGCTCGCATCCGCACTCGCATGGGCCGCATCCGCATCGGCATCTCGGGCTGGACCTACGCGCCGTGGCGCGGCGTCTTCTATCCGGAAGGGCTGAAGCACGACGAGGAGCTCGCCTACGCGGCGAGCCGCTTCGACTCGATCGAGATCAACAGCACCTTCTATCGCCTGCAGCAGCCCGCGAGCTTCGCGCGGTGGCGCGATGAGACGCCGGAGGATTTCGTCTTCTCGGTGAAGGCCCCGCGCTATATCACGCACGTGCGCCGCCTGCGCGAGGTGGAGACGCCGATCGCGAATTTCCTCGCGTCGGGCGTGCTACTGCTCGGCGAGAAGCTCGGTCCGCTGCTGTGGCAGTTTCCGCCGTTCCTTCGCTACGACCCCGAACGCTTCGAGGCCTTCTTCGCGCAGTTGCCGCACGACACCGAGCGCGCCGCGGCCGTCGCGCGCGCGCACGACGAGCGCATTCGCGGCGACGAAGGCATCGCGAAAGGCCCCGCGCGACCGCTGCGGCACGCAATCGAGGTCCGCCACGAGAGCTTCCGCGATCCGGCGTTCATCGAGTCGCTGCGCCGCCATCGCGTCGCGCTCGTCTGCGCCGACACGGTGAGCTGGCCGCGGCTGATGGACCTCACCGCGGATTTCGTCTATTGCCGGCTGCACGGCTCCGAGGAGCTCTACGTCAGCGGCTACGACGATGCCTCGCTCGATGCGTGGGCGATGCGGGTGATCGCGTGGGCCGAGGGCCGCGAGCCGGAGGACGCCGAGCGCGTGCTTCCGGCGCTCGAGACGCCGCCTCCGCCGGAGGGGCGCGACGTGTTCGTCTATTTCGACAACGACGCCAAGGTGCGAGCGCCCGCGGATGCGGCGTCGCTCGCTGCACGCGTGTCGGGTTCGAGGACGACGAAGGCACCCGTGCGGTAGACGAGCGTCGCCGCCGCCGCCGTCCTGCTGCCGACCGGGGCCGCCCGCGACGCGCGAAGCTGTCGCCATTGCAGGCATCCGGATTGCTGGTTGACGGATTCGCCCGCTCCGGGGAGGAGACGGTGGACACCCTGATGCTCTCGCGCCTGCAGTTCGCGTGGGTGGTCGCCTTCCACATCCTGCTGCCGGCCTTCACCGTCGGTCTGTCGTGCTACATCGCGACGCTCGAGACGCTGTGGTGGCTGAAGAAGGACGCGAGATATCTGCGCCTGTCGGCGTTCTGGATCAAGATCTTCGCGATCTCCTTCGGTATGGGCGTCGTCTCCGGCATCGTCATGCCGTTCCAGTTCGGCACCAACTGGAGCCGCTTCATCGACGCCACCGGAAGCGTGATCGGGCCGCTGCTCGGCTACGAGGTGATTACGGCCTTCTTCCTCGAGGCGGCCTTCCTCGGCGTGCTGCTGTTCGGACGCAGGCTCGTGCCGCAACCGGTGCACGTCCTCTCCGCGTACCTGGTCGCGTTCGGCACGCTGCTGTCGTCGTTCTGGATCCTCGCGTCGAACAGCTGGATGCAGACGCCGGTGGGGCATGAGGTCGTCGATGGCCTCTTCGTGCCCGCCGATCTCGTCCAGCTCATCTTCAATCCGTCGCTTCCCTACCGCCTGGTGCATACCGTCACGGCCTTCGTGATCACGACGGCGCTCGTCGTGCTCGGCGTCGGCGCGCATTACCTGCTGCAGAAGCGGCACCTGCCCGAGGCGCGCAGCATGGTCTGGATGTCGCTCGTCTTCCTCACCGTGATGGTGCCGTTCCAGGTCGTCGTCGGCGACTTGCACGGGGTGAACACGCTGAAGCACCAGCCGGCGAAGCTCGCCGCGATCGAGGGGCTGTGGGACACCACCACGCACGTGCCGCTGTCGCTGTTTGCGATTCCCGACGAGGAGGCCGAGCGGAACCGCTACGAGATCGCGATTCCCGCGATCGGCAGTCTCTACCTGACGCACGGCTTTTCCACAGAGGTGCAGGGCCTGAAGGCGTTCCCGCGCGAGGATCGCCCGCCGGTGGCCGTACCGTACTTCGCGTTTCGCCTGATGGTCGGTCTCGGGCTGCTGATGTTGGCGATCGTGATCTCCGGATGGGTCGCGCACCGGCGCGGCCGATTGTTCGAGTCGACGGCGTTCCTGAAGTTCGCGCGATGGGGCATGCCGCTCGGCTTCGTCGCGGTGCTCGCCGGCTGGTTCGTCACCGAGGTCGGCCGGCAGCCCTGGGTCGTCTACGGCCTGATGCGCACGGCCGATGCGGTTACGCCGTCGCTCGTCGCGAGCGACGTCGCGCTGTCGTTCGCCGCGTACATCGTTGCCTACGTGGTGATGTTCAGCGGCGGCTTCATCCTGTTGCGCCGCATGGTGCGGATCGGACCGCAGGAGGCGGCCGAGCAGGAAGCCGAGGAGGCCGAAGAGCGGCGCAAGCGCGCCGCGCGGCCGCTCTCCGCGGTCACCGACGAGCACGAGCGGGGCACCGCACGGCCGGCGGGCGCCACGCTGGGGCCGCAACGGGAGCTCGACGATGGACCCGCTTGACCTCGTCCCGCTGTGGGCGGCGATCCTCGCGCTCGCGGTGTTCATGTACGTGCTGCTCGACGGCTTCGACCTCGGCGTGGCGATGCTGTTCCCGTTCCGGCGCGACGCCGAGGAGCGCGACCGGATGATCGCTTCGGTGGCGCCGGTGTGGGATTTCAACGTGACCTAGCTCGTCCTCGGCGGCGGCGCGCTGCTCGCGGTGTTCCCGCTCGCGTTCGCGATCGTCATTCCCGCGATGTATTTCCCGATCCTCGTGATGCTGCTCGGCCTCGTGTTCCGCGGCGTCGCCTTC
>DATGRE010000180.1:0-2512 GCA_035303885.1 Zeimonas sp. | reverse complement strand
GGCAATTCGTGGTCCACCTACGAGGAATTCGCGAAGGCGATCAACGAGCAGTCGGAGCGGCTGCTGACGATCCGCGGGCTGATGGAGCTCAGGAAGACCGACACTCCGGTGCCGCTCGAGGAAGTCGAGCCGGCCGAGGAGATCGTCAAGCGCTTCGCCACCGGCGCGATGAGCTTCGGCTCGATCAGCCGCGAGGCGCACACCACGCTGGCGGTCGCGATGAACCGCATCGGCGGGCGCTCGAACACCGGTGAGGGCGGCGAGGAAGCCGACCGCTTCAAGCCGCTGCCGAACGGCGATTCGATGCGCAGCCGGATCAAGCAGGTCGCCTCGGGCCGCTTCGGCGTGACCACCGAGTACCTGGTCAATTCGGACGACATCCAGATCAAGATGGCGCAGGGCGCGAAGCCCGGCGAGGGCGGCCAGCTGCCCGGCCACAAGGTCGACAAGACGATCGGCAAGGTGCGTCACTCGACCCCGGGCGTCGGCCTGATCAGCCCGCCACCGCACCACGACATCTATTCGATCGAGGATCTCGCGCAGCTGATCCACGACCTCAAGAACGTCAATCCCGTCGCGCGCATCTCGGTCAAGCTGGTCTCCGAGGTCGGCGTCGGCACGGTCGCCGCGGGCGTCTCCAAGGCGCGCGCCGATCACGTGACGATCTCGGGCTACGAGGGCGGCACCGGAGCCTCGCCGCTGACGTCGCTCACGCACGCGGGCAGCCCGTGGGAGATCGGCCTCGCCGAGACCCAGCAGACGCTGCTGCTCAACGACCTGAGGAGCCGCATCGCGGTGCAGGTCGACGGCGGCATCCGCACCGGCCGCGACGTCGCGATCGGCGCGCTGCTCGGCGCCGACGAGTTCGGCTTCGCCACCGCGCCGCTGATCGCCGCCGGCTGCATCATGATGCGCAAGTGCCACCTCAATACCTGCCCGGTCGGTGTCGCGACGCAGAACCCGGTGCTGCGCGCGCGCTTCACCGGCCAGCCCGAGCACGTGATCAACTACTTCTTCTTCGTCGCCGAGGAACTGCGCCGGATCATGGCCGAGATGGGCTTCCGCACCGTCGAGGAGATGATCGGCCGGGTCGACCGGATCGACATGCGGAAGGCGATCGAGCACTGGAAGGCGGGCGGCGTCGACCTGTCGCGCCTGCTGCACCGGGTCCCGCTGTCCGAGGGTGCGCCGCTGCACCAGACGATCGAGCAGGACCACGGCCTCGCCGCGGCGCTCGACAACGAGCTGATCGAGGCCGCCCGGCCAGCCATCGAGAACGGCGAGACCGTCGTGCTCGAGCGCACGATCCGCAACGTCAACCGCACGGTCGGCGCGATGCTCTCGGGAGAGATCGCCCGCCGGCACGGCCACGCGGGCCTCAAGCCCGACCAGCTGCGGATCGCCTTCAAGGGCGTCGCCGGGCAGAGCTTCGGAGCCTGGTTGGTCCACGGCGTCACGCTCGACCTCGTCGGCGACGCCAACGACTACGTCGGCAAGGGCCTCTCGGGCGGCCGCGTGATCGTTCGCCCGCCGGCCCACGTCGATCGCGAGCCGACCGACAACATCGTCGTCGGCAACACCGTGCTCTACGGGGCGATCGCCGGCGAAGCCTACTTCAACGGCGTCGCGGGCGAGCGCTTCGCGGTGCGCAACTCCGGCGCGATCGCGGTGGTCGAGGGCACCGGCGACCACGGCTGCGAATACATGACCGGCGGCGTCGTCGTCGTGCTCGGCAAGACCGGGCGCAACTTCGCAGCGGGCATGTCGGGCGGCGTCGCCTACGTCTACGATCCCGACGCGCAGTTTACCGACCTGTGCAACTCCGCGATGGTCGACCTGTTGCCGGTTTCGCCGGAGCGCGACGAGGAAGACGGCACCGGCCGGCCGCAGCAGCGCCCGGTCTCGGTCGAGGACTACGGCATGGGCGACATGCTGCGCCACGACGCCGAGCGGCTGCGCATCCTCGTCGAACGGCACAAGCTGCACACCGGCTCGAAGCGGGCGGCCGAGCTGCTCGACGACTGGGACAACGCGCTGACGAAGTTCGTCAAGGTCATGCCTCGCGATTACGCGGCGGCGCTGCGCCAGCTCGAGGCCGAGCGCGACGAAGCCGCCTTCGTTGCCGCCGAGTGACGATGGCGTTCCCCTACCCCGTCATCCCGGCGAAAGCCGGGGCCTCGTGCGGCCCGGCGCCGCGCTCGAGGCATTCGCTCCCCGCTTTCGCGGGGATGACGGCTGAATCTTTCTGGAACTGAGCGACATGGGCAAGGAAACCGGCTTCCTCGAGATCGACCGCCAGGATCGCGGCTATGCCGATCCGAAGGAACGCATCCAGCACTACCGCGAGTTCATCGTCCCGCACAGCGAGGAGGCCCTGCGCAACCAGGCCGCGCGGTGCATGAACTGCGGCATCCCCTACTGTCACAACGGCTGTCCGGTGAACAACATGATCCCGGACTGGAACCACCTCGTCTACGAGGCCGACTGGCGCGAGGCGCTCGACAACCTGCAC
>DATGRE010000179.1:0-3125 GCA_035303885.1 Zeimonas sp. | reverse complement strand
GGAGGAACGCCGGCCGGCGTCGGTGCCGACCGACGGTTGGCGGCCGTCGCGGTGGGGCGAAAAAACAACGTCCGGACCGGTGGCGGCCGCGTTCACGGCGCTGATGCGCCATCGCGGACTGATCCACGCGATCACGCTGCGCGACATCCGCAGCCGCTACGTGGGCTCGGTGCTCGGCGCGCTTTGGCTGCTGCTGCCGCCGATCGCGATGGTGCTGATCTACACCGTGATCTTCTCGAAGATCATGCACGCACGGCTGCCCGGAGCGGCCAACCAGTACGCCTACAGCATCTATCTGTGCGCGGGGCTCGTCGCCTGGGGGCTGTTTCTCGAGCTGGTCCAGCGCGGGAAGAACGCGTTTCTCGAGAACGCCAACCTGATCAAGAAGAGCAGCTTCCCCGGCTTCGTTCTCTTCGTGCCGGTCGCCGCCGTGGCGATCTTCAACAGCCTGGTGCTGTTCGCGCTCGTGCTGCTGTTCATGCTGGCGTCGTCGTATCCGCTGACCTGGGCGGTTGCCGGCATGCTGCCGGCGCTCGCCGTCGCGGTGTATCTCGGCGTGGGGCTCGCCGTGGTGCTGGCGATCCTGAACGTCTTCTTCCGCGACACCGGGCACATCGCCGACGTGTTCTTCCAGGGGCTGTTCTGGGCCACGCCGATCGTCTACCCGGTAGGCATTCTCTCGGACTGGGTGCGCGAAGCGCTTTCGTGGAATCCGCTGTATTCGATCGTGCGCGTCGCCCAGGGCGCACTGCTCGGCCAGCCGGTCGCGCTGTCGGCGCTCGCGTATCCGTTCGCGTTCGCAACCGTCGTCCTGCTCGTCGCGATCCTGCTGTATCGCCGCAGCCACGCCGACCTGCTGGATCAGATCTGACGTGAGCATCCGGGTCGATCAGCTCGGCAAGGCCTATCCCCGGTTCCGCAGCCGCCGGCACGCGCTGGCGACCTGGATGGGGCTGTACCCGCGCGATCTGCACTGGGTGCTTCGCGACATCAGCTTCACCGTCCGGCAGGGCGAGTCGGTGGGGCTGGTGGGCGTGAACGGCGCGGGCAAGAGCACGCTGCTCAAGCTGGTGACCGGCACCACGATGCCGACGACCGGGTCGGTGGAGGTCGACGGACGCGTGGCCGCACTGCTCGAACTGGGCATGGGCTTTCATCCCGAGTTCACCGGGCGGCAGAACGTGATCCTCTCGGCGCGGATGCAAGGCTTCTCGCCCGAGGAGATCGACGCGCTGTTGCCGCACATCGAGGCCTTCGCCGAGATCGGCGAGTATTTCGACCAACCGGTGCGCATCTATTCGTCCGGCATGTTCGTGCGCCTGGCGTTCAGTGCGGTGACGGCCGTGCGGCCCGAGATCCTGATCGTCGACGAGGCGCTCGCCGTGGGCGACGCCTATTTCCAGCACAAGTCCTTCGCACGCATCCGTGCGTTCCGCGAGCAGGGAACGACGCTGCTGTTCGTGTCGCACGATCCCGGATCGATCAAGTCGCTGTGCGATCGCGCGATCCTGCTGAACGACAGCCGCATCGTCGCCGACGCGCCGCCCGCGGAGGTGCTCGACCACTACAACGCGCTCATCGCCGAGAAGGAGGCGCGGGCCGCCGCGGCCGACGTGAAGCCGTATTCGGGTCGGTCGGGAAACGGCATGGCGAGCTTCGTCTCGGTGCACTTCGAGTCGAAGGGCAAGCCGGCGAAAGTCGTCGAGGTGGGCGCCGATCTCGACATCTGCCTGACGCTGGTCGCACACCAGGCGATTCCCGACCTGTCCGTCGGCTTCATGCTGAAGGACCGGACGGGGCAGGACGTCTTCGGCACCAATACCTGGCTGCGCGGCGAGCTCGTCGATCTCGGCGACTCGCCCGGCACGCCGAGAAAGCTGCGCATCCGCATCCCCGAGCTGAACATCGGCCCGGGCAGCTACAGCCTGACGCTCGCCCTGCATTCGGGCGCGAGTCACCTGCAGGACAACTTCGACTGGTGGGACAACGCGGAGGTCTTCCAGGTGGTTCCCGGTAGCGGCGGCAAGCATTTTCTCGGCGTGTGCGCATTGGAAGCCGTGCTCACCGAGGAGGATGCCGGCGCCACCGCGTGACCGGCTGCTCGAATGGACATCGATCTGAAAGCGCTTCGGCGCGCCATCGTCGCTGAAATCAGCCGTCGGGAATATGAGCGCAATGTAGACGCGCGCCCGGCGGAAACGGAATCCCCGCCTGCGGACCTGTTGCGCGACCTGGTCGACGCGCTCGAGCCGGTCGATCTCGAGGACAGCCTGCCGCCGGCACCGCCGGAACCGCCGCTTCCGACGCTGACCGAGGACGAAGCGCAGGCCGAGGCACGGGCGCGCGGCTTGTACCAGCGCCTGCGCCGTACGCCGTTCGGCCGAGTGCTGTCGCATCCGCGCGCGACGAACCTGCTCAACCGAGCACGAGAGCGTCCGGGCGGCGCCACGATCGGCAACGTCGCCTTCCTGGTGGTGCGGGGCGTGCTGCTGCGCATTCCGGGGCTTCGGCGGCTCACGCACATCCTCGCCGCCGTGCGCCGCCTGCCCGAGCGCCTTGGCGCACTCGAACAGGTGGACATCGGCGCGCACCTGCGCGCCGTCGGCCTTCAGGTGCAGGACCAGGTGAACCAGGGCCTGTACGCACAGGCGCTGGCCGTGCAGCAGAACGAGGAGAACCTGCTGCGGCGGATGCGATACCTCGAGCTGGAACTGCGACGCGTGCGCGAGCTCGCGACGACCGCGCCGCCCCCGAGTGGCGGCGAGCCCGACGCGAAGACCGACGGCATTCCGCCCGACTTCTACCTGGCCTTCGAGGATCGCTTTCGCGGCAGCCCCGAACAGATCCGCGAGCGGCTCGCCGCCAACCTTCGCCACGTGCGGATGCTGCCCGCCCTGAACCGCTATCCGCTGCTCGACATCGGCTGCGGACGCGGCGAATGGCTGCAGTTGCTGGCGGAAGAAGGCATCGATGCGGAAGGCGTCGATTCGAACCTCGACATGGTGCGGGTCTGCAACGAAATGGGGCTGAAAGTGCGCCATGGCGACGCGCTGGAGCATCTCGCGCGTCTGCCGGACGGCAGCCTCGCGGCGCTCACCGCCTTCCATCTCGTCGAGCATCTGCCC
>DATGRE010000178.1:0-2733 GCA_035303885.1 Zeimonas sp. | reverse complement strand
GCCTGCGCGAGCGCCGCCGCGATGCGGGTCTTGCCCGCACCGGGAACGCCGATGAACTCGACGACGAGCTGCGGACGGAACCTGCGCGGCACGGAGGGGCGGCGTCCATGGCTTCAGCCGAGCCCGCGCACCAGGTGCGGTCCGAGCGCGTTCACGAACCATCGCGGCAGCCGCCGCCAGGTGGCGATCAGCAGCCGGTAGCGCGGGTTCAGCGGGTTGTTCTGCGGGATGCGGTCACGTCCGAGCAGCCGGTACTCGTAGCACAGCGGCGTCGGCTCGAAGCCCCAGTTGCGCTTGAAGTCGAAGGGCCCGGTGCCGCGCTTGCTGCGCCCATAGTCGAAGACGCGGCAACCGCGTTCGGCGGCCCGGCGCATCAGCTCCCAGTATTTGAAGTCGTTGGCGGCGAGCTCGCGCGCGCGCGCCGCGTCGCCGGCGTGCATCGGCAGCACCTCGTCGCGGTGGTACAGGCTCAGCACCGCGCTGACCGGCTCGCGCCGGGCGTCGCGCACGACGAGCACTTCGGCGCGCTCGCCGAAGCCCTCGAGGATCAGCTCGAAGAAGCGCTTGCGGTGCACCGGCGTTCCGTGCCGGTGCACGTTGTCGGCGAAGAGCGTGAAGAACGCGTCGAGGTCGCCGGTGTCGCTGCGCAGCGCGTTGCGGATGCCCTTGCGCACCATCGCGCGCTGCTTGCGCGGAACGGCGGCGAGATTGGCGTCGACGTCGGCGAGGATCGGCTTGCGGAACGTGAAATAGAGATCCTGCCGAGGCCAGTCGCGATGCGACTCGTGCAGGCTGCGGTACTCGATGAAGTCGACTTTCTGCTCCCGTCCGATCGCCTCCGCGCGCGCGTCCAGTGCGTCGTGCACGCCGCGGTCGTCGGCCAGCGGGCCCGCGTAGGGGCAGAAGGGCAGGCTGACCAGCGAGTGGCCGAACAGCAGCGTGCGCACCTGCACCATCGGCAGCACGCCGACCACGCGATCGCCGCGACGCGCGATCAGGTAGTGAGGACGATGCCCGAAGGCCTCGGCGAGGATCCGGCGCCACGCCCAGTCGTGGAAGATCGTCGCATCGGGTCGCGTCTCGAGCCAGCGCTGCCAATCGTCGCGATCGGCATCCTGCGCGACGGTGACGAGCAGCTCTTCCGCCGCCGCCGCGGGGCGGTCCGCCTGCCCGACTGCCGTCGTCGCGGTGCTCGCGCTGCCCCCGCGCGGGAGCAGCAGGGCGGTGTCTTCCCGGTTCATTGCACGTGATCCGTCGTCGATGCGGCCCGCTCGAGGCGCGTCGCGAAGACCTCGTCGACGCGTCCCCAGCGGAAATCGCGCAACAGGCGATCGAGCCGACCGGCCGTCCGTTCGAGGTTCACGTAGTGACGGAACCGGGCTTTCGCGTTCGCCTGCCGGATTCGCGGCTGTTCCGGGTCGATCTCCCACGGATGGAAATAGAAGATGCAGGGCTCGCCGTCGCGTTCGTTGATCCGGCGGATGCCCCAGCGCGACACGGGGTACGGCAGCAGGCGGAAATACCCGCCTCCGGAGGCCGGCAGGTTTCGCCCGAGCAGGCGCAGCGAGCTCGGCGGGATCTCGACGACGCCGGACGGCGCGCGCCACGCGAAGCGGGGCGCCTGCGGCATTCCGTAGTGGTCGTGCGCGATCGGATAGACGCTCGAGCTGTACGCGTGTCCGGTTTCGGCGATCACGTCGTGCGCCCAGAGGTTCGCCGCGCCGATCGAGAAGCTCGGCGCGCGGTAGCCGCGTACCGCGACGCCGCCGGTGTCCTCGAGCAGCGCCTTCGCGCGCGAGAGGTCCTCGCGGAAGGCGGCCGGCGTCTGCTCGCTCGCGCGCGCGTGCGAGTAGCCGTGACTCGCCAGTTCGTGCCCGCGCGCGACGATCTCGCGGATCATCGCCGGGTAGCGCTCGGCGATCCAGCCGAGCGTGAAGAAGGTTGCTCGCGCCTCGTGCCGGTCGAGCAGCTCGAGGATGCGGTCGATGTTGCGCTCGACGCGGCACGGCATCGCGTTCCAGCGCTCGCGATCGATGTACGGCGCGAACGCGGCGACCTGGAAATAGTCCTCGACGTCGATCGACATCGCGTTCAGGATACGGGAGGCGGGCGAGGCGCCCGGGGTGCTTCGGTGTTGCATGCTGCCCGCCCGGTTCAGGCGACCGTCCGCTCGCTCTCGGAGGCACGCGTGCGCAGCAGGCGCAGCACTTTCTTCAGCGTGCCGAAGATCATGCCGGTGGTCGATTCGAGCAGTGCGACGCGCTCCTCGAGCGCGGCGAGCGAGGAGGCGTCGGCGGGTTCGCGTGTCGCGGCGGCGGCGTCGGTGTCGCCTCCGTCGACGCTCTCGGCCGGCAGCGCCTCGGCCGGCTCGCCGTTCTGCGGCGTCGTGCCCACCGGGCCGACGAAGCCGCGCCGCGGCCCCAGCTCCATCCGCAGCTCGGCGGCGACGTCGATCACGTCGCTCTCGGCAAGGGCGTGCTTCTCGCCGAGGTATCCGGCGAGCAGCAGGCGGTCGACGAGCGTATTGATGCGCCGGGGAATGCCGTGCGAGAGTGCGTAGATGCGATCGAACGCGGCGTCGTCGAAGGACGGGTCGCCCGTCCAGCCGACGTGTCCGAGACGGTATTCGACGTACTGCTGCGTTTCGGGTCGGTCGAGCGGGCCCAGATGGTAGGCGGCGATGATCCGCTGCTTCAGCTGGCGCATCTCGGGCCGCTGCATCAGGTCGCGCAG
>DATGRE010000177.1:0-2872 GCA_035303885.1 Zeimonas sp. | reverse complement strand
AGGAAGGTGCCCGCCTCGATGCGATCGGGCATCACGCAGTGCGACGCGCCGTGCAGCCGCTCGACGCCGTGCACGACGATACGGTCGGTCCCGGCGCCGTCGATGCGCGCGCCCATCGCGACGAGCGCCTCGGCGAGATCGACGATCTCGGGCTCGCGCGCGGCGTTCTCGATCACCGTCTCGCCGTCGGCGAGCGTGGCCGCCATCATCAGGTTCTCGGTTCCGGTGACGGTGACCATGTCGGTGACGATGCGCGCACCCTTCAGCCTGCCGGCGCGCGCGACGACGTAGCCGTGCTCGATCGCGATCTGCGCGCCCATCGCCTGCAGCCCCTTGAGGTGCTGGTCGACCGGGCGCTGGCCGATCGCGCAGCCGCCGGGCAGCGAGACGCGCGCCTCGCCGAAGCGCGCCAACAGCGGGCCGAGCACGAGGATCGACGCGCGCATCGTCTTGACGAGCTCGTAGGGCGCCTCGACCGAGTCGACGTGCGAGGCGTCGACTCGGACCGACCCCCCGGCGCGCTCGGCGACGGCGCCGAGCCGCTCGAGCAGGCGCAGCGTGGTCGCGACGTCGTGCAGGTGCGGCACCCGGGAGAGCTCGACGGTGTCGGCCGCCAGCAGCGCCGCGCACAGGATCGGCAGCGCCGCGTTCTTGGCACCGGAGACCTCGACCTCGCCACGCAGCGGGCGGCCCCCTTCGATTCTCAGCTGGTCCATCTGGGCGAATGGCATGCGCGCTCCCGGCTCGCCGGAAGCGCAGGCGGCCGCCTCACTGCAGTGCGGCCCACTCCTCCGGCGTCAACGTGTTCATCGACAGCGCGTGCACTTCCTCGCGCATGCGGTCGCCGAGCGCGCGGTAGACGAGCTGATGGCGCTGCACCGGACGCTTGCCCTCGAAGGCTTTCGACACGATGATCGCCTGGAAGTGCCGGCCGTCCCCGTCGACCTCCAGGTGCTCGCATTCGAGGCCTGCGGCGATGTAGCTGCGGACATTCTCGGGTGTGACCATGGCGAAATCCGGATCGAAACGCGGTTGAATCGGGACGGGGCGGCGGCGAACGGACGGCGCCTCAGAGTCGGAGCCGATATCCGCTGGCGAGCAGCCGCAGCGCGAGCGCCGACGTGAAAGCCAGCGTGGACGCGACGACGACGAGGCTGACGGCGGGCTCGATGTCGGAAACGCCGAAGAATCCGTAGCGGAATCCGTCGACCATGTAGAAGAACGGGTTCAGGTGCGACAGCGTCTGCCAGAACGGCGGCAGCGACTTCACCGAATAGAAGACGCCCGACAGGAAGGTGGCGGGCATCACGATGAAGTTCTGGAACGCTGCGATCTGATCGAACTTCTCGGCCCAGATCCCGGCGACGAGGCCCATTGTACCGAGAATCGCGCTGCCGAGGATCGCGAAGGCGACGATCCACAGCGGCGAGTGGAAGCTCAGGCGCGCCAGCCAGGCGGTGACCAGGAAGACGCCCGCGCCCACGACGAGCCCGCGCACCATCGCCGCGAGCACGTAGGCCGCGTACATCTCGCGATGCGACAGCGGCGGCAGCAGCACGAAGACGATGTTGCCCGTGACCTTGCTCTGGATCAGCGACGACGAACTGTTGGCGAACGAGTTCTGCAGCACCGACATCATCACCAGCCCGGGCAGCAGGAAGGCCGTGTACGGGACGGTTCCGTAGACCGCGACGCGCTCCTCGAGCACGTGCGAGAAGATCAGCAGGTACAGCAGCGACGTCAGGATCGGCGCGGCGATCGTCTGGAAGCCCACCTTGTAGAAGCGCAGCAGCTCCTTGCGGAACAGCGTGAAGAAGCCGCGCCACGCGAAGCCGCTCGCCGAGCGGCGCGCGACGCCCGCCACCTCGTCGGCGCTCTCGGGTTCCATTCAGCGGGTCTCCTTCATCAGCTGCACGAACACCTCTTCGAGATCGGTGCGCTGCAGCTCCATCTCGTCGATCGTGCATCCCGCCTCGCGCAGGCGCGCGAGAATGCCCTCGATGTCGGCGTAGCGGTCGATGCGCAGCGTCTCGACGCCCGCGCGCTCGGCGCGGGACGGGTCGGCCACGCGCAGCGCGGCGAGCTCGGCCGGCAGCGGCGCGCCCGACAGGCGCAGCTGCAGCCGCGTGCCCGAGAAGCGTCGCAGCAGCGATTCGGTGCGGTCGAGTGCGACGATCGCGCCCTGCTTGAGCATCGCGACGCGCGTGCACAGCTCCTCGGCCTCCTCGAGGTAGTGCGTCGTGAGCACGATCGTGTGGCCGTCGCGGTTCAGGCGGCGCACGAAGGTCCACAACGCCTGGCGCAGCTCGACGTCGACGCCGGCGGTGGGCTCGTCGAGCACGATCACCGGCGGCCGGTGCACGAGCGCCTGCGCGACGAGCACGCGCCGCTTCATGCCGCCGGAGAGCGCGCGCATGTTCTCGTCGGCCTTCGAATGCAGGTCGAGGTTCTCGAGGATCTCGTCGATCCAGGCGTCGTTGCCGCGCACGCCGTAGTAGCCCGAGGTGATCTCGAGCGTCTCGCGCACCGTGAAGAACGGATCGAAGACGAGCTCCTGCGGGACGACGCCGAGCGCGCGGCGCGCGGCGCGAAAATCGGCGACGACGTCGTGGCCCATCACCTCGGCTGTGCCGCTGGTGGCGCGGCTCAGCCCGGCGACGATCGAGATCAGCGAGGTCTTGCCGGCGCCGTTCGGACCGAGCAGGCCGAAGAACTCGCCCTGCTCGATCGTGAGCGAGACGCCGCGCAGCGCCTCGAAGGTCCCGTAGCGCTTGACGACGGAGCGGACGTCGATCGCCGGCGTGCTCATCGCGACGGCAACGCGACCGGGGCGCGCACGGCCTCGAGCGCCGAGAGGAGCGCGCTCTCGAAC
>DATGRE010000176.1:0-3888 GCA_035303885.1 Zeimonas sp. | reverse complement strand
GATCCCGGGCATCCGCGTGGTCAAGGCGTTCGCCCAGGAGAATCGCGAGGCCGCCCGCTTTCGCGCCGCCAACGAGCACAACCTCACCGTCAACGACCGCGTGAACCGGGTCTGGTCGCTGTTCTCGCCGTCGGTGACGCTGGCGACCGAAGTCGGCCTGCTGGTGGTCTGGGCCTTCGGCATCTGGCAGGTCTCTCAGAACAGCATCACCGTCGGCGTGCTGACCGCGTTCCTCGCCTACATCGGGCGCTCCTACACGCGACTCGATTCGATGAGCCGCATCGTGTCGCACACGCAGAAGGCCGCGGCGGGCGCCAAGCGCATCTTCGACATCCTCGATCACGTGTCGAGCGTCCCCGAGCCGACCAGCCCGGTTCACCTGCCGCGGGTGGATGGCCGCATCGAGATCCGCAACATCGGGTTCCGCTACGGCAACCGCGCGGTGATCCGCAACCTCGACCTCGACATCGCGCCTGGCGAGATGATCGGGCTCGTCGGCCACAGCGGTTCGGGCAAGAGCACGCTGGTCAACCTGATCTGCAGGTTCTACGACGTGTCCGAGGGCTCGATCCGCGTCGACGGCGTCGACATCCGTTCGCTGCCGAACGCCGAGTACCGGCGCCACATCGGGCTGGTGCTGCAGGAGCCATTCCTGTTCTTCGGCACGATTGCGGAGAACATCGCCTACGGAAAACCCGAAGCGACGCGCGAGGAGATCGTCGCGGCGGCGCGTGCAGCGCATGCGCACGACTTCATCCTGCGGCTGCCGCACGGCTACGACTCGCTGGTCGGCGAGCGCGGCCAGGCGCTGTCGGGCGGCGAGCGCCAGCGCATTTCGATCGCGCGTGCGCTGCTGATCGACCCACGCATCCTGATCCTCGACGAAGCGACGTCGGCGGTCGACACTGCGACCGAGAAGGAAATCCAGAAGGCACTCGACAACCTGGTGCAGGGTCGCACCACCATCGCGATCGCGCACCGGCTGAGCACGCTGCGCAAGGCGCACCGGCTCGTCGTGCTCGACCGCGGGCAGGTGATCGAGGTCGGTCCGCATGACGAGTTGATGGCCTGCGAGGGCGCCTATTACCGCCTGTACCAGGCGCAGCAGCGCCGTGCCGAGGCTGATCGCCTCGACGAGGGCGCAGGCGGCAGCCCGGAGGGGGCCGAGGAGGGCGCCGAAGCACAGGTCGTCGCGACGACGATCGCCGCAGGCGCGAAGCAGGCATGACCGAAAGCGGAGCAACGGGGCTCGACCCGTCGCTGGACTTCGTGCTGAGTCGCGACGGGTTCGGCCGCTTGTCTGCACGCCTTGCCGACGGCACGACGCACGTCGGCGTCGTCGTGGTCCGCGCGTTTCCGATCTCGGCGCCCGCCGAGGGACTGTCGCTGGTCGACGCCGACGGACATGAACTGGTCTGGATCCCGCGGCCCGCCGAGCTTCCCGAGGGCACGCGCGCGCTGCTCGACGACGAGCTTTCACGGCGAGAGTTCATGCCCGAGATCCGCAGCCTGCGTTCGGTGTCGGGTTTCGTCACCCCGTGCACCTGGGAGGTGAGCACCGACCGGGGCGACACGCGTTTCGTGCTGCCGAGCGAGGATGCGATCCGGCGCCTGTCGCGCTCGACGCTGCTGATCGGCGACAACCACGGCATCCATTACCTGGTGCGCGACATCGCGGCGCTCGATCGCAACAGTCGCAAGCTGCTCGACCGGTTCCTCTGACCCTGTCCCGCGCGCGCCGGCGATCGCGGCGGCGCGCACGCGCCGTCCTTCAGCGCAATCCGAGCA
Organism: Zeimonas sp.; assembly: GCA_035303885.1. Taxonomy (GTDB): domain Bacteria; phylum Pseudomonadota; class Gammaproteobacteria; order Burkholderiales; family Burkholderiaceae_E; genus Zeimonas. Next base: position 2,100 of record DATGRE010000176.1, on the reverse strand, counting down.
CGTGGAGCAGCTCGAGCGGGTGCGCGATCAGGTGGTCCGCGCCCCATTGCCGAGGCGGCGCCTCGCCGCCACAGAAGCCGTAGGCGGCAGCGACCGTGCGCATCGTGGCGGCGTGTCCGGCCTCGATGTCGCGCAAGTCGTCGCCGACGTAGATGCACTGCTGCGCTTCGACGGCGGCGATCCTGGCGCCGTGCAGCAGCGGCTCGGGGTGCGGTTTCGAGTAGGGCGTCGTGTCGCCGCCGACCGCGCACACCGAACGCTCGAGCACGCCGAGGCCCGCGAGGATCGGGCGCACGTAGCGTTCGAACTTGTTGCTGATCACGCCCCAGCGAATGCCCGCTTCGTCGAGCGCGTCGAGCACCTCCGGCATGCCGGCGAAGAGGCGGGTGTGAACCAGCATCGCGGCCTCGTAGCGTCGAAGGAACTCCTGGCGCAGCGGTTCGAACGCCGGGTCCTCGCGCGAGACCCCCAGTCCCTCGAGGATCAGGCCGCGCGCGCCCATCGACGCGTAGGGGCGCAGGGCTTCCAGCGACATCGGCGGCAGCCCGCGTTCAGCGCGCATCGCGTGGATCGGCGCGGCCAGGTCCTCGGCGGTGTCGGCCAGCGTGCCGTCGAGGTCGAAGAAGACGGCCAGCGGCCGCTCGGCACCCGTCATCGGGCTCAGCCCGCGCGCCGGAACGCGGCGAGGTAGTTCACGTCGACGTCGGTCGGCTCGAGCCGGTAGCGTTGGGTGATCGGGTTGTAGGTCATGCCACTCATCGCGACCGGCTCGAGGCCGCTGCGCCGCGCGGCGCCAGCGAGTTCCGACGGCCGGATGAACTTGTCGTACTCGTGCGTGCCCCGCGGCAGCATCCGCAACAGGTACTCCGCGCCGACGATCGCGAACAGGAACGCCTTCGCGTTGCGGTTGATCGTCGAGAAGAACACCAGGCCGCCAGGAGCGACGAGCCTTGCGCACGCGCGCACCGTCGACTCCGGGTCGGGCACGTGTTCGAGCATCTCCATGCAGGTGACGACGTCCCAGGCACCGGGCTCGCGGGCCGCGAGGTCCTCGGCGGAGATGCGCTCGTATTCGACGGCGACGCCGCTCTCGAGCGCGTGCAGTTCGGCGACCTGGAGCGATCGCTCGGCAAGATCGATGCCGCGAACCCGTGCACCGCGCTGCGCCATCGACTCGGCGAGGATGCCGCCGCCACAGCCCACGTCGAGCGCGCGCTTGCCGGACAGCGCGGCGAGTCCGTCGATCCAGTCGAGCCGAAGCGGATTGATCTCGTGCAGCGGCCGGAACTCCGAGTGCGGATCCCACCACTTCGCCGCCAGCGCCTGGAACTTGGCGAGCTCGGCGGGGTCGACGTTGGCGGGGCGGTCAGCGCGAACGGTGGTCACGGCGCATTGGTCAGGGTGTTCGAACCGCGATTCTACGGGACGAAAAAAAACCCCGCCGAAGCGGGGTTTCGGTCGCGGCCGGCCGGACGAGCCGGCCGGACGACGAGATCAGCGACGCGTGCGCGTGCCGACGACCTCGACCTCGACGCGACGGTTCTTCGCGCGACCCTCGCGGGTGCGGTTGTCGGCGACGGGCTGCTTCTCGCCCTTGCCTTCGGTGTAGACCCGGTTGGCCTCGATGCCCTTGCTGACCAGGTAGGCCTTCACCGCTTCGGCGCGACGCACCGACAGCTTCTGGTTGTAGGCATCGCTACCCACGCTGTCGGTGTGACCGACGGCGATGATCACTTCGAGCGTGACGCCCGCCAGCTTGCTGGCCAGGTCGTCGAGGCGCGCCTTGCCTTCTGGCTTCAGCACGGCCTTGTCGAAATCGAAGAACGTGTCGGCGGCGAAGGTGACCTTCTCGCTGGTCGGTGCCGGGGCCGGCGCGGGTTTCGGCGCGGGGGCCGGAGCCGGAGCCGGGGCGGGTGCCGGAGCCGGAGCAGGCTTCGGCGCCGGCGGCGGGGCCTTCGGCAACAGGTCGTCGTCGCAGCCGACGAAGGCGTCAGCCGGCGTCCAGTAGCCGGTGTGCACGCACAGGCCCGTGCCGCTCTTCACGGCGGTGCGATCGGGACTGACGACATAGCCCGTCTTGTCGGCGGGGGCGGTCTGCGA
>DATGRE010000175.1:0-3752 GCA_035303885.1 Zeimonas sp. | reverse complement strand
CCGAGACCACACGATCGGATCGCCCGGCTGCGGCTCTGGAAGTGCCGGCCGTTTCGGCGCCTTGCCGACCGCGAGCTTCGCCCAGTAGCCACGCTCCGGACGGGGCACTCGCAGCGCGGTACATACCCGCGCCAGGTAACTGCCCGATACGTCGAACTTGTCAGCGACCTTGATCATTGGCGCCGACCAAACCAACTCGTACAGTTCTTCTCTGGTAATCACGCTCGTCCTCGGCATCATCGTTTTCCATGCCGACGAGGGTAATCGCTTGGGCATAGCCGGCATTTCGGTGGGCATGGTTGACCACGAAAAGGCCGCGCCAAGTCCCTGTAAATGCAGATCTCGACGCCGCGACTACCCGCAGGGCAAACAGAAAAGAGACTGGGCTGGCCGGGAAACGGGCCGATTCGGCACATCCGAAGGGGATGGCACCCGCAAGGCAAACCCTCGGAACCCCGCGCCACGCGGGGATTCGCGCAAAGAAAAAGGGCCTGGAGACTATCCAGGCCCTCTTGGATGGTGGAGCCGGCGGGAATCGAACCCGCGTCCGCAAGTCCTCTACGACCAGTTCTACATGCTTAGTCGATCAATTTGGATCTCGATGCAGGCTTAGCCGATCGACAGGCCGACCTGCATCCAGCCACCTTGGTTTTAGCTCCGCGCCAAGTAGCCCGACGCGGCACGAGCCGACATGAATGACGCTGCAGTTCCTTGCGGAACCCGGGCTGTCGGCGACCCGGTGCAGCGGCTCAGGCCTTAAGCGGCCAGTGCGAAACGCTCGTCGTTGGCGTTTGTGGTTTTGCCAATGGATTTACGAGGAAAAGGCGCCTCGGCATGCCCTGTGCCGCTTCGCTACCCACGTCGAAACCAGGTCGGCCCCGAATTCGGTGCTTCGCAACACGCGCGCGACGACTTCGCGCACACCTGAAGTATAGGCTCCCCCGCCGGTTTCAAGGGGGCCGGGAGACATTACTGTCTTGTGCAGACGTAGCCGTCGGGTGTAATGTTAGCGCATGAAGCCCGAGGCGCGCCACCTTCTCCTGAACCTGCTGCTGGGCACGACCAACCGCCGGCTGTCGGCGCGCGAGGCGATCGCTTCCTGCGCGCTCTTCGGGATCCGGGAGAACACCGTGCGCGTCGCGCTCGTGCGGCTCGCGTCCAGCGGGATGATCGAGGCCGTCGGCCGCGGGCAGTACCGCCTCGGGCCGCGTGCCGAGGGGCTCGCCGGCGACGTCTCCACCTGGCGCGACGTCGAGCGCCGCGTGCGCGACTGGGACGGCGGCTGGATCGCCGTGCACGTCGGTGCGCTGGGGCGCGGCGATCGGGCTTCGCGGCGCGCACGCGAGCGCGCGCTCGAGCTGCTGGGACTGCGCGAGCTCGACGGCGGGCTCTTCGTGCGCCCGGACAATCTCGCCGGCGGCGTCGACGGGGTGCGCGACAGGCTCGCGAGGCTGGGCGTCGGCTCCGAGGCGGCGGTGTTCGTCGCGCATTCGTTCGATGCGGAACGTCGCGAGCGGGCGGCCTCGCTCTGGGACGTCGCGGCGCTCGACCGCGGCTACCGGGAGACGCGCGCGCTTCTCGAGGACTGGCTCGCGCGCTGGTCGGCCGGCTCGCCGTCCCTTTCGCTCGAGGCCGCCGCGCGCGAATCCTTCCTGCTCGGCAACGACGCGATCCGTCAGCTCGTCTTCGATCCGCTGTTGCCGGCGCCGCTCGTCGACGTCGAAGCGCGGCGCGCCTTCGTGCGCGCGGTGCGCCGCTTCGACGGCGTCGGGCACTCGATCTGGCAGCGCTTCCTGCTCGGCGTGGCCGGCGGCGTCGTCCGTCCGCAGCGCGCCCTCGATTCCACCACGGCCGCCGCGCGGCTCCGCACGCGAGCGGCCGGCTCCTTCTCCCCCTCGAACGTGGAGACGTCCCGATGAACGCCCCCGAAACGACCCTGCGCAAGGACTCGCTGTACCTGGCCGAGACGCACGAGGTGATCAATGTCGCCCGTGACCTCGTCGACTACAACCTGTACGAGCAGGACGCGGCGCTGAAGGAGGCGGTGCGCCGCGAGGGTGCCGACTGGGCCGAAGCGGAGCTGTCGGCCTTCGGCGCGCGGATCGGCACCGCCGAATACCTGGAGCTGGGCGTGCTCGCCAACCGCGTGCCGCCCGAGCTCGACACGCACGACCGCTTCGGCAACCGCATCGACCTCGTCCGTTTCCATCCGGCGTATCACACGCTGATGAAGACCGCGATCGAGCAGGGCCTGCATTCGTCGCCGTGGACCGAGCCGCGCGTCGGCGCGCACGTCGCGCGTGCTGCCGGCATCTATCTGCATTCGCAGGTCGAGGCCGGCCACCAGTGCCCGGTCACGATGACCTTCGCCGCGGTGCCGACGCTGCGCACGACGCCGCAGCTCGCCGCGCTGTGGGAGCCGCGCATCACCGCCCGCGTCTACGACCCGCGCAACGTGCCCGATACGCAGAAGAAGGGCCTGACGATCGGCATGGCGATGACCGAGAAGCAGGGCGGCTCCGATGTGCGCGCGAACACGACGCGTGCATATCCGGTCGGCCTCGCGCAGGGCCCGGGCGAAGCCTATGAGCTGGTCGGGCACAAGTTCTTCGTCTCGGCGCCGATGTGCGACGCCTTTCTCGCGCTCGCGCAGGCGCCGGGCGGGCTGTCGTGCTTCCTGCTGCCGCGCTGGCGCCCGGACGGCAGCAAGAACCCGCTGCAGGTGCTGCGCCTGAAGCGCAAGATGGGCAACGTCTCGAACGCGTCGAGCGAGACCGAGCTGCGCGGCGCGCTCGCCTGGATGGTCGGCGAGGAAGGCCGCGGCGTGCGCACGATCATCGAGATGGTGGCGATGACCCGCTTCGACTGCATGGTCGGCTCCTCGGCCGGGCAGCGTGCGGCGGTGGCGCAGGCGCTGCACCACTGCTCGATGCGCTCGGCTTTCGGCAAGCTGCTGAACCAGCAGCCGCTGATGCGCAACGTGCTCGCCGATCTCGTGCTCGAGACCGAGGGCTCGCTGGCGCTGACGATGCGCATCGCGCGCGCTCTGGATTCGCGTGCCGCCGACGAGCATGAGGAGCTGCTCGTGCGTCTCGTCACGGCCGTGGGCAAGTACTGGATCTGCAAGCGCACGCCGCAGCACGCCTACGAGTCGATGGAGTGCATCGGCGGCAGCGGCGTGATGGAGGACAGCCCGTTCCCGCGGCTGTTCCGCGAGTCGCCGGTCAACGCGATCTGGGAAGGCAGCGGCAACGTGCAGTGCCTCGACGTGCTGCGCGCGATGCAGAAGATGCCGGCGACGGTGGATGCGTTCTTCGCCGAGCTCGCGAAGGCGAAGGGCGCGAACGCCGCGCTCGATCGCTACGTGGCGGCGCTGCGCGGCGAGTTCGCCGATCTCGCCGATCTCGAGTACCGCGCGCGCGACGTCGTCGACCGGATGGCGCTGGCGATCCAGGCGGCGCTGCTGGTGCAGCACGCACCGGCTATGATCGCCGACGCGTTCTGCGCATCGCGGCTCGAGGCGGCCGGGCATCACAACTACGGTGCGCTGCCGCGCGGCGTCGACTGCGAGGGGATCATCGCGCGCGCGACGCCGCGCGCGTAGCGAAGGGCGGCGAAGGGCGGGGCGCTTGCCCCGCTCAGGCCGCGGGCAGCGCGCGCGCCCGCGCGATGCGTTCCTCGATGTGCGCGAGCGCCGCTTCGATCTGGTCGACGAGGATGACGCAGAGCTCGCCGGGCGCGAGCGCGTCGAG
>DATGRE010000174.1:0-8349 GCA_035303885.1 Zeimonas sp. | reverse complement strand
GGGCAAGCCGATCGTCAACTCGATCTCGCTGAAGGAAGGCGAGGAGGAGTTCCTGCGACAGGCGACGCTGTGCCGCTGGTATGGCGCGGCGGTCATCGTCATGGCCTTCGACGAGGACGGCCAGGCCGACACCTTCGAGCGCAAGACGCAGATCTGCAGGCGCGCCTACGACCTGCTCGTGCAGCGCGTGGGCTTCCCGCCCGAGGACATCGTCTTCGACCCGAACATCTTCGCGATCGCCACCGGCATCGAGGAGCACGACCACTACGCGGTCGACTTCATCGAGGCGACGCGCTGGATCCGCGCGAACCTGCCCTACGCCAAGGTTTCGGGCGGCGTCTCGAACGTGTCGTTCAGCTTCCGCGGCAACGACGTCGCGCGCGAGGCGATCCACACGGTGTTCCTCTACCACGCGATCCGCGCGGGGCTGACGATGGGGATCGTCAACGCCGGGATGATCGGCGTCTACGACGAGCTCGACCCCGAGCTGCGCGAGCGCGTCGAGGACGTCGTGCTGCATCGGCCGCCGCGCGTCGCGCCCGACCATCCCGACGCCGGCAAGAGCGCCACCGAGCGCATGATCGAGTTCGCCGCGTCGCTGAAGCCGGGCGCCGGCGCGAAGCCCGAGGAGGATCTGTCCTGGCGGCGCGAGCCGGTGGAGAAGCGCCTGTCGCACGCGTTGGTGCACGGCATCACGACGTGGATCGTCGAGGACACCGAGGAGGTGCGGCGCAAGATCGCCGCACGCGGCGGCCGCCCGATCGAGGTGATCGAGGGGCCGCTGATGGACGGCATGAACGTCGTCGGCGAGCTCTTCGGCTCCGGGAAGATGTTCCTGCCGCAGGTGGTCAAGTCGGCGCGCGTGATGAAGCAGGCGGTGGCGCACCTCGTGCCCTTCATCGAGGAGGAGAAGCGGCGCCTCGCCGAGAGCGGCGCCGACGTCTCGTCGCGCGGCAAGGTCGTCGTCGCCACGGTGAAGGGCGACGTGCACGACATCGGAAAGAACATCGTCGCCGTCGTCCTCCAGTGCAACAACTTCGAGGTGGTCAACATGGGCGTCATGGTGCCCGCCTCGGCGCTGCTGGCGAAGGCGAAGGAGGAGCGCGCCGACATCGTCGGCGTCTCCGGGCTCATCACGCCGTCGCTCGAGGAGATGGCGCACGTCGCGCGCGAGATGGAGCGCGATCCGCATTTCCGCGACAACGGCATCCCGCTGCTGATCGGCGGCGCGACGACCTCGCGCGTGCACACCGCGGTGAAGGTCGCGCCGAACTACTCGGGGCCGGTCATCTACGTGCCCGATGCGTCGCGCTCGGTTCCGGTCGTGCAGAGCCTCGTCTCGCGCGAGCAGCGCGACGCGTATCTCGCCGCGGTGCGCGACGAGTACGAGCGCGTGCGCGCGCAGCATGCGGCGAAGAAGGGACCGAAGCTCGTCTCGCTCGCCGAGGCGCGCGCGAACCGTCCGAAGATCGACTGGAATTCGTACGTGCCGCCGCGCCCGTCGTTCGTCGGCCGGCGCGAGTTCCGCCGCTACGACCTCGCCGAGATCGCGCGCTACGTCGACTGGGGGCCGTTCTTCCAGGCCTGGGACCTGCACGGCGGCTTTCCCGCGCTGCTCGACGATCCGCTGGTCGGCGAGTCGGCGCGACGCGTCTACGCCGACGGCCGGGCGATGATGAAGCGCATCGTCGAGGAACGCTGGCTCGAGGCCAACGGCGTCGTCGCGTTCCTGCCGGCCAACTCGGTGAACGACGACGACATCGAGATCTACACCGACGAGACCCGCAGCGAGGTCGCGTTCACCTGGCGCAACCTGCGCCAGCAGGTCCAGAAGCACGGGAGCGTCGACAACAAGTGCCTGGCCGACTACGTTGCGCCGAAGCTCGTCGACGGCAAGCCGTCGGGCATCGAGGACTGGATCGGGATGTTCGCGGTGACCGCCGGCGTCGGCATCGAGGCCAAGCTCGACGCGTTCGCGCGCGAGCTCGACGACTACTCGGCGATCACGCTGAAGGCGCTCGCCGACCGCCTCGCCGAGGCCTTCGCCGAGTGCCTGCATGCGCGCGTGCGACGCGAGCTGTGGGGATACGCGCGCGACGAATCGCTGACGAACGACGAGCTGATTGCCGAGAAGTACCGCGGCATCCGGCCCGCGCCCGGCTATCCGGCCTGCCCCGAGCACACCGTCAAGCGCGCGCTCTTCGAGACGCTGCATGCCGAGGCGATCGGCATGCGGCTCACCGAGGGCTTCGCGATGAGGCCGGCGTCGAGCGTGAGCGGGTTCTATTTCTCGCACCCCCGGTCGCAGTACTTCAACGTCGGCCGTATCGGCGAGGATCAGCTGCGCGACTTCGTCGAGCGTTCGGGGCGCGACGAGGCCGAGGTGAGGAGGGCGCTGGCTTCGGTGCTGTAGGTGGACGACGGATGGGCGCTGGGTTGGGGCCCTCGGCGCAATCAGCACCGGCGCCATCGGCTGCGAGCATCGGCGGCATCGCAGCGAGTATCGGCGGCATCAGCGCAATGACCGGGGCGGGGCGTCGGCGCAACGACCGTGCGCCGTGCCAGGCGCCGATCAACCGGCCATAGGCCGATCAACCGGCCAGGGGCCGAGGGGGCGCCTAGGGGCCGAGCACTAGCGTTCATTTGCCGCACAACGCGCTCCTGTGCATCGGTCGACGCGCCCCCGGCGTGCAACCGCGAGCCCAAAGTGCTGCGAAACGCTGCATTTTGCGCCGCGATGCTCGTTGCGGACGCAGAAATGCAGCGTTTCGCAGCAAATCCTGCGCAGAGGTGCAGCGGAGCTGCCGGCTTGGTACGCCCAAGCGCTCCGGGGGTGCCCCCGGCGCTCCAGGGCAGCGCGCTGGGGGGCTCCGGGGCAGCGGCGCAGCGGCGCTCGGGCGCTCCGGCGTAGCGCGCTCGGCACGCAGGCGCTCTTGCGCGCCGGCTTCCAGCCCGCAGTTGCGCGCCGGCTTCGAGCCCAAAGTGCTGTGAAAAGCTGCATTTTTCTTCCCGACGATTGTTTCGCACGTAGAAACGCAGCGTTTCGCAGCAAATCCGGCGCAGGTGCGGTGGAGCTGCCGGTCTGCTGGCGCTCCGCGCGCCGGGGCGGCGCCTTCGGCGCCCCGGAGCGGCGCCCCCGGCACCTCGGCGCCCCCCACCCGACGCCCGCCTTATCCACCCGGTCCTGCACCAGGAGCCACCTCCGTGCTCAAACGCCGATCCGCCCGCAACAGCGCGATCGCATGCAGCTCGCTTGCCGAGAGCACGTCTCGTCGTTGCCGACTGCCCACGGTGTCCCCGCGGTTCGCATCGGAGGCGAGCGTCGGTCGATCGACGTTGCCGCTTCCGTTCCTTACGCGGTACCTGGCTCGCACAGGGCCATCGGCGTCTCGCGGAGTGCGATCCTCCTCCTTACCCGAAGCGTCTTCCTGGCGCTGTCGCCGGATCGTGCGCTGCGCGCTCGTCGCATGGCATCCGAGATGCCGAGCGAGTTCGGCGCCCGAGTAGCGGGTCCACCGCGCGGCCGAGAGCAGGAAGAGGCGTCGTTCGGCGAGGGTGAATTCGTGCGGCAGGACGCGATGGCTGCGCAGTGCGCGGGGGACCGACCACAGCAGCGCATCGATCGCAGCGTCTTTCACGCCAGGTCGAAGGAAGGGCTCGGGATCCGCCAACGGGCGGGCGCGAGGCACCGAGACGTCCGACGACACGTATTCGTGCAGCCAGGCGATGCACGACGGCAGGCGCTTGCCCATCGCCGATGCCCATCGCGCCCGGTCGACGCAGGGTCGAGCGACGCCGCCGACCCAGTCGCGGTGCGTGCTCCACTCCCATTCCAGGGGGTCGCTGCAGAGCGCGTCGCGGCAGGGGTTCAGGTGGATGTATCGAATGGTCCGCGCGATGTGCCTTCGGTCGCGCTGCACCTTCTCCGGCGACGGAAGGCGTTCCCAGTCGAAGTGCAGATCCGGATCCGCTCTCGCCTGCATCTGTATGCGGAATGCCGATAGGACGTGCCCGAACCTGCGCATCGCCGACTCTTGCTCGATCCTCGCGAGCAGATGGACGTGGTCCGGCATGAGCGCGAAGGCGACGACGTCGAAGTTGCGGACCACGCGGTTCCAGAGCTCGGCGCACGCCTGGCGATGCCGGAAGGGACGCGCTCCCGCTGCAGCGCGCGCGACGAGGTGCAGCAATGGGCGGTCGGCCATCGCCGCAGCATGGACGACGTGCGAGGCGGCGACATCGATGCGAAAGGACGAGGCATTGCGGCCGATCTACACGGCCGTTTCTTCGGTCTCGGCCCTTCGGCGGGAGATGGAGGACGCATCGGCCGTGCGTCGAACGCCACGTCGTTCCGGATGCGGAACGACGAATCGCCAGCAGCCGTCCCCCCGTCGTGCCTTCGTTTCGTCCCGATCTCTTGCGCATGGTGCCGGCGCGCCTTCGGACGACGAGCTCGAGGCAAGGTCGGCGGTTCATTCGCGTCGACGTGACGCAGCATGGCGGCAACGAGGCGATGTCGTCCTCGATCTTCGTCGACCCGATGCACCTTCGGAGTCGACGGCGGCGGCGCGCGTTACCGGGGCCGAACGATCGCGCAGGTCGCGAACGAGCCGTTCGGCCGTGTTCGCCAAGCGCAGTGAAGACGCGCTTTCAGCCGTGCCGCCCGGCCAGGCACTCCGCGAGCTTCGGCACGGCATTCTCGTCGAACACGGGCAGCGCGCACGCCTGCACGCGTTGCGCTGCCGCTTCGTGACGTTGCTCGGCCGCGTGCCACAGCCAGTGCGCGGCGGATTCGGCGTTCCCCTTCTCGAGCATCAGCTGCGCCAGCTCGTATTGCGCCGGCGCGTGGCCGAACGCCGCGGCGTTGAAGAAGTGCGCTGCTGCGCGGTCCCGGTCCGGTTCGACACCCAGCCCGCGCAGATACAGCTGCCCGAGCTCCCAGCTCGCCTGCACCTGCTCGAGGCTCATGCCGACCGCGCGCGCGAACCACTGGCGCGCTTCGTCGTAGCGCTGGGATTCGAGGTAGAGCTTCCCGGCCCAGTACGCGGCGTTCGCGTCGCCCATCTGCGCGGCCCGCCGGTACCAGCGCACCGCCTGCGTCCAGTCGCGGTGCACGCCGAATCCCGTGCGGTAGTAGTGGCCGGCGCGCACCATGTCGCGCACCGTGCCTTTCTCGGCGGAAGTGATGGCGCTGATCGCCATGCCCTGCCAGTGCTGCATCGGAACCTGGGCGTGAGCGGCGGACAGCGTCAGGACGAACAGGGCGACGGCGATCTGCAAGCGCTTCATCTCGGGCTGCTCTTGTCTGCGCGAAAGGAGACGACGCGCCCGCAAAGGGTTGCGGCGCTCGCGCCGTCCATTCGGCGTCAGTCTGCGCGAAGCGCATCCGTCGACGCACTCGAATCGCCGTCGCGGCATATCGATATGACGGGGACGGAACGAGGGGAGAGGGAGGAAGGCGATGCGCCGCAGGGAAGCGATGCGCGGCAAGGAACCGACGCGCTGGACGCGTGCGGCAGGCCGGACGCGGGCGACCCGCCGCACCGCGGCGACCCGCCTGACGGAGGTCGCCACCCGCCACCGATCGTGTTTTCGGCTGCGCTCCGGAAACGAGCGTTGTGGCCGATGGAGCCGGTTGCATCGGCGAGAACGCTCGAAACAGAAGCGTTCCAGCGGACTACCGGCGGAGGCGGGCAGCGGAGGCGGGCAGCGGCCGCTCCCCCGTCACCCGTAATTGATCACCAGGTGCCGGATCTCGCTCATCTCCTCCATCGCGTAGCGCGTGCCCTCGCGTCCGAAGCCCGATTCCTTCCAGCCGCCGAACGGCATGTTGTCGATCCGGTAGATCGGCACGTCGTTGATCATCAGGCCGCCCACTTCCCATTCGTCGATCGCGCGGAACGCGCGGCGCAGGTCCTGCGTGAAGATTCCGCCCTGCAGTCCGTAGCGTGAATCGGCCGCGCGGGCCACCGCGTCGTCGAAATCGTCGTAGGCGTTGACCGTGAGCACCGGTCCGAAGATCTCCTCGTCCTCGACCTTCATCCCGCGCCGCGTGCCGGTGAGCACCGTGGGCTGCACCACCGCGCGTTCGCGTCGGCCGCCGGCGAGCACCCGCGCGCCCTGCGCGACGGCCTCGTCGACCCACGACTGGATGCGGATCGCCGCGTTCTCGTCGATCACCGGCCCGACGTCGATGCCTTCCTCGAGCGGATTGCCGACGCGGCACGCCTCGACCTTCGCCAGCAGCTTCTCGGTGAAGGCCTGCTCGACGCTTCGCTGGACGAGGATGCGCTGCACGCCGATGCAGTACTGCCCGCCGTAGACGACGCCGCCGCGAACGCAGCGCGCCGCCGCGTAGTCGAGATCGGCGTCCTCGGCGACGATCACCGCGCCGTTGCCGCCGAGCTCGAGCGCGACCTTCTTGCGCCCGGCGATGTCCTTGATGTGCCAGCCGACCTTCGCGCTACCGGTGAAGCTGACCATCGCGAAGCGTTCGTCGCGCACCATCTTCTCGGCGAGCGGCACCGGGCAGTGGCAGACCTCGAGCGCGCCTTCCGGCAGCCCGGCTTCGGCGAACACCTCCTGCAGCAGGCGGGCGGTGAGCGGCGTCTGCGGCGCGGGCTTGAGCACGACGGCGTTGCCGACGGCGAGCGCGGGCGCCACCTTGTGCAGCACGAGGTTCAGCGGGAAGTTGAACGGCGCGATCGCGAGCACGAGGCCGATCGGATAGCGCCGGGCGATTCCGATGCGGCGGCGGATCTTCGCCAGCGCGTCGACGTCGAGCGTGTCGAGCGACAGCGCGCGACCGCTCGCGTCGGTGGTCTGGTACTCGAAGACGCCGGCGTCCATGTCGAGCGGCACTTCCTCGCCGCCGAAGCGGCGCGCCTCGGCGGCGGCGTTCGCCAGGTTGAAGGTCGCGCGCGAGACCTCGCCGCGCGCGTCGTACAGCGGCTTGCCGGCTTCGGCGGCGATCAGCCGGGCGAACTCGTCGCGGCGCTGGCGCACCAGCATCGACGCGCGGTCGAGCACGTCGGCGCGTGCGAAGCGCGGCAGGCGCTTCAGCGTGGCGAAAGCGCGCTGCGCGCGGGCGATCGCCGCTTCGATCTCGGCTTCGCCGCATACGGGCATGTGTCCGACGACGGATCCATCGTACGGGGAGAGGATGGCTTCTGCGTTTTGCATGTTCGTCTCGTGGGTTCGTTCGGCTTCGCGCGCGTCGGGCGCACGATCGGCTTCGCGTGCATGGGTGCACGACGTTTCCGCGCCGCTTCGGCGCGACGCGCGGATCGCGCGTTCCGATCGGTACCATGCGGCCTCGCAGGGGAGGGCGACGGTTTGATCGAGACGGCGAGTCTAAGGTACTTCCGCGAGGTCGCTCGACAGGGCTCGCTGCGGCGCGCGGCCGAGCGGCTGTTCGTCGCGCAGAGCGCGGTGAGCCGACAGATCGCGGCACTCGAGGCCGAGCTGGGCGTGCAGCTGTTCGAGCGCCGGGCGCGCGGGATGGCGCCCACCGCGGCGGGGCGCCTGCTGCTCGAGTTCGCCGACGACACGCGCGCACGCCTGGACGCGCTGCGCGCGCAGATCCACGAATACGAGGTCCTGCATCGCGGGCACGTCGACATCGCCTGTGTCGAGGGCCTGCTCTCCGGGCTGATGCCGGCGTTCGTCGAGCGTTTCCTGCACGAGCACCCGGGGCTCGCGCTGACGGTCTCGGCCTTCGGCTCGCACGCGGTGGCCGAGGCGGTCGCCGAGCACCAGGTCGATCTCGGCATCGTGTTCGGCGGCTCGCCCCGGCGCGACCTGCTCGAGCTCGCGCTCATGGAGCAGCCGCTGTGCGCCGTGGTGCGCCCCGATCATCCGCTCGCGGGGCGGCGCAGATGCGTGCTCGCCGACGTCGCCGCCTACCCGATCGTGCTCCCGAACCGCTCCTTCGGCATCCGGCAGCTGGTCGACCGCGTACGGGCGATGCATCGGCTCGAGCTGCGCACCGTCGTAGAGACGAACACGCTCGCCTTCGCCTGGCGGCTCGTGCTCGGGAGCGACCGCGTCACGTTCCTGCCGCTCGACTCGGTGCGCGCCGAGGTGGCCGACGGTCGGCTCGTCGCCGTGCCGCTCGACGAGCCGCTGCTCAGCGCAACGCGGGTGACGCTGGTGGCGAGCGCTTCGCGCACGCTCTCCGCGGCTGCGCAGACCGCGGCGGAGTGCCTGCGCTCGATGATGGCGGCGGATCATGCGCCGGCGCGGCGGACCGTTCGAAAAAAGGGAACGCAGCGCTCGGATTTCAGGCGTTCCCAGCGATCGATAGGGCTACTAGACTCGTCGCCTCCCGCGTCGACACCGAGAAAGGAG
>DATGRE010000173.1:0-6326 GCA_035303885.1 Zeimonas sp. | reverse complement strand
TCGAGCGTGCGCACCGTTCCGTCGGGTTCGATCATCAGCCCCGCGTAGAGGAATCCCGTGTAGGGCGTGCCGTCGGCGGCCATGCCTTCCACCGTCGGGCGAATGATTTCGCGCAGCACGCGTTCGTGGATCTGCGGCGTGACGGCGGGCGTCGGCGAGACCGCCCCCATGCCGCCGGTGTTCGGCCCGCGGTCGCCATCGTGCAGGCGCTTGTGGTCCTGGCTGGACGCCAGCGGCACGACGTTCCGCCCGTCGACGAGGACGATAAAGCTCGCCTCCTCGCCGTGCAGGAAGTCTTCCACGACGACGCGTGCGCCGGCGGCGCCGAGGCGGTTCGAGGTGAGCATCGCGTCGATCGCCTCGTGCGCCTGCGACAGGGACGTGGCGACGACGACGCCCTTGCCGGCGGCGAGTCCGTCGGCCTTGATCACGATCGGTGCACCGCGTCGCTCCACGTACTCGTGCGCGGCGGCGGCGTCGGAGAAGCTCTCGGCGGCGGCGGTGGGAATGCCGTGGCGCTGCATGAACGCCTTGGCGAAATGCTTCGACGCCTCGAGCTGTGCGGCGCGTTGCGTCGGACCGAAGATGCGAAGGCCGCGTGCGCGGAAGCGGTCGACGATGCCGGCGGCCAGCGGCGCCTCCGGTCCGACGACGGTGAAGGCGACGCCTTCGCGTTCGGCGAAGTCGGCGAGCGCGTCGGGATCGGCGAGCGCCACGTTCGAGAGTCCCGGTTCGCGTGCGGTGCCGCCGTTGCCGGGCGCGACGTAGACGAGGCGCACGCGCGGCGAGCGCGCCAGCTTCCACGCGAGCGCGTGTTCGCGCCCGCCGGCGCCCACCACGAGAAGTTTCATCGATCGGTCGTCCGTCGGAAGGCTTCGGAAGGCACGTCGTTCACCGGCCCGCTCTACTGCGTCTCGTCGAAGACCGCGTTCGTGTAGACCTGCTGCACGTCGTCGACGGCCTCGATCGCGTCGAGGAGCTTCTGCATCTTCGCGGCGTCCTCGCCTTCCAGTGCGACCTCGTTGGTCGGGCGCATCGTGACCTCGGCGACCGTCGGCGTGAGCCCGGCCGCCTCGAAGGCGTGCTTCAGCGCGGAGAAATCGCCCGGCTCGCACAGCACCTCGATGCCGCCTTCGTCGTCGGTGACGACGTCGTCGGCGCCGGCTTCGATCGCGACCTCCATCACGCGTTCCTCGGAGGTGCCCGGCTCGAACAGGAACTGCCCGCAATGACGGAACAGATAGGCGACCGATCCGTCGGTGCCGAGGTTGCCGCCGTTCTTCGAGAACGCGTGCCGGATCTCGGCCACGGTGCGCACGCGGTTCTCGGTGAGGCAGTCGACCATCACCGCGGCCCCGCCGATGCCGTAGCCCTCGTAGCGGACCTCCTCGTACGCGACGCCTTCCAGGCCGCCGGCGCCGCGCTGGATCGCGCGTTGCAGGTTGTCCTTCGGGATGTTCGCATCGGAGGCCTTCTCCAGCGCGAGCCGCAGGCGCGGGTTCGCCGTCGGGTCGGGGCCGCCCAGCTTGGCGGCGACGGTGACCTCACGGATGATTCGCGTGAACAGCTTGTTGCGCTTGGCGTCCTGGCGTCCTTTGCGGTGCTGGATATTGGCCCACTTGGAGTGACCGGCCATCCCTTCCTCTCGTGGCGACCGTCTCCCGGGGCGCGCGATCGAGCCTGCGATCGCGACGGGGCGTTTCGCTCGGCCCCGTCGCCGGCGCGCACGGCGGACTTGCTTGCGCGCGCCGTTCCCGGCGTGGTCGAATGGCTGAATCGAAGCCCTTGATTCTAACATTTCGCCATGAGCGCACCGCTGACGATCGCGCGCAACGAGCGCGTCGAGCTCGCCCTGCTGCCGAGCATGTCGAACCGGCACGGCCTGATCACGGGCGCGACCGGCACCGGCAAGACCGTCACGCTGCAGGTGATGGCCGAACGCTTCTCGTCGATTGGCGTGCCGGTGTTCGCCGCCGACGTCAAGGGCGATCTCGCCGGCATCTCGCAGCCCGGGGAGCTCTCGCCGAAGCTGAAGGAGCGCCTCGAGCGGCTCGGCTTCGAAATTCCCGCCTTCGCGGGTGCGCCCGTGGCGCTGTGGGACGTCTACGGCGAGAAGGGCCATCCGCTGCGCGCCACCGTCTCCGACATGGGTCCGCTGCTGCTCGCGCGCATGCTCGGATTGAACGAGACGCAGGAGGGCGTGCTGCACATCGTGTTCCGCATCGCCGACGAGCAGGGCCTGCTGCTGCTCGACGTGAAGGACCTGCGCGCGATGCTGCAGTTCGTCGGCGAGAACGCGAAGACGTTCACCACTGCCTACGGCAACATCTCGGCGGCCTCGGTCGGCGCGATCCAGCGCGCGTTGCTCGCGCTCGAGCAGCAGGGGGCCGACCGGTTCTTCGGCGAGCCGATGCTCGACATCGACGACCTGATGCAGACCGACGCGCAGGGCCGCGGCGTCGTCAACATCCTCGCGGCCGACCGGCTGTTGAACGCGCCGAAGCTGTACGGCACCTTCCTGCTGTGGCTGCTCTCGGAGCTGTTCGAGCGGCTGCCGGAGGTGGGCGATCGCGACAAGCCGAAGCTCGTCTTCTTCTTCGACGAGGCGCACCTGCTGTTCGACGATGCACCGAAAATGCTGCTCGACCGGATCGAACGGCTCGTCCGGCTGATCCGCTCGAAGGGCGTCGGCGTGTTCTTCGTGACGCAGAATCCCCTCGACGTGCCCGACTCGGTGCTCGGCCAGCTCGGCAACCGCGTGCAGCATGCGTTGCGCGCTTTCACCGCGCGCGACCAGAAGGCGGTGCGCGCGGCCGCGCAGACGATGCGCGCCAACCCCGAGTTCGACACGGAGAAGGCGATCACCGAGCTCGGCGTCGGCGAGGCGCTCGTCTCGTTCCTCGACGAGAAGGGCCGTCCGGGCGTCGTCGAGCGCGCCTTCGTGGCGCCGCCGGCGTCGCGCATCGGCCCCATCAGCGACGAGGAGCGCGCGCGGTGCATCCGCACGTCGAACGTGGCGGGCATCTACGACCGCACGGTCGATCGCGAGTCGGCATACGAGAAGCTGCAGCAGCGCGCGGCTTCCCAGGTGCCCGACGCCTCGAGCGCCGGAAGCGCGGCGCCCGCGGGCGCCGACGCGTCCAGCGGCGGGCTGGGCGGCATCTTCCGAGACGCGCTGGGCGGCGTGCTGGTCGGCAGCGGGCGCAAGGACTCCGCGATCGAGGCGATGACCAAGAGCGCGGCACGCTCGATCGGCTCGACGATCGGCCGCGAGATCGTGCGCGGCGTGCTCGGCACGCTGCTCGGCGGCGGCACCGCGCGGCGGCGGCGCTGAGAGGATCGGGCCGGTCAGTGCGGGCCCTCAGCGCGGCTCCTCAGCGGGCCGGCCACGGCGCTCGGAAACCCGGCGTTTCCTCCCGTGGAATCGATTCCACGTCCGCGAACGCTCGAAAGGCGAGCGGGGTGTCCCGCGGCCTTCCGGAAGGCCTGCGTAGCCCGTCGCTATACTGATGCCGCTTTTCGGCGGCCCTCTCGCATCCGGGCCGATTCCCCGCGCTTTTCCCCAGGAGCGAACAGAAGATGCCCAAGGCGATCCGCATCGAGCAGACGGGCGGACCCGAAGTGATGCAGTACGTCGACGTCGAGGTCGGCCCGCCGGCGCCCGGCGAGGTACAGGTGCGCCACGAGGCGATCGGGCTCAATTTCATCGACGTCTATTTCCGCACCGGGCTGTATCCGATGCCGTTGCCCGGCGTGCTCGGCCTGGAGGCAGCGGGCGTCGTGACCGCGGTCGGCGAGGGCGTCGACGGGTGGAAGGTCGGCGACCGCGTCGCCTACTGCGACCGGCCGCCGGGCTCGTATTCGCAGCTGCGCAACATGACGCCGAAGTCGCTGGTGCGCCTGCCGCGCGGCATCGACAGCGAGACCGCGGCGGCGATGATGCTCAAGGGGCTGACCGTCAACTACCTGTTCCGCCGGACGTATCGGCTGCAGAAGGGGCAGACGATCCTCTTCCACGCGGCAGCCGGCGGCGTCGGGCTGATCGCGATGCAATGGGCGCGCGCGCTCGGCGTCACCGTCATCGGAACGGTCGGCTCGGAGGAGAAGGCCGAGCTCGCGCGTGCGCACGGCTGCACGCACACGATTCTGTACAAGCACGAGGACATCGTCGAACGCGTGCGCGAGATCACCGACGGCGAGATGGTGCCGGTCGTCTACGACTCGGTGGGCAAGGACACCTTCCAGGCGTCGCTCGACTGCCTGCAGCCCTTCGGGCTGATGGTGAGCTTCGGCAACGCATCGGGGCCGGTGCCGCCGGTGCCGCTGACCGCGCTCAAGGGTTCGCTCTACCTCACACGGCCGTCGCTGATGGCGCACCAGGCGAATCGCCGGAATCTCGACGAGATGGCGGCCGAGCTGTTCGAGATGGTCGAGTCCGGCAGGATCCGCATCGAGATCGACCAGCGCTACGCGCTCGCCGACGCCGCGCAGGCGCACCGCGATCTCGAGGCGCGCAGGACGACCGGATCGTCGCTGCTGCTTCCCTGAACGTCGTCGCCACGATGGACCGCTCCGAGTCCGGCATCGGTGCGTCCGTGCTCGAAGCGGGCGCCGAGGCGTCGGCGGCGGTCGTGCCGTCGGCGGGCGTCGCACTCGGGAAGGTCGACGCGAGTCGCGCGCTCGCGGCGCGCGACGACCGGCGCCGCTTCGGGGGCGTCGCCCGGCTCTACGGAGACGAGGCCCTGACGGCCTTGGCGCAGGCACACGTGTGCGTCGTCGGTGTCGGCGGCGTCGGATCGTGGGCGGCGGAGGCGCTGGCGCGCTCGGGCGTGGGCTCGCTCACGCTCGTCGATGCCGATCACGTCGCCGAGTCGAACATCAACCGCCAGGTACATGCGCTGGAATCGACGCTCGGCGCCGCGAAGGGCGAGGTCATGCGCAGCCGCATCGCCGACATCGCACCGGACTGCACCGTGCGCGTCGTCGACGACTTCGTCACGGCCGAGAACGTCGCGGATCTCGTCCCGGCCGGTGCGCTGATCGTCGACGCGATCGACGCGCCGCGAGCGAAGGCGGCGCTGATCGCCTGGGCCGTGCGCGGCGGGCAGCCGATCGTCGTCTGCGGTGCGGCGGGCGGGCGCACCGATCCGCTGCGGCTGCGCCGCGCGGATCTCGCGTGCACGACCGGCGATGCGCTGCTCGCCGCCGTGCGGGCGAGGCTACGGCGCGAGCACGGCTTCGAGCGTCGACCGGGAATGCGCTTCCACGTGCCGGCGATCCACTCCGACGAGCCCGCCGCGGCGAGGCGACGTGTCGGGCTCGGCGGCGGCTTTGCGCTGTCGTGCGCCGGGTACGGGTCGATCGTCACCGTCACCGCGGCGATGGGGCTCGCCGCGGCCTCGTGGGCGCTCGCCGCGCTCGTCCCGAGGGCGCGCACCGCCTGATTCATGCGGGACGCCGACACCGTCGCCGTCTATTTCGTCGCGTCTCCGCTGCAGTATCTCGCGGCGCGGCGCATCGCGCACGATTTCGAGCCGCACGCGCGGCAGGTGCTCGTCTGGTACAAGCCGGGGATGAAGGACGTCGTCGACGCCGCCGAGTGGGACGCCTGCCTGTACATGCCGTGGCCGCGCTGGGAGCCGCTGCCCGGTCCGTTCGGGCGTCATCGGCGGCTGCGCGAGAACGTCCGGCGCGTCGCGGAGTCGGTAGGGCGTTGCCGTACGCTTCTGCTGCACAGCGCCGTGTTCGACACCGAGGCGATCAACTATTTCCTGCGCGCGCTGCCGATGCACGCGGGGGCCCGCGAGATGCACGCGCGCATCCTGCCCGACGGCCTGATCAGCATCCGCCGCTACCCGCTGTCGCCACTCAAGCGCGCGCTGCAGCAGGTGCGCCGCCTGCGCAGGCTCGCCGCGCCCGAGCTGTCGTACTGGCCGTTCGCCGGCGACCGCATCGGTTCCGATGCTCCGTTCTGCGACCGGATCTACGTGGTGCCCGGCCTGCCGCACGAATATCCGTCCGCGAAGGTGCGCGTGCTCGGACCGCTGGTCGAGCGCCCCGGACACGCGCCGGCCGCCGCGCCGGCGCGCCGGCGCGCGCTCGTCGTCGGACAGCCGCTGGTCGGCGCGGGGCTGCTCGATGCCGCCGATCTCGATCCGCTCGCCGAGCGCATGCACGAATGGCTCGGCGCGAATCGCTTCGACGAGATCGACTACAAGCCGCACCCGAAGGATCCGCGGCGCGAGCTGCATCATCCGGACTATCGTGTCATCGAGCCGGACTGTCCGCTCGAGCTGCATCTGGTGCGCACCGAATACCACGCGATC
>DATGRE010000172.1:0-8072 GCA_035303885.1 Zeimonas sp. | reverse complement strand
AGACGAGGGCGGCGCCGACCGCCGGCAGCAGCGAAAGAATGGCCATCACGACGCCCCAGAGCACCGCACCGGGGATGCCGAGCACCCAGAACGCCACGCCGCCGAGCGCGCCCTGCAGGACCGCGACGACGACGTTCCCCTTGATCGTCGCGCGCACGACGGTGGCGAACTTGTCTCCGAACTGACGCTTGACGTCGGGCTGCAGCGGCAGCGCGAGCCGGATGCGCCGCACGAGCCGGTCGCCGTCGCGCAGCAGGAAGAACAGCAGGTACAGCATCAGGAAGAACGCGATGACGAACTGGAAGGTGCCCTGCCCGATGTTGACGCCCTGCTGCACGACGAACTGGACGGCACGCTGCAATCCGGCCGCGAAGCGTTCCTGCACGTCGGCGAGGCTGGTGAGGTCGAAACGATCGAGCAGCGACGTCGCCCACGGCGGAAGGACATCGAGGATGGCCCGGAACCAGGTACCCGGGCGCACCTCGCCCGCCTGGATGCGCTTGTACACGCTGGCCGCCTCCTGCGTGATCATCGTGCCGATCCACGCGAGCGGCAGGATGACGACGACCAGGACGAGCACGAGCGTGACGAACGCGGCGAGGTTCTGCCGTCCGCGAAAGGCGCGCGCGAGGCGCCGCTGAACCGGCGCGAACAGCACGGCGATGATCGTCGCCCAGAACACCGCGCCGTAGAACGGCAGCAGGATCGCGAAGAAGGCGATCGTCACGATCGCGACCAGCAGCCAGAACGTGCGGTCCTGGATCTCCGAGAGCGACTCGGGGTCGGAATCGAGGCGGGGCGTGCTCATCGAGGCGGCAGTGTACCCGCGGCCGCGACCGTCACCGCGGGACGAACAGGTGCCACAGCCCGGTGAGGATCAGCGAGAAGCCGGTGAGGAAGCCGATGAGCGCGACCGACGTGGCCGGCCATCCGATCACGACGAGGAAGGCGACGAGGATCGACACCGCGCCGTCGAACAGCACCCAGCCCCAGCCCTTCAGCGGCCGCAGGAGGTAGGCGAGCGCAAGCCGTACGACGCCGGCCAGGAACAGGAAGCCGCCGATCAGCAGCGCGAACGAAGCGATACCCGCCACCGGCAGGAAGACGATCGCCAGGCCGACCAGCAGCGTGAGGATCGCCGACGCGAGGCGCCAGCCGAAGCCACTCGCGCTGCGCGTCTGGAACGCGTGGATCAGCTCGAGCGCGCCGCTGACGACCAGCAGCCAGCCGAGGAACAAAGTTGTCGCGAGCGCCGCCACCGCCGGCATCAGCAGCGCGAGCACGCCGGCGACGATCAGCAGGATTCCCCAGAAGATCTGCCAACCACGACCGCGGCCGGAGTCGCGCACGCCCCGGCCGTGCGCGGTCACGCCTGCGTCCCTCGCCATGGGCGCCTCCATCCCACGATCGCCGGCTGCAGCAAGCCTCACGCCTGGGACGCGGTCATCCGCCCATCATCCGATCCGGCAGCCACGTCGCCAGCTCCGGCACGAACGCGAGCAGCACCATCGTGCCCAGCATGATCGCCACGAACGGCAGCGCACCCCACAGCACGGTGGGCAGCGGCACCTGCGGCGCGACGCCCTTGAGCACGTACAGGTTCAGCCCGACCGGCGGCGTGATCAGGCCGACCTCCATGTTGATCGTGAGCACGACGGCGAACCAGATCAGGTCGAAGCCGTTGGCCTCGAGCACCGGCTGCAGGATCGGCATCACCATCAGGATGATCGCCACCGGCGGCAGGAAGCAGCCGGCCAGCAGCAGGAACACGTTGATCGCCAGCATCAGCACCCAGCGGTTCAGCCCGAGGTCGACCAGCGCCTGCGCCGCGGTCTGCGTCACGTACAGCAGCGACATCATGTACGAGAAGATCGCCGCGGCGCCGATGATCATCAGGATCATCGTCGACTCGCGCACCGTCTCGCCGAAGATGCGCCAGAGGTCGTCGCGCCGGTATGCGCGGTAGATCGCGAACACGAGGATCAGCGCGAGCACCGCCGAGATCGCCGCGACCTCCGACGGGGTGGCCAGCCCGCCGTACATCGCCCACGCGATCGCGACGATGATCGCGATGAACGGCGCCACGCGCCCCAGGCCGCTCGCCTTCTGCGCGAAGCTGTAGCGCGCCTCGTCGACCTGCAAGCCGCGCCGCGAGAGGACGGTCGACAGCCACGCGTACGCCGAGAAGAACGTCACGAGCAGCGCACCCGGCACGATGCCGGCGAGGAACAGGCGCCCGATCGACGTCTCGGTGGCGATGCCGTACAGGATCATTGTGATCGACGGCGGAATCAGGATGCCGAGCGTGCCGCCGGCGCAGATCGAGCCGGTGGCCAGCGCCGGCGAGATGCCCCGCCGCAGCATCTCGGGCACGCCGGCCTTGCCGATGGCCGCCGCGGTCGCCGGGCTCGAGCCGCAGATCGCCGAGAAGACGCCGCAGGCGAGGATGTTGGCGATGACCAGGCCGCCGGGCAGCCGCGCCAGCCACCGGTGCAGCGACTCGTAGATGTCGCGCCCGGCGGCCGACGATCCGATCGCCGCGCCCAGCAGCACGAACAGCGGGATCGTCAGCAGCGCGAACGACGACAGCTCGTCCATCATCACGATGGGCACGTTCGCCAGGCTCGCGGCGCTCTCGAAGACGACGAGAAAGCCGATCGAGACGATCGCCAGTCCCCACGCGATCGGCAGTCCCGAGAACAGCACGACGAGCGTGACGACGAGGATCAGCAGCCCGATCTGCAGCTCGTTCACCGAGGCGCCTCGTCGAGTGGGGCATCGGTCGTGCCCGGACGGAGGATCTCGACGACGTACTGCAGCGCCGTCAGCCCCAGTCCGAGCGGCAGCATCGCGAACAGCGGCCATTTCCTCGGCGCCCAGGTGCTCTCCGTGCGCTCACCCTTGAGGAACGACTCCCAGGCGAGCTCGGCGCCGAGCCAGGCCAGGTAGACGCAGACGAGCAGCCCGATGACCGACACGACGACGGCGACGCGAAAGCGCAGCCGCTGCGGTAGGTAATGGGCGAGCAGATCGACCCCGACGTGGCCCTGCGTCTTCAGCGTGTACGGCGACGCGAGGAACAGCGACGCCACCATCATGTAGACGGAGAACTCGATCTCCCAGTACGTCGAGTTCCCCATCGCGCGCCACAGCACGCTCCACGTGATGACGAGCGCGGCGAGCACGAGCAGCGCCGCGGCGACGACCGCCAGCCCGACGGCGAGGCGGTCGATCGCCCGGAAAACGGCGGGCATGCGCCGTTTACTGCGCCTGCAGCAGGGCCTCGAGCAGCCCCTTGGCCTCCGGCGAAGTGTCGGCGAACTCCTTCCACGAGGTGTCGCGCGCCAGCGCGAGCCACTGGTCGAACTCCGCCTTCGTCATCTGGTGCACCGTTCCGCCGGCCTTGCGGTAGGCCTCGGCCATCTTCTCGCCGGCCTCGCGCTGCAGCCCGAGGAAGAACTCGTCGGACTTCGCGGCCGCCTCCTCGAAGATCTTCTGCTGCTCGGGGGTGAGCTTGTCCCAGTGCTGCTTGGACATCACCAGCGGCTGCATCAGCATCCAGATCGTGTAGTCGCCGGGCACGGTCGCGAACTTCGTCTGCTCGTACAGACGCATGCTGACGAAGGTCTCCGCCGACGTGAGCGTTGCGTTGAGCACGCCCGACTGCAGCGCGGGATAGATCTCGGTGGAAGGCATGCTGACCACCGACGCGCCGGCCGCCTTCAGCATCGACTCGAACGTGGGATCGGCCGCTCGCATCTTCAGCCCGTCGACCGATTTCGGTCCGGTGACCGGCCCCTCCTTCGAAGCGAAGCCGCCCGGCGTCCACCACCAGGTAACGATGTGCACGCCGTTCCGGTGCGCGAGCGCCTGCAGCTTCTCGGCGTACGGGGAGCGGCGCAGCTTCATCGCGAAATCGAGGTTCGGGATCGTTCCGGGCAGGATCACCGCCGAGAACTCCTGTGCCTTGCCGGTGGCGTACGACATCGGGAACACCGCCATCTCGAGGGTCCCGTTCTGCAGCGCGTCGAATTGCGCGACCGGCTTGATGCCGAGCGAGCTGCCCGGATAGATGCGGAACTTGATGTTCGGGTCGCGCTTCGTCACCTCCTCGACGAAGACGCGCGCGGCGAGGTCGCGCCCGTCGGCATTCGCCTTGAACTGGTGCGAGATCTTCAGTGCCTGCGCACGGACCGGCGCGACGGCGAAGCCCGTCGCGAGCGCGGCGGCCACGGCGACGACCGCGGCGAATCGTTTGCCTCGTTTCATCTCGTCTCCTTCGTTCTCGCTCGATGGCGGAGCCTCCGCCGGCCAGGCAGCTGCGTCGGCCGGGCTGGGCGCCGTCGTGGTGGCCGGGTGGCCTTCGGCCCGCGGCTTCGTCGTGATCGCCGGGCCACTATCACGGGGCGCACGCGCAGTGTCAAGGCGCACCGCACGCAGCGGCTTCGCCGGCGAACGCGTCCGCGCGGCGCGACGCGCTCGGGCAATCCCCCACTTGTTGCCCAGGCGCAGATCGATATACTTGATAACGGTATCGCGATGGCCCCGTGTCGCGCGCCTGTCCAGCAAAGCCGCCGCAGAGCGGAGACGGAGATATGAGCCAGATGTCGTCCCCGCGCCGCGACGCGTCGTCCGCAACGCCCCGCTATCGGCCGCTCGTCTTCGGCGTGACCCGCGTCGACGTCGACGAGCGCGGCGACGGATCCTGCGTGGTGCGCGCCGAGCAACCGCTCCGCCCCTATCCGCCGCGCCTGACCGACCGCCTGATCGACATCGCACGACGGTTCCCCGATCGGGTGTTCGTCGCACGACGCCGCCGTCTCGACGACGGACGCACCGGCGACTGGCACGAGATCCGCTACGGCGAAGCACTCGCCGACGCGCGCTCGATCGCGCAGGCGCTGATCGACCGTGGACTCGACGCCGAACGTCCGGTAGCGATCCTCAGCGAGAACGGCCTCGAACATGCGCTGCTCGGCCTCGGCTGCCTGCTCGCCGGCATCCCCTGGTGCCCGATCTCGCCGGCGTATTCGCTGATGAGCCGCGACTACGGAAAGCTGCGCCACGCGATCGCGACGCTGACGCCCGGGCTGGTCTTCGCCGCCGACGCGCAACGGTATCGCGCCGCGATCGAGGCGACGGTGCCGGCGGACGTCGAGCTCGTCGTCCCCGATCGCGACGTCGCCGCCTTCACCGGCCGGCGCGTGACGAGCTTCGAGGCGCTCGTCGACACCACCCCCGGCGCGGCCGTCGACGCGGCGATCGCGGCGACCGGACCGGACACGATCGCGAAGTTCCTCTTCACGTCGGGATCCACGCGCGAGCCGAAGGCGGTCGTCAACACGCACCGGATGTGGTGCGCCAACCAGCAGCAGATGCTGCAATCGATGCCGGTGCTCGGCGAGGTGCCGCCGGTGCTCGTCGACTGGCTGCCGTGGAACCACACCTTCGGCGGCAACCACAACTTCGGCCTGGCGCTGTACAACGGCGGCACGCTGTACATCGACGACGGGCGTCCCACGCCGGCGCTGATCGGCGAGACCCTGCGCAACCTGCGCGAGATCGCGCCCACCGTGTACTTCAACGTCCCGCTCGGCTTCGAGGCGATCGCGCATGCGATGAAGGACGACGCGCGGCTGCGCCGCACGCTGCTGTCCCGCGTGCGCATGTTCTTCTATGCCGGCGCAGGCCTGGCGCAACCCGTCTGGGACGCGCTGCACCGCGTGCAGGAGCAGGAGATCGGCGAGCGGATCGTGATGGGCACGGGGCTGGGCATGACGGAGTCGGGTCCCTTCGCCCTGTTCATCACGAGCCCCGACGTGCGCGCGGGAGACCTCGGCGTTCCCGCGCCGGGCGTCGAGCTCAAGCTCGCGCCGTCGGGCGACAAGCTCGAGGCGCGCTATCGCGGGCCGAACGTCACGCCCGGCTACTGGCGCGCGCCGCAGGAGACGCGCGAGGCCTTCGACGAGGAAGGGTTCTTCCGCACCGGAGACGCCGTGCGGTGGATCGACCCGCGCAACCGGCACAAGGGCCTGCGCTTCGACGGACGCGTCGCCGAGGACTTCAAGCTCGCGAGCGGCACGTTCGTGAGCGTCGGTCCGCTTCGCGCGCGCATCGTCGCGCTCGGCGCGCCCTACGTGCAGGACGCGGTGATCACCGGGTTGAACCGCAACGAGGTCGGCGCGCTCGTCTTCCCGACGCCGCTCGTGCGCGAGCTCGCCGGCCTCGCACCCGACGCGCCGCTCGAAGCGGTGCTCGCCGCCGCGCCGGTCGTCGAGCGCTTCCGCAACCTGCTCGAGGCGCTCGCCGCCGAGGCGACCGGCAGCGCGACGCGCATCGCGCGCATGCTGCTGCTCGCCGAACCGCCGTCGATCGACAGCGGCGAGATCACCGACAAGGGATCGATCAACCAGCGCGCCGTGCTGCGCCGGCGCGACGCGCTCGTGCAGGCGCTGCACGACGACACCGCCCCGGGCATCCTGAAGCTCTCCACCGGACACTGACCTCGCGCCGTGCCGACAGCCGGCACCGCGGCCTTCGCCTTCCCCACCCCGCTTCGACGAAGAGGAGACCTGCAGATGACCCGCACCAAAGCCCTGATCGCCGCGCTCGCGCTCGGCGCATCGACGATGGCGCTTGCCGACATCACGGTCGGCGTCGTCGTCCCGCTCACCGGCCCGGCCTCGGGCCTCGGCATCCCGATGCAGAACGGCGTGAAGCTGTGGCCGTCGGAGGTCGCCGGCGAGAAGCTCAACGTGATCATCCTCGACGACGCGACCGACCCGACGAAGGGCGTGCAGGCCGCGCGCCGGCTCGTCACCGAGGAGAAGGTCGACGTCCTCATCGGCTCGGGCGCGACGCCCGTGGCGGTGGCGATCGCCGAAGTGGCCAGCGAAACGAAGACGCCGCAGCTGTCGCTGTCGCCGCACCCGCTCGCGCCCGGCAAGGACGCATGGAGCTTCCGTCTGCCGCAGTCCAACGGCGTGATGGCCAACGCGATCGTCGCGCACATGAAGAAGAGCGGCGTGAAGTCGGTCGGCTTCCTCGGCTACACCGACGCCTACGGCGAATCGTGGCTGAACGAGCTGAAGCCGCGGCTGGAGAAGGCCGGCATCGAGCTCAAGGGCGTCGAGCGCTTCCAGCGCACCGACACCAGCGTCACCGGACAGGCGCTGAAGCTCGTCGCCGCCAACCCCGATGCGATGATCGTCGTCGCCTCGGGCAGCGGTGCGGCGATGCCGCAGCTCGGCCTGATCGAGCGCGGCTACAAAGGCAAGTTCTACCAGACGCACGCCGCGGCCACGCGCGACCTGATGCGCGTCGGCGGCAAGGCGGTCGAGGGCACCTACGTCGTCTCGGGCCCGGTCGTCGTCGTCGAGCAGCTGCCCGACGACCATCCGGCGAAGGATCAGGGCATGAAGTACGTCGCCGCCTACGACAAGGCCTACGGCGCGGGCATGCGCAACCAGTTCGGCGCGCACTCGTGGGACGGCCTCCTGCTGCTCGAGAAAGCCGTGCCGATCGCGCGCCAGAAGGCACAACCCGGAACGCCCGAGTTCCGCGCCGCGCTGAAGGATGCGCTCGAGTCGATCCCGAGCATCGCGCTGTCGCACGGCGAGCTCGACTACACGCCGCAGGACCACTGGGGCTTTCACCCGGACGCCGGCGTCATCATGAAGGTCGTCGACGGCGACTGGAAGCTCGAGAAGTAGCCGCGCGAAGGGCAACGGCAACGCGACGGGCACCTCCAAATGGATCTCACGATCGCCGGCATCCTGCTGCTCGACGGCCTGACGAACGGCGCGATCTACGCATTGCTCGCGCTGGCGATCGTGCTGCTGTTCGCGGTCACGCGGGTGATCTTCATCCCGCAGGGCGAGTACGTCGCGTTCGCTGCGCTCACCGTCGGCATGCTGCAGCTGGGCCAGGTGCCGGGCACGGTCTGGTTCCTGCTCGCGATGGCCGCGCTCGCCGCGCTGCTCGACGTCGTCGCCGACCTGCGCGCACGGCGCCCGCTCGCGCGCCTCGCGCGGCGGGCGCTCGCCACGCTCGCGTTTCCGGTCGTCGTCTCC
>DATGRE010000171.1:0-16076 GCA_035303885.1 Zeimonas sp. | reverse complement strand
CGTCGTCGTCTATTCCGCGTCGGGCACGGGCGCCTGGGAAGCCGCGCTCGTCAACACGCTGTCGCCCGGCGACCGGGTACTGATGTGCGAGACGGGCCACTTCGCGACGCTGTGGAAACGGATGGCCGAGCGTCTCGGGCTCGCCGTCGATTTCGTCCCCGGCGACTGGCGCCACGCCGCCGATCCCGGAACGATCGAGCGCATGCTCGGCGACGACGCCGCGCATCGTTATCGGGCGGTCTGCGTGGTGCACAACGAGACGGCCACCGGCGTCACCAGCGACGTCGCCGCGATCCGCCGCGCGATCGACTCGGCGCGTCACCCGGCGCTGCTGCTCGTCGACACGATCTCGTCGCTCGGCTCGATCGACTATCGTCACGACGAGTGGGGGGTTGACGTCACCGTCGCGGGGTCGCAGAAGGGGTTGATGCTGCCGCCGGGGCTCGCGTTCAACGCCGTGAGCGAGAAGGCGCTCGAGGCGTCGAAGCGGGCGGGGCTGCCGCGCTCGTACTGGGACTGGCACGAGCACATCGCGGCGAACGAGCGCGGCTTCTTTCCGTACACACCGGCCACCAACCTGCTGTACGGGCTGCACGAGGCCATCGCGATGCTGCTCGAGCAGGGCCTGGAGAACGTCTTCGCGCGGCACGCGCGCCACGCCGCCGCCACGCGCGCCGCCGTGCGCGCCTGGGGGCTGGAGATCCTCTGCGCCGACCCGCGACGCTACAGCCCGGCGCTCACGGCCGTGCTGATGCCCGCCGGCCATAGCGCCGACGCTTTTCGCAAGGTGGCGCTCGAGCGCTTCAACCTGTCGCTCGGGCAGGGCCTGGGCAAGGTCGCCGACAAGGTGTTTCGCATCGGACACCTCGGCGACTTCAACGATCTCACGCTGATGGGTGCGCTGGCCGGCATCGAGATGGCGCTCGGCCTGGCCGGCGTACCGCACCACCAGGCAGGCGTGCAGGCGGCGATGAAGTCGCTCGCTGCGGCGGCAGGAGACTGAGCGCAGCGCCGCGGCGCGGACGTCATCCGCCAGGCGACGCGGTCGCCCGGGCACTGCAACCTGCGAGCATTCGCGCGAGGGGTCGCGCGACGCGGCCTACCCCGGCGAGGAGATCGATGCGCCGGAATCCGAAGGCGTCGCCGGCACGACCGGTTGCGCGTCGACGGCGCTCGCGTCCGCGGTCGGGAAGAACAGGTGCACGGCGGTGCCTACCCCCGGGGCGGACTCGATGCGCACCTCGCCGCCGAGCTGGTTGATGAAGCCGTAGACCTGCGCGAGCCCGAGTCCGGTGCCCTCGTTGCCCTTCGTCGTGAAGAACGGTTCGAAGACGCGCGAGAGCACTTCGTCGTCCATGCCCTCGCCGGAATCGACGACGCTCACGCGTACGCGCCGCTGCGGGTCGTCGAGCTCCCACTCCCGGCCCTGCGCCGCGCTCACCCGGGCCGTCTGCACGGTGATCGTGCCGCGCCCGCGCGAGTCGTCGATTGCGTCGCGCGCGTTCGCGACGAGGTTGACCATCGCGGCGACGAACTGCGATTCGTCGGCCAGGCACGGCGGCACGGTTTCGCCGAGCAGCAGCTCCACCCGGGCCTGGCGGCCCGCGGCCTGCCGAAGGATGTCGACATGGCGCTGCAGCGTACGGTTCAGGTCGAGGACACGCACGTCGAGTGCGCCGCGACGCGCGAACAGCAGCAGCTGGTCGATCAGCCGGCGAGCGTTGGCCACGGCGCGCTCGGAGGTCTCGAGCGCCTTGCGAACTCGGACGTCGGGCGGATGCAGCCGTTCGATGATCGCGAGATTGGTGCGCACGATGCCGAGCAGGTTCGCGAAATCGTGTGCTATCCCGCCGGTGAGCTGGCCGACCGCTTCGAGCCGCTCCGACTGCGCGATGCGCGTCTGCGCACGCAGCGCGATCTGCCGCTTGCGCCGGAGCTGGACGACGAGCGCGACGAGCAGCGCGGTGAGCGCGCCCATCGCGAGCGTCGCGCCGAGCGCCTCGGTGCGCCACGCCGCCAGCAGCGAGGGCGGCGCCTGCGTGAGCGTGACGACGAAGGGCGCGTTGTCCAACCGCCGGTAGCTCGTCATTCGCACGTGCAGCAGCCCGCTGCGCGCGACGAGCGTACCCGCCGGAGCGTCCTCGCCGGCGGCCCCGAATACCTCCTCGCGCGAGGCCTGGCGTCCGAGCAGCGAGTCGTCGGGCGGATAGCGCGCGACGCGCGTCCGGTCGTTGTAGAAGAGCTCGATCGTCTGGCCGGGACCCAGTTGCATGCTGCGGTACAACCGCTGGAAGTAGGTCGGGAGCACCGCGGCGACGGCCACGCCGGCGAAGCGCCCGTCGATGTCGATGCGCCGCGTCACCGCGTTGAACCAGCCGAGACCGGAGCGGCTGTAGACCGGCGGCGAAATCGCCTTCTCCAGCGTCGGGTCGAGGACGTAGCGGCGGAAATATTCGCGGTCGGCGAGCGACACGCGCGGCGCGTCGTCATGGTCGGTGTGATGCAGGATGCGGCCGTCGGCGCCGACGATGAAGATCGCGCGTACCGACGGAAGCCCCTGCAGCCGGCTGCGCATCAGCGCGCCGAAGCTCTCGTCGCCGGGGGGCGGGTCGAGCACCTGGTACGCATCGACGACGCCTGCGAGCACGAGATCCACTGTGTGGAAGGTGCTCTCGGTGTGTGCCTGCATCACCATCGTGAGCGCGCGCGCGGTCGCTTCGGCCCGGGTGAGTTCGACACGCCGTTCGTGCAGCAGAAGGGCCACGACGAGCGCGGTGACGAGCAGCCAGAGCAGCGCCGCAGCGCCGGTGGCGCCGCGGGCGTCGCCGCGAAGATCGCCGATCGTCATCCGGGCGATTTTGCCGCAACGGCCGTGCACCTGCGGTTTCCTCGCATTACGTCATCATCGCGGCATGCTCAGCTATCGACACGCCTTCCATGCGGGAAACCATGGCGACGTCCTCAAGCACGTCGCGCTGGTCGTGCTGCTCGCGCATTTCCGCCGCAAGGACACGCCGTTCCTCGTCGTCGACACGCATGCCGGCGCGGGTCTGTACACGCTGCGCGAAGGCCCGGGCAAGCGGCCATCCGAAGCGGCGGAGGGCGTCGAGCGGCTCTGGGGCCGCCGGGACGCGCCCGCGCCGGTGGCTGCCTGGCTCGCCGCCGTCGCGCGCTTCAACACCGATGGCGCGCTGCACACCTATCCGGGTTCACCGGCGCTCGCCTCCGACGCGCTGCGCGCACAGGACCGTCTGCGCCTGTTCGAGCTGCACCCGGCGGAGCAGCGCGCGCTCGAGACCTGGCGGGCCGGACTGGATCGCTCGGCCACGCGGCGTGTGTGCGTCGGACGCGGCGACGGATTCGCCGGACTGAAGGCCGTGCTGCCGCCGCCGTCCCGACGCGGGCTCGTGCTGATCGATCCGGCCTACGAGGACAAGCGCGACTACGCGCGGGTCGACGTCGCGCTCGGCGAGGCCTTGCGCCGCTTCGCGACGGGCTGCTATGCGATCTGGTATCCGCAGGTGCAGCGCCGCGAGGCGAGCTCGCTCGTTGCGGCGCTGCAGCGGCGCACGGCGACGCACTGGCTGGACATGACGCTTTCGGTTCGCAGGCCGTCGCCGGGCGGCTACGGCCTGCACGGCAGCGGGGTCTTCGTGGTCAACCCGCCGTTCGGCTTCGAGGCGGCGATGCGCGAAAGCCTTCCGTTCCTGTGCGATGCGCTCGCGCAGGACGATGCGGCGCAGTGGCAGTTGCGCACCGGCGTGCAGGCACCCGGCTGAACCCCGCGCCTGTACAGTTGGGCCTTTCCACTCTGCCGTCGGGTTCACCGGCAACATCGCCGCCGAGCCGTTCGTCCATGGTTGCCGATCGCGAGGTCTTCACGCCGAACCCGCCGCTCATCGTCGTCCGCGGACCGGCACGCCGCCGATGGCTGCGCGGACTGTGTCCCGCGCTGCCGCTCACGACGGTGCGTCCGGCGCGGCCGCAGCGTCCCGAGCCGAGCCTCTTCACGCACCTGCTGTTCGTCGGCCACGAGCTGTCGTCGCGTCTTCCGACCTGGGTTGCCGCCTGCGGGCAGCGCCCGGTCGTCGTCGTCGCCGAGGCCGCCGGTGGGCTCGAGAAGGGCGCCGCACTGAACTTCGTCGCGGTCGGCGACCGGCTGCGCTTCGAAGCCTCGCCGGGCGCAGCGGAACGGGTCGGCATTCGCCTCAGCGCGCGCCTGCTCGGCGTGGCCGAGCGTGTCCTGAAGGAGCGGCGGTCGTGAGCGCGCCCACGCTGCGGGGTCGGCTGACCCTCGCGTCGATGGCGACCACTTTCGTCGCGTTGCTGCTCACCGCCGCCGCGCTGCTGGCGTACGAGCTGAACTCGTGGCGCCGCGCGTGGGTCGAGGACCTGCGCGCGCAGGCCGACCTGATCGCCCGTACGACGGCACCGGCGCTCGTCTTCGACGATCCGAAGGTGGCGAACGAGAACCTGGCGCCGCTCGAGAGCCGGCACCGCATCCGGGCGGCGGCGATCTATCGCGTCGGGATGCCGGTCTTCGCCGCTTATCGGGCCGAGCCCGGACAGGTCGTGCCCGAGCGCGATCCGGGCGCGACCGGGTTGCCCGAAGTCTTCTCCGCGTCGACCCTCGAAGTGGTCTACCCGGTCGTGCAGGACGGCGAGCGCGTCGGCTCGGTCTTCCTTCGCGCCCAGCACGACCTCGGCGACCGCGCGCTGGGCTACTCGGCGATCCTCGCCGCGGTCAGCGCGGGCAGCCTGCTGCTGGCGGGACTCGTCTTCGGCCGGCTGCAGCGCGTCGTCACCGATCCGCTCGCGCGCATCTCGGAAGTGGCGCAGCGCGTGATGTCGGGCCGCGACTGGAACCTGCGCGCGGCGCAGGTGCGCAACCGCGACATCGCCGCACTCGTCGACGCCTTCAACGGGATGCTCGACGAGGTGAAGAAGGCCACCGGCGAGCTCGAGCACGAGACGCTCGAGCGTAGGCAGGCGGAGGCGCGGCTGCAACTGGCCGATCGACGCAAGGACGAGTTCATCGCCACGCTCGCGCACGAGCTGCGCAATCCGCTCGCGCCGATGACCAACGCGGTGCTGATGCTTCGGCTGGGCTCGAGCGATGCGTCGATGCACGCGAAGGCCGTCGACATCCTCGAGCGCCAGCTGCAGCACATCGTGCGCCTGATCGACGATCTGCTCGACATCTCGCGCATCACCACCGGCAAGCTCTCGCTGCAGGTCGCCGAGATCGATCTCGTGCGGGTGCTGCACTCGGCGGTCGAGCTCGCCGAGCCGCTGTTCGCCGAACGTCGCGTCGCCTTCGATACGCGGATCCCCGAAGCGCCCGTCGTCGTGCTGGGCGATTCGGCGCGCCTGCTCCAGATCCTCTCGAACCTGCTCGGCAATGCCGCGCGCTACACCCCGGCGGGCGGGCAGGTACGGCTCGCCGTGCGGGCGCTCGACCATGCCGTCGAGGTCGACGTCGCGGACACCGGCATCGGCATCGCGCCGGAGATGCAGCAGCGCGTGTTCGAGCTGTTCGAGCAGGCCGACAAGTCGCTCGAGCGCGGCAATGCGGGACTCGGCATCGGTCTCACGCTGGCGCGGCAGCTGGTGGAGTTGCACGGCGGGGAGATCCGCCTGCACAGCGAGGGCATCGGGCACGGAACGACTTTCACCGTCCGGCTGCCGCGGCGGGAGAGCCGTCCGGAGAGCGCCGAGACCGGGCAGCGCGTGCCGCAGCCGGTGCCCGCGCGTGCATTGCGGATCGTCGTCGCCGACGACAACGTCGATTTCGCCTGGAGCCTGCGTGTGCTGCTCGAGTCGATCGGCCACGAGGCGAACGTCGTGCACGACGGGCTGGATGCGTGGCAGGCGATCCGCGCGCAGCAGCCGGACATCGCGATCCTCGACATCGGCATGCCGCGGATGAACGGCTACGAGATCGCGCGGCGCGTGCGGAAGGAGTCCGAAGGCCAGCCCGTGCTGGTGGCACTCACCGGATGGGGCCAGGCCTCCGACCGCGAGGCGGCCGTCCGCGCGGGCTTCGACCACCACCTGGTCAAGCCGGTCGCGCCCGAGGCGCTGCTCGCGCTCGTCGGCGCGCATTGCGCCTCCGGTTCCGGCTAGCGGCGCATCCGGGCGAGCGTTTCGCGCAGCACGACGGCCTGGTTGTGGCGTTCGTCGCGGGCCGAATAGACCAGCGTGATCGGCCGATCGCCGGCCGCGTCGAGGAGCGCGCGCAGCCGGGTGCGCGCCTCCGGGCTTTGCAGCTCCGCCTCGTAGCGTGCGCGAAACGCCTCCCAGCGCTCGACGTTGTGGCCGAACCAGGTGCGAAGCGCCGCGCTCGGGGCGAGCTCCTTCGCCCACTCGTCGAGCGCGAGCGCGTCCTTGCGCATCCCGCGCGGCCACACGCGATCGACGAGCACGCGGTAGCCGTCGCCCGCCGAGGGTTCTTCGTAGGCGCGCTTGATCGACACCTTCGGGTGCATGGGGTTCCGATCGTAGCGCTTTGCGGCCGGCTTCGTGTCTTCGCACCGGGGCGGGGTGCGTTTGGCTCGAGCACCGGCGGTACGCGCTACGATCGGATACGCGGCTGCCGCGCGATCCGCCGGCAGCGTCGCATACAGGGAGAGCGCCATGAGAGAGATCCTCGCACTCGTCGCCGGATGGGCGGCGGGTGCGGCGACGATGTACTACCTCGATCCGCACGGAGGCCGGCGTCGTCGCGCCGTCGCGAGCGACAAGCTCGCCGCATGGTCGCGCAGCGCCGGCGAGCGGGCGCAGCGCGGCGGGCGACACGTGTTGCGCCGGGTGCGCGCGGCGGCCGCCGCGCAGCGGGCACGCTGGCACGCCGTGCCGCCGCGCGATGACGAGCAGCTGCGCGAACGGGTACGCGCCCGAATCGGGCGGGCGATCCGCTATCCGGGCGCGATCGACGTCGAGGCCGCCGACGGGCGCATCACGCTGCGCGGGCCGGTGCTCGCCGAAGACGTCCCTTCGCTGCTGGACGCGGTGCGCGCGGTTTCCGGTGTCGTCGACGTCGAGAACCGGCTCGAGGTGCACGACGAACCCGGCAACGTCCCCGAGCTGCAGGGTGCGCGCGTCGGCGTCGATTCGCATGCTTCGCTGCTCGCCTCGGCGCTTGCCGTGCTCGCCGTCGCCGCGCCGACCGCGATCGTCCTCGGCACCGCGGGTGCGGGCGCCTGGCGAAACGGAAGGCGCGATCGCGCGGCGAAGCGCGGTTCGCCGTCGGCCTAGTTTCCGGAGGCCGTCTCGCGGTCTTCCGCGCGGGTATGTCTCCGCGCCGCTAGGAGCGCGGCCTGCCGCGGGCGGCCCAGGCGCGCGCTTCGAGTTCGATCGAGCCGTCGGCGGCCGTGGGCAGGGCGTCGCGAAGGCGTTCGCGCAGTTCGTCGCGCCGCGGCCCGTCGAGCGACGCCGCGTACGTCGGCGCGGGCCCCTGGCCGCCGAGGAACGGCGACCAGTAGTCGTCGAAGTCGCGAAAGCGCGTCGTCGTGTCGATCGCGCGAACCTGCACGTCGACGATCCCGGCATCGACCAGCAGCGCGGACAGGCCCTGCGGCGAGCACATCGGAAAGCGCCGTGCCTCGTCCAGCGTCGCGGCGTCCGGATCGAGCGCGACCGCCGCGTCCCAGAACGCGCGCATCATCTGCATTCCCTGCGCGTAGTCCCAGACATAGGCGCCGACGACGGCCTGCGGCCGCGCGACGCGGATCATCTCGTTTAGCGCCTGCCGGGGCTCGGCAACGAAATTCAGCATCAGCCCGCTGACGACCGCGTCGAACGACGATGCGTCGAAGGGAAGGGCACGCGCGTCGGCGACCGTGAAACGCACGCGCGGATCGGTGCAATGCGCGCGCGCGTACGTGGCGAAGGCCTCGGAGGCATCGATGCCGACGACGCGACGAGGCGCGCACTGCTCGAGGATCGCCTGCGACAGCGCGCCGGTACCGCAGCCCAGGTCGAGCCAGTCGAGGCCGGCGGGACGCCCGAGCCAGGCGAGGAATGGCGCGGCGACGCGCCGGCTCCATCGGCCGACGTAGGGCTCGTAGCGATCTCCGGCACTCCAGTCCTCGAGCCCTTTCATCGCAGCCTCCCGTCGCCGGCGGTCATGCGCACCGGTGTGCGAGCACGACGACCCGTCAGTATTGCGCACCCGCGGTCGAGCTTGCCGGTTCCTCGTCGGCGGCCGGCCCCGCGCGGGTGGGCGCCGGGCGCTCGGGTTGCTGCGGCGCTGCTGCCGCCGCAGCGAGCGCATTTCGAAATCCGAAGCGCCGACGGCGAGGAGCCATCGGCATGCGCATCGTTCCGCTCGCGCTCTCGTGCCTCGCCTGCGCGTCCTTCGTCCCGCCGGCGGCCGCGGAGCCGGCCGGGCGCGTGGTGTCCGGGCTGACCTATCGCGTCGAGGGCGAGCAGCCCGGCCGGGCGCAAGCGGTTCGCGTGCGGGCGGAGACCGGAAAGGTGCTCGTTCGCTACGAGAACGCGCGCACCGCGTGGGTCGACGCGCACCGGCTCGTCGCGCAACCCCAACCGGTGGCCGCCCAGGGCGGCTCGTATCTGTTCGTCGTCGCCGCATTGGCGTGCCTGCTCGACGAGCAGGGTTGCGCGCGCCGGACGACGCCCGTCGCCGACGCGGCGACGCGCGCCGTGCCGGCTTCGGAAGCCGGCTTCAAGCGTGCGCGCGGCGGCGACGAATCGCAGCGCGGGCAACGCTAGTCTGCGGCCGGTTCGGTGATATCCCGCGCGGGCGTCGACCCGCGCGTCGAGTTCGCGGGGCGAGCGCGAATTCGATGCGATTCGATCGCGGCGAGGAACGCCGCGAGCGTGTCGTCGAAGGAACGGGGTCGGGGCAGGCGGCGCAGGGCGTCGCGAAAGCGCATGCGCAGCGCGGCGTCGGCGATCATCCTGCGCAGCGCGCTCTGGAGTGCGGCAGGGTCGTCGGGCGGCACCAGGAGCGCGTCGACACCGTCGCGAAAGAGCCGCGGTGCGATGCCCACGCGCGTCGCGAGCACCGGCAGTCCCCGTGCCGCTGCCTCGGCGAGCACCATGCCGTAGGATTCGAAGCGGCTCGGAAAGACGAATGCATCGGCCCGGTCCATCCGCTCGACGACCGCGTCGGCCTCGAGCGGGCCGTGCAGCGTCACGCGATCGGCGAGGCCGAGTCCGCGCACGGTGCGCGCAAAGCGTCGCGCGTAGTCGGGATCGGCGTCGCGGTCGCCGACGATGTGCCAGCGCCAGGGCAGTGCGGCCAGGGATGCGAGCACCGCAAGCGTCTCGACGAGCGATTTCGCCGGGACGAGGTTGCTCACCGTGAGCAGCTCGACGGCTTCGTGCGCGCGCATCGGCCGGTGCGCGCGCCGCACGGCAAGGAACGCCTCGCGCACGCCCGGCTCGCAGATCGAGATCGGCAGTCCCGGATGGCGCGCGCGCAGTGCGCAGGCCGATGGCGCGCCATTCGTCACGACGAATCCGGCGCCGCGCACGATCCGGTCCTCGATCGCCTCGCGTCGGCGGCGTTCGTCGGCATCCAGAGACGGGTCGTGCGAGGGCAGCCAGTGCAGCAGCACGGCGTAGTTTCCGCGTTCGAGGGCGCCGTGCGCGGCGAGGCGCTCGAGCAGCAGCCCGTCCCAGACGCGCAAGGCCGGGCTGCGCTCGCGAAAGCGCCGCTCGACGTCGCCGAGGTCGACGGCGATGCCGGACAGGGGCGCGCCCGCGCGCCGGGCGGCGTCGACGAGCGCACGGTCGTAGACGTTTCCGCCCGACGGCCGATCGAGCGGCGGGTGCATCAGCTCGATGCGCGACGCGCTGCGTTCGGGCTCGGTCACTTCCGGTACGACGCCCAGTCGCGGTCGTTCTCCCATAGCCGCACGGTCAGGGCGAGGCTATCGTGCAGGCGCGGCGCGAGCATCGCGTGGAAGATGCGCGCGAAGTGCTCCAGGCTCGGGTTCAATCCGGCGAACGCAGGCAGCTCGTTGAGCATCCGCTCGCCGAACTGCGCGACGACCTCGTCGACCGCATCGCGCAGCGCGACGAGATCGACCAGGAATCCGTGCTCGTCGAGCTCGCGTCCTTCGACGAGGATCTCGGCGCGGTACCGGTGGCTGTGCGCTTCGTTCTCCGGTCCCCAGTCGGCGCCGACGAGCCGGTGCCGGGCGATGAAGTCGCGCGTGATCGACAGCTGGTACATCGCGTCGCGTCGCTCCCCTTTCAGCGGTACTCAAAAACTGCCTGCAGCACGCCGTCGCCGCGCGCGCTCACGAGCTCGAAGGCGTGCTGGCAGTCGTCGAAGCGGAACTGGTGCGTGACGAACCGCTGCGGCTCGATGCGGGCGATCGCCCGCCACGCGAGCTCGAGCCGGCGGCCCGCGCTCCAGCGGCCCGAAAGTCGCGGCGCGATGCGGCTGACCTGGCTCGAGACGAGCGCGATGCGCCGGCGATGGAAATGGCCGCCCAGCTCGAGTGCGGCCGGGCCCGCGCCGTACCACGAGGCGACGACGATGCGCGCATCGAAGCCGGCGAGCTCGATCGCCTGGTTCAGCGCCGCCGCATCGCCCGACAGCTCGATCGCGAAGTCGGCGCCGTCGTCGTCGCGGCCGGTGAACAGGCGCTCGCGCAACGCGGCGAACTGCGCGCGATCCGCGGGGTCGATCGCACATTGCGCGCCGAGCGCGAGCGAACGTTCGCGCCGTCGTGCGATGGGGTCGACGCTCGCGAGCAGGGCGAGCGGGAATTCGCCGAGCAGTGCGACGGTCAGCAGCCCGACGATGCCTTGCCCGAACACGAGGGCGCGTTCGCCGATTCGCGGTTCGGCGTCGAGGGCGAAGCTCACGGCCGATTCCATGTTCGGCAGGAACAGCGCCGCGAGCGGCTCGATTTCGGCCGGGATCGCGACGACGTCGCGCATCGGAACCACCGCGTAGTCCTGGTGCGGATGGAAGGCGAAGACGCGCCGCTGCAGCCATCCGCGATCGACGCGCTCGCCGACATCGACCACCTCGCCGACCAGCGCGTAGCCATAGGCGAACGGATAGGCGGCTCCGTGCTGCAGGCTCGAGATGCGCGCATCGAGCGGCATCCCGGCGGGGATGCGTCCTTCGAAGACGAGCGACTCGGTGCCGGGGCTGATCGCCGAGTAGAGCGTGCGGATCAGCACGGCGTCGGCGCCGAGCGAGGGCAGGCTCGCGTGGCCGACCGCGACCTTGCGCTGCGCGACGTGATGGATCGCGCGCGCCTTCATGGAAGCGCCAGCGGCCCGTATGCGACGAGATCGGTGCCCAGCGCCTGGAAGCGGCAATCGGCGATCGCGAGCGGCGCTTCGCCCTGCGCGGCGCACGGGCGCTCGAGTGCCTTGACGCCGCCCAGGAGCTTGGGGGCGATCGTCACCACGCAGTAGTCGACGCGCTGCGCGGCGAGAACCGACTGGATGACCTGGGCGCCGCCCTCGATCATCACCGAATGCAGGCCGAGTGCGGCCAGGCGGTCGAGCGCGTCGCCGAGGTCGACGCGTCCATCGCGCGAGCACGCCGCCCGCAGCACGCGCGCGCCGAGCGTGGCGAGCCGTGCCGCCTTCGCCTGCGATGCGCGCTCGGTGGTGACGAGGATCGGCCGGTGCGACGGGTGCTGCAGCAGCCGCGCGCTCTCCGGAAAGCGCAGCGTGCTGTCGAGGATCACCGGCTGCGGATCGTCGCCGAGGCAGTACCGCACCGTGAGCTGAGGGTCGTCGCTGAGCACGGTGTTCACGCCGACCAGCAGTGCGTCGTGCAGGGCACGCAGCTGGTGCGCCATCTCGAGCGTCTTGCCGCAGCTGAGCGCGTACGGACGCGAGCGCGAGTACGCGAGGCTGCCGTCGAGGCTCTGCGCCCAGCTCAGCGTGACGAAGGGGCGCTCGCGCATCCAGCGCCGATGCGCGACGAGCCGGCTCGCGAGCGGGCGCAGGAACGCCATCTCCTCGGGAATCGCGAAGCGTTCGTCGAAGCGGGGCAGCGCGTGCACCGGACGGCCTCGTTCTCGGCAGGGACGACGGCTCATCGTACCGCCGATGCGGGAACGGCGCGCAAAGTCCGCGCGCCGGGCCGGGCGCGCGATGTCCGCGCGATATCCGAGCGGGCGAGCGCCGGCTCAGCCGCCGTCCGCCGGCACCTGCTTCACGATCTCGAGCACCTGCCGGAAATGCTCGTGCTCGCTCGATCCCAGCCACTCGAAGAGCACCATCTCCGGCGAGACGATGGTGGCGCCGGCCTGCCGCAGCCGCTGCATGGCGAGGCGATGATCCGACGGACGACGCGAGCCGCAGGCGGACTCCACCACCCAGACGCGGCGTTCGCGACGCAGCAGGCCGAGCGCGGTCTGCAGCAGGCAGACGTGCGCCTCGCAGCCTGCCACCACGATCTGGCGCGTCCGCGGCGCGCGCTCGTCGACGGTCGCGCACAGCGCGTCCTCGCAGGCGTCGAAATGCCGTTTCGCGACGGTGACTTCGCACAGCGCACGCACCGCGTCGACGTTCGGCCCCAGCCCCTGCGGATTCTGCTCCGTGCCGATCACCGGTATCCCGAGCACCCGGGCGGCCGACGCCAGCTGCACCGCCGCGCGGACGACGTTCGCGCCATCGTGGATCGCGGGCATCAGCCGTGCCTGGTAGTCGACCAGGACGAGCGCGCAGCGCGCGACATCGATCGCATCCATTGCTTCTCCCTTCACCGACTCCGGTTCCGGAACCTGGAACGCGCATCGAGTGTAAACATTGACCGGCCGGCTCGATACCGGTGATCTTCGCCGATCGGACCATTCACGTGAACGAAGAGGAGACTCCATGGATATCGCCGACGCCGCCCCCACGAGCGCGACGCTGATGAGCGGGGACGAATACCGCGAATCGCTGCGCCGCCTGCACCCGGTGGTGTACGTCGACGGCCGCCGCATCGAGAACGTGGCCGACGAGCCGCTGCTGCGCCCCGGCGTGAATGCACTCGCCTTCACCTACGACTTCGCACGCGACCCGCAGTACGCACCGGTGGCGCTCGCCAACCAGTCGAAGCGCAACCGCATCGTCAACCGGATGCTGCACGTCGACGAGTCCGCGGGCGACCTGCTGAACAAGCTCGAGGCGGTGCGGCTGCTGTGCCAGGAAACCGGCTGCGCGCAGCGCTATCTCGTGCACGACGCCTTCGGCGGACTGGCCCAGGCGGTGGCGGCGATCGACGATGCACGCGGCTCGACCGAGCACCGCGAGCGCTTCGAGGCGTACCGCGACCGCATCCAGGACGAGGATCTGACGCTCGGCATCGCGATGACCGACGCCAAGGGCGACCGCAGCCGTCGGCCGCACGAGCAGGCCAATCCCGACACCTACGTGCACGTCGTCGAGCGCAACGCGAAGGGCATCGTGATCAGCGGCACCAAGGCGATCGTCACCGGCGCGCCCTACGTGCACGAGCTGATGGTGATGCCGAGCCGGAACATGGGACGCGAGGACGCCGACTTCGCCGTCTGCTGCGCGGTCCCGGTCGACGCACCGGGCGTGACCATCGTCGCGCGGCCCGCCGGGCGCCCCGGCGAGAAGCTCGAGCACGGCGCCGCGCTCTTCTCGCGCCGCTACGGGCAGTCGACGGCGGTCGTCGTCTTCGATCGCGTCTTCGTTCCGTGGGACCGCGTGTTCTTCGACGGCGCCTGGGAACACAGTCACGTGCTCACCTACAGCTATGCCACGCATCATCGGCACACGTGCATCGCCGCGCGTGCCGGATTCGGTGATCTGCTGATCGGCGCCGGCGCGCTGATGTGCGAGGCGAACGGCTTCGACGATCCCGGTGCGAAGAGCAGCCTGCGCGAACCGATGGTCGAGCTGATCAAGATCGTCGAGGGCTTCTACGCCTGCGGCGTCGCCGCCAGCGTCTACGCGACGCGCGACGAGGCGAGCGGCGTGTTCATGCCCGATCCGGTGTTCGCCAACATCGGCAAGCTGCTGCTCGCCACCCAGATCTACGACATGCATCGACTCGCGCACGAGGTCTCGGGCGGGCTCGTCGTGGCGCTGCCCGGTCCGGACGAGGACCACAACCCCGCCACCGCGGCGACGCTGGCCGAGGTGCTGCGCGCCAATCCCGACGTGCCCTACGACCGGCGCATCGAGACGGCACGCTTCCTGGAGGACCTGACCGCGTCCTATCAGGGAGGCTGGTATTCGCTGATCAGCCTGCACGGCGGCGGCTCGCCCGCGGCGATGAAGCAGGAGATCTGGCGCAACTATCCGGTGGGCAGCAAGGTCGAGCTGGTCGAGCGGCTGCTCGAGCGTGGCGTGCTCGCCGATGCGCAGCGCCCGATCACGCGCAACCGGCAGCCGGGGCGTTGCTGCGACGCCGGCTGCAGCGCGCCGGGGCAGCCGGTGATGGTGGCGATGCCGACACCGGGCGCCCGAGGAACCGGCGCCGGCCAGTAGCGGCGGCATGCATCGTCGCGCGGCATGGTCACCGCTGCGCCGGCACTGCACGAAGCGGCCGACCCGCTCGTCGACTGGTGCCGGCGGCATGCGCTCGTCGTGCTCGCCGGCGCCGCGCTGGCCGTTTCGCTGGAGGCCGCGTGGTGGTTGCTCGGGCCTGCAGCCGTTTCGTTCGCGGCGCTGATCCACCGCCGGTACGCGCTTTCCCGGACGCATCGGCATTTCGGATCCGCCAACTGGGTCACCACGATCCGGTTGCTGGGCACGCTCGCGCTGCCGCCGCTGGCGGGATACGGACCATCGGCCGTCGTCGCCTGCGCCATCACAGTCTTCGCGCTCGACGGCGTCGACGGCTGGCTCGCGAGGCGCCAGGGGCTGGCCTCCGAATTCGGGGAGTACTTCGACAAGGAGGCCGACGCGCTGCTGATGCTCGTGCTGTGCCTGCTGCTGCACGAGGCCGGACGCTTCGGCGCCTGGATCCTGCTGCCCGGGCTGCTGCGCTACGCGTTCGTCGTGTTCCTGATGCTCGCCCGGCCGCCCGCGCCGAAGGAAAGGCGCAGCCGGCTCGGGCGCTGGGTCTTCGTCGCGATGACGAGCGCGCTGATCGCCGCGTTCACGCCTTTTCCGCGCCTCTACGAGCCCCTCGTCGTCGCGATGACGATCCTGCTCGCCGCATCGTTCGCACGGGCGGTGATCGATCTGTATCGTCCGCGGGCACTGTCCGCCGCTGCGCCGGTGCGCGCCCCACGCCTGAAGACACGCGACGTGCAGGGCCCCGACGACGTCGTGCGATTCTTCGACGAGCTCGCGCCGGCGTATCGCGACCTGCACGGGGACGCCGGCGCGGGCCTGCAGTGCAGGCTCGCGCTGATCCGGCGGCTGCTGCCGCCGCGCCGCTCGCTGCTGGTCGAGATCGGTTGCGGCAACGGGATGCATTTGTTCGCGCTCGCCGACGCCTTCGACGCCGCCATCGGGATCGACGCGTCGCCGGCGATGATCGAAGCCGCCGAGGCGAAGAAGAGAGCGCGGGGCAGCCGAGGCGCACGGGTGTCGCAGGGTGGGTCGGGACCTCGGGCGCGGTGCGAGCCGCACGACCGAGACGATCGCATCCGGCTCGCCGTCGAGCGCGCCGAACGCATGTCGAGCGTCGACGACGAGATCGCCGACCTCGTGCTGTGCGTCGGCGCGTTCGAGCACATGACGGATCAGCGCGCGGTCCTTAGAGAAGTCGCGCGGGTGCTGCGCCCGGGCGGCGCCTTCGTCTGCCTGTCGCCGAACGGCGGCGCGCTCTGGTACACCCGTCTCGCTCCGCTGCTGGGGCTCGATACGCGCC
This sequence comes from Zeimonas sp., assembly GCA_035303885.1. Classification (GTDB taxonomy): domain Bacteria; phylum Pseudomonadota; class Gammaproteobacteria; order Burkholderiales; family Burkholderiaceae_E; genus Zeimonas. Next base: position 292 of record DATGRE010000171.1, on the reverse strand, counting down.
ACCTGAGCACCGATCGTTTCGTCGCGCCCCGCGAGTGGCCGCTGCTGCTGCGCGAGGCGCAGTTGCACCCGGTCGAGAGCGGCTATTGGCGCTTCGTTCCGGCCGGCGACATGCCGCCGGCGCTCGCGCACACGATGCTCGCGCTCGATCGCGTCGGCGCGATCCTGCACGTCGCCGCGCTGCGCGGGGGCTGCTACGTGAAGGCGCTCAAGCCGGCCCGTTGAATCGCGCGCAACGCTACGCGCCCGCCTTCTGCGCAGCGGCGGCTTCGGCGATCACCGGCGAAGCGCGA
>DATGRE010000170.1:0-28748 GCA_035303885.1 Zeimonas sp. | reverse complement strand
CGCGAGTACCAGCTGATGCGCGACGCGTCGATCTCGATCCTGCGCGAGATCGGCGTCGAGACCGGCGGCTCGAACGTGCAGTTCGCGATCAGCCCGGTCGACGGGCGGATGATCGTCATCGAGATGAACCCGCGCGTCTCGCGCTCGTCGGCGCTCGCGTCGAAGGCCACCGGCTTCCCGATCGCGAAGATCGCCGCGAAGCTCGCCGTCGGCTATACGCTCGATGAGCTGCGCAACGAGATCACCGGCGGGGCGACCCCGGCGTCCTTCGAGCCGACGATCGACTACGTCGTGACCAAGGTGCCGCGTTTCGCTTTCGAGAAATTCCCGCTCGCCGATCCGCACCTCACCACGCAGATGAAGTCGGTGGGCGAGGTGATGGCGATCGGCCGGACGTTCCAGGAGAGCCTGCAGAAGGCGCTGCGCGGCCTGGAGACCGGCATCGACGGGCTCGACGAGCGAAGCGACGATCGCGACGAGATCGCCAACGAGCTCGGCGAGCCGGGGCCCGAGCGGCTGCTTTACGTCGCCGACGCGTTCCGCGTCGGCATGAGCGTCGAGGAGGTGCGCGAGGAGTCGGGCATCGACCCGTGGTTCCTCGCGCAGGTCGAGGAGCTCGTCGACGTCGAGCGACGCCTGAAGGGCATGCGGCTCGACGCGCTCTCGAGGGACGAGCTGCACTGGCTGAAGGCGAAGGGTTTTTCCGACCGGCGCCTGGCGCGCCTGCTCGAGACGAACGCCGACACCGTACGCGCCCGGCGGTACGCGCTCGGCGTGCGTCCGGTCTACAAGCGCGTCGACACCTGCGCCGCGGAGTTCGCCACCGACACCGCGTATCTCTATTCCACCTACGAGGAGGAGAACGAGGCGCAGCCGACCGACCGGCGCAAGATCATCGTGCTCGGCGGCGGCCCGAACCGCATCGGCCAGGGGATCGAGTTCGACTACTGCTGCGTGCACGCCGCGTTCGCGCTGCGCGACGACGGCTACGAGACGATCATGGTCAACTGCAACCCCGAGACCGTCTCGACCGACTACGACACCTCCGACCGCCTGTATTTCGAGCCGCTCACGCTCGAGGACGTGCTCGAGATCGTCGCGCTCGAGAAGCCGGTCGGCGTCATCGTCCAGTACGGCGGGCAGACGCCGCTGAAGCTCGCGCTGGCGCTCGAGGCCAACGGGGTGCCGATCGTCGGCACCTCGCCCGAATCGATCGACGTCGCCGAGGACCGCGAACGCTTCCAGCAGCTGCTCAACGACCTCGGGCTGAAGCAGCCGCCGAACCGCATCGCGCGCACCGAGGAGCAGGCGCTCGCGCTCGCCGGCGAGATCGGCTATCCGCTCGTCGTGCGCCCGAGCTACGTGCTGGGCGGTCGCGCGATGGAGATCGTGCACGAGCAGCGCGACCTCGAGCGCTACATGCGCGAGGCGGTCAAGGTGTCGGAAGACAGCCCGGTGCTGCTCGACCGGTTCCTGAACGACGCGATCGAGGTCGACGTCGACTGCGTCGCCGACGGCGAGCAGGTCTTCATCGGCGGCGTGATGGAGCACATCGAGCAGGCCGGCGTGCACTCGGGCGATTCCGCCTGCTCGCTGCCGCCGTACTCGCTGTCGCTGGCGACGGTGGCCGAGCTGAAGCGCCAGACCGCGCTGATGGCGCGCGCGCTGAACGTCTGCGGGCTGATGAACGTGCAGTTCGCGATCCAGCAGGACGCCACGCTCGACGGCAACGGCACGGTGTACGTGTTGGAGGTCAATCCGCGCGCCTCGCGCACCGTGCCCTTCGTCTCGAAGGCGACCGGCCTGCCGCTGGCGAAGATCGCGGCACGCTGCATGGTCGGGCGCCCGCTCGCCGAGCAGGGCATCACGCGCGAGGTCGTCCCGCCGTACTACTCGGTCAAGGAGGCGGTGTTCCCCTTCGTCAAGTTCCCCGGCGTCGACACGCTGCTCGGCCCCGAGATGAAGTCGACCGGCGAGGTGATGGGCGTGGGCGTCTCCTTCGGCGAGGCCTTCGTCAAGTCGCAGCTCGGCGCCGGGGTGCGGCTGCCCGAATCGGGCACCGTGTTCATCTCGGTACGCAACGCCGACAAGCCGAAAGCGGTCGCGCTCGCGCGCCAGCTGCACGAGCTGGGTTTCGCGCTCGTCGCGACCAAGGGCACCGCCGCCGCGATCGCCGCCTCGGGCGTTCCGGTCGCCCCGGTGCACAAGGTGCAGGAAGGACGCCCGCACGTCGTCGACCTGCTGAAGAACGGCGAGGTTTCGCTCGTCTTCAACACCGTCGAGGAAAAGCGCGGCGCGATCGCCGACTCGCGCGCGATCCGCACCACTGCGCTGGCGCAGCGCGTGACCTATTTCACGACGATCGCCGGGGCGATCGCCGCGGTGCAGGGCATGCGCACGATGCAGCAGCTCGAGGTCTATTCGCTGCAGGAGCTGCACGCGCGGCTCGCGCATTGAGCCGCGCCGCGCGGCCTTTCCGCGCGGCGGGCGGTTGCGCGCCCTCGCGCAGCGCGGGTCTTTTGCGTTAGAGTGAGGGCATCGACGGATCGCCCGGTCCGGCGCGTCGCCCGGTCGCGACGCAGCCCGCCCCGGCGATCCGAATTCTTTTGACGACGCATCCGATGCGTCCGCACCGATCCGGGGAAGTCCGATGGCCACCGTCCCGCTCACGAAGCGCGGCGCCGAGCTGCTGCGCGAGGAGTTGCAACGCCTGAAGTCGGTCGAGCGGCCGAGCATCATCCAGGCGATCGCCGAGGCGCGCGCGCAAGGCGACCTATCCGAGAACGCCGAATACGACGCGGCGCGCGAGCGCCAGGCGTTCATCGAGGGACGCATCGCCGAAATCGAGACGAAGCTCGCCAACGCGCAGATCATCGACCCGAGCCAGCTCGACGCCGACGGCCGCGTCGTCTTCGCCTCCACCGTCGAGCTCGAGGACCTCTCCTCGGGCGAGAAAGTGCGCTACCAGATCGTCGGCGACGACGAGGCCGACATCAAGGAGGGGCGGATCTCGGTGTCGAGCCCGATCGCGCGCGCGCTGATCGGGCGCGAGGTGGGCGACGTGGCCGAGGTGCGCGCGCCGGGCGGCGTGCGCGAGTTCGAAGTGCTCGACGTCCGCTACGAGTAGCGGCGCGGACGCGACCGCTTCCTTCGCGTCAGCCTTTCTTCGTCCGGCCGGTGGTCCGGACGCCGCGCGTGCTGCGCTGGGTGGCGCCCCCGCGCGTTTTCGACGCGGCCCTCGTCGGGGCGGGCTTCCCGGCGCGAGGGGCGCCCGTGCGCGCGGCCGGTCGTTCCCTCGGCGCCGCCTTGCCCGTGCGCGCATTCGTCGTGCCGCTCGCGGTCCGCTTCGCCGTGCTGCGGCCTTTCGCCGCGCCGTCGATCGCCCGTTTCGTCGTCACGCGTGCGCCGGTCGCGCCGCCCGTCGTGCGCTTCGTCGCCTTGCCCGCACGCGATCCCGGCTTCCTCGGAGCCGTGACGCCCTGGGCGGCGCGCTTCTTCGGCACGTGCGGCTCGTCGCCTCGCGGGCCGTCCTCGATCGGGCGTGGCCGGTACAGTACGAGCAGCTTGCCGATCGACTGCACGGCCGTGCAGCCGAGTGCCGAGCAGATCTCGGTCGACATCGCCTGCCGCTGGGCGCGATCGTCGCCGAGCACGCGCACCTTGATCAACTCGTGCGCGCGCAGCGCGCGGTCGGTTTCGTCGAGCACGGCGCGCGTGAGGCCGGATTCACCGATCATGACGACCGGATCGAGATGGTGCGCGCGCGCCCGCAGCGCTTTCCGGTCGGCGGTGTCCAGCATGATCGGAAGAGGAAAGGGAGTCGTGGCCATTCGGGGAGTGGGATCGATTGCCGGGGTGCGCGGGCCAATCTGCCAGTTTGGATGGAGGGCGCGCCGCTCGCAAGTGGAGCAAACGCGGAGTGAGCGCGACGTTGCTCCGGGCCTGTGGACAACCTCGGGGAAAAGCGGTCGACAACGCGGGGACGAGCGCCGGACGAACCGGGGGACGGCGCGGGGATGAACGGGGGATATGCGAATGACATCCGGGCGAATGCGCGGGGGATTGCGGAGGGACGAGCCGGGGGACCGGCGGAGGACGAGCGGAGGACGGCGCGGGGACGGGCAGGGGGCGACGGGGCGGACAACGAGGGGAACGACACCGTGAACAGGCACGGGACCCGGCACGGGAAAGCCGGTCGAACAACCGGCGGCGCAACGGCGGGACGGGCGGGCGCGAACGCGAAGAAGAAGAACCGCACGAGCCGCGCGTGGGTCGCGCGCCATCTCGACGATCCGTACGTCAAGCTCGCGCAGAAGCACGGCTACCGCTCGCGCGCGGCCTTCAAGCTGCTCGAGATCGATCGCCGCGACCGGCTCGTCCGGCGGGGCATGGTCGTCGTCGACCTGGGCAGCGCCCCCGGCGCCTGGAGCCAGGTCCTGCGCGAACGGCTGGCCCGCCCGGGGTGCGCCGAGGCGGGCCTCGACGGACGGATCCTCGCGGTCGACCTGCTGCCGATGGAGCCGGTTCCCGGCGTCGAGTTCCTGCAGGGCGACCTGCGCGAGGCCGAGACGCTGGAGCGGCTCGAGGCGGCGCTCGGCGACACCGCGGTCGATCTTGTGATCTCCGACATGGCCCCCAATCTGAGCGGCGTCGCGGCCGCCGATGCCGCACGGATGGCCGACCTCGCCGAGCTCGCGATCGACTTTGCGGTACGCCACCTGAAAGGCGAGGGCGCCCTGCTCGTCAAATGCTTTCACGGCAGCGGCTACAGCCAGATCGTCGAGGCCTTCCGCCGGAACTTCTTCGAGGTCCTGGTGCGAAAGCCGGAGGCGTCGCGCAGTGCCTCGGCCGAGACCTATCTGCTCGGCCGTCGGCCGCGCAGGCCGCTCGTCGGCGGGTCGGGGGCGTGACGGCGGAATCGCACTTGCGCATCCGGCGTGCGGCACTACCGTATCGGCCGGGCGTTCGTCAAGTTCCGCGTAGAATGTGGAGTCCGAAACCGGCGGTCCGAATTCGGAACCGCCCGCCGGCCGACCGGCCGCGAAGGAGTGGGTGAGTGAACAACGTGTTCTCGAAAGCGGCGATCTGGCTGGTCATCGCACTGGTCCTGTTCACCGTTTTCAAGCAGTTCGACACGCGGCAGACGCGCGGCGTCGACATGCCGTATTCGCAGTTCATGGCCGAGGCGCGCGAAGGGCGCATCGACAGCGTCGTCGTCGACGGCCGCACGCTGCGCGTGCGCACGAAGGACGGCCGCAGCGCGATCGTCTACTCGCCCAGCGACATCTGGATGGTCGGCGACCTGATGAAGTACGGCGTGCAGGTCAACGCCAAGCCCGAGGAAGAGCAGTCGCTGCTGCTGAACATTTTCGTCTCGTGGTTCCCGATGCTGCTGCTGATCGGCGTCTGGGTGTTCTTCATGCGCCAGATGCAGGGAGGCGGGCGCGGCGGGGCCTTCTCGTTCGGCAAGTCGCGCGCGCGAATGCTCGACGAGAACAACAACACCATCACCTTCGCCGACGTCGCCGGCTGCGACGAGGCCAAGGAAGAGGTGCAGGAGCTCGTCGAGTTCCTGCGCGACCCGTCGAAGTTCCAGAAGCTCGGCGGGCGCATTCCGCGCGGCGTGCTGATGGTCGGCTCGCCCGGCACCGGCAAGACGCTGCTCGCGCGCGCGATCGCCGGCGAGGCGAAAGTGCCGTTCTTCTCGATCTCGGGCTCCGACTTCGTCGAGATGTTCGTCGGCGTCGGCGCCGCGCGCGTGCGCGACATGTTCGAGCAGGCGAAGAAGCACGCGCCGTGCATCATCTTCATCGACGAGATCGACGCCGTCGGCCGCCAGCGCGGGGCGGGCCTGGGCGGCGGCAACGACGAGCGCGAGCAGACGCTGAACCAGCTGCTCGTCGAGATGGACGGCTTCGAGGCCGGCCAGGGCGTGATCGTCATCGCCGCCACCAACCGGCCCGACGTGCTCGACCCGGCGCTGCTGCGTCCGGGCCGCTTCGACCGGCAGGTGGTCGTGCCGCTGCCCGACATCCGTGGCCGCGAGCAGATCTTGAACGTGCACATGCGCAAGGTGCCGATGGGCCCCGACGTGCGCGCCGACGTCATCGCGCGCGGCACGCCGGGCTTCTCGGGCGCCGATCTCGCCAACCTCGTGAACGAGGCGGCGCTGTTCGCCGCCCGGCGCAACGCGCGCCTGGTGGAGATGCACGATTTCGAGCGCGCGAAGGACAAGATCATCATGGGCGCCGAGCGCCGCTCGATCGTCATGCCCGAGGACGAGCGTCGCAACACGGCCTACCACGAGTCGGGCCACGCGGTGGTCGCGCGCATCGTTCCGAAGACCGACCCGGTGCACAAGGTCACGATCATCCCGCGCGGTCGGGCGCTCGGCGTCACGATGCAGCTGCCCGAGGGCGATCGCTACAGCATGGACCGCGAGCGCATGCTCAGCACGATCGCGGTGCTCTTCGGCGGGCGCATCGCCGAGGAGATCTTCATGAACCAGATGACCACCGGTGCGTCGAACGACTTCGAGCGCGCCACGCAGATCGCGCGTGACATGGTCACGCGCTACGGGATGAGCGACCTGCTCGGGCCGATGGTCTACGCAGAGAACGAGGGCGAGATCTTCCTCGGACGTTCGATCACGAAGACGACGAACATGTCCGAGGAGACGATGCGCAAGGTCGACAGCGAGATCCGGCGGATCATCGACGAGCAGTACGCACGCGCCCGCGCGATCCTCGAGGAGAACCGCGACAAGGTCGAGGCGATGGCCAAGGCGCTGCTCGAATGGGAAACCATCGACTCCGACCAGATCGACGACATCATGGCCGGGCGCCCGCCGCGTCCGCCGAAGGAGCGTTCGTCGCCCAGCGGCGGCGGCAGCAGCGGCTCGAGCACGGGCGGCGTGATCGCGCCCGCCCCGCAGCCCGCGGGCCCCGCCGAGCCGGCCGCGTCCTGACCGCTCCGGTCGGCGTCGGCGGACGCTGCGCCGCCGCGCCTCGCGTTCCGTCCCGATGCTCCCGTTCGAACCGCCCCGGCGCCTGCGCTGCGGGCGGTTCGTCCTTTCGCTCGAGCGCCCGCTCGTGATGGGGGTGCTCAACGTCACGCCCGATTCGTTCTCCGACGGCGGCCGGCACGCTTCGCTCGAAGCCGCGACGAGGCACGCGCGGCGCCTGATCGACGAGGGCGCCGACCTGCTCGACATCGGAGGCGAATCGACGCGTCCCGGCGCCGCGCCGGTCCCGCCGGACGAGGAGATCCGTCGCGTCGTGCCGGTGCTCGACGCGCTGCGCGACTGCGGACGGCCGCTCTCGGTGGACACGCGTCGCCCCGAGGTGATGCGCGCGGCGCTCGAGCACGGCGCGGACCTCATCAACGATATCGACGCGCTGCAGGCGTCCGGTGCGCTCGATGCGGTGCGCGCCTCCGACTGCGCGGTATGCCTGATGCACATGCAGGGCGAGCCGGGAACGATGCAGCAGGCGCCGCACTACGACGACGTGGTCGGCGAGGTGGAGGACTTCCTTGCCGGGCGCGTCTCGGCCGCCGTCGAGGGGGGCATCGATCGCGATCGCATCGTGATCGACCCGGGCATCGGCTTCGGCAAGACGCTGCGTCACAATCTTCAGCTGCTCGGTGCACTCGACGAGCTCGCCGCGCTCGGCCTGCCGGTGCTCGTGGGCGTCTCGCGCAAGTCGATGATCGGAGCGCTCACCGGACGTGACGTCGATCATCGACTCGCCGGCAGCCTGTCGGCGATGCTGGCGGCGGTGCTGCGCGGCGCGCGCATCGTACGCGTGCACGACGTGGCCGAGACGCGCGACGCGTTGCGCGTCTGGCAGGCGATCGACGACGCCGCGTAGCGCGCCGAGGCGGCGCCGACCCGAATCCCATCCTGGAGAATCGCACCCGATGGCACGCAAGTATTTCGGCACCGACGGCATACGCGGGCGTGTCGGCGAAGCGCCGGTCACCCCCGATTTCGTCCTGCGGCTCGGCTACGCGGCCGGCAAGGTGCTGGCGGGTGCCGAGGGCGCGACGATCGAGGGCGCGGCGCAACTGGCCGGCGCCAGCGCGCGTCCGACCGTCATCGTTGGCAAGGACACGCGCGTGTCGGGCTACATGCTCGAAGCCGCACTGCAGGCGGGATTCTCCGCGGCCGGGGTCGACGTGCTGCGCTCGGGGCCGATCCCGACGCCGGCGATCGCGTACCTGACGCGCGCGCTGCGGCTGCAGGCGGGCGTCGTCATCAGCGCCTCGCACAATCCGTATCAGGACAACGGCATCAAGTTTTTCGCCGCCGACGGCAACAAGCTCCCCGACGAGGTGGAGGCGGCGATCGAGGCGCAGCTCGATGCGCCGCTCGAGTGCGTGCCGTCGGCCCGCCTCGGACGCGCGCGCCGCATCGACGACGCGCCGGGCCGCTACATCGAGTTCTGCAAGAGCAGCTTTCCCGGCGCCCTCGATCTGCGCGGCCTGCGCATCGTCGTCGACTGCGCGAACGGCGCCGGGTACCACACCGCGCCGCACGTGTTCCACGAGCTCGGCGCCGACGTGATCCCGCTCGGCGTCTCGCCGAACGGCACCAACATCAACGACGGCTGCGGCGCGACCGACACCGCCGCGCTGCAGCGCGAAGTCGTCGCGCAGCGCGCCGACCTGGGCATCGCCATCGACGGCGACGCCGACCGCGTGATGATGGTCGATGCGAGCGGCCGGCTCTACGACGGCGACGCGCTGCTGTACGCGATCGTTCGCGACCGGGCGCGCGACGAACGCGTCGAAGGCGTCGTCGGCACGTTGATGTCGAATCTCGGCTTCGAGCAGGCGTTGGCGGCGATGGACATCCCGTTCGCGCGGGCGAAGGTCGGCGACCGCTACGTGCTCGAGCTGCTGCGCGAGAAGCGCTGGCGCTACGGCGGCGAGAACTCCGGACACATCCTGTGCCTCGACTGCCATTCGACGGGCGACGGAACGATCAGTGCGCTGCAGGTGCTCGCCGCGATGCGCCGCAACCGCCTGACGCTCGCCGAGGCCTGTGCCGGGCTCGAGCTGTTCCCGCAGGTGCTGATCAACGTGCCGATCCGGCGCGGCTTCGACTGGCGCAGCGATGCCTCGCTGCGGCGCGCGAGCGAGGACGCCGAGCGCGCGCTCGGCGATGCCGGCCGCGTGCTGATCCGGCCTTCGGGAACCGAGCCGCTGCTGCGCGTGATGGTCGAGGCGCGCGAGGCGTCGCTCGCGCAGCGAACGGCCGAACGGCTCGCCGATGCCGTACGCTCGGTGGCGTAATGCTACAATTCGCCTCCTCCGGGGCGTAGCTCAGCCTGGTAGAGTGCTTGCTTTGGGAGCAAGATGTCGGAGGTTCGAATCCTCTCGCCCCGACCATCACGCTCCCCGATGTGCCGGCCTCACCGGGCATCGGATGCGCGATGCCCGGAAAGCCCGACGCGATTCTGCCCGTAGCTCAGTTGGATAGAGCATCAGCCTTCTAAGCTGAGGGTCACAGGTTCGAATCCTGTCGGGCAGGCCATTCCCGATGGTGGGCGTAGCTCAGGGGTAGAGTCCCGGATTGTGATTCCGGTTGTCGTGGGTTCGAATCCCATCGCCCACCCCAAATCTCACGGCGCGTCGAGCCCCTGCCGTTCCGTTCGGAATCGGCAGCGCGCCTGCTTCTTTCCTCTCCCCGGCCCACGCGATGGCGCGCGTTGACGCGAATTGTCGCCTCGTGCGACCATCGATTTACTTCAGAGTCGAAGTTGATTAATCGCGAGTAAATCACGTGCTCGGCCGCTCCGCTGCGGCGAGCGTGAAGCTCGCATGCGCCTTGGTCAGGGGAGATCCATGAAACACAGGCTGTTGCGCGCGCTCGTCGCGTGTGCCGGATTCGCGGTCGCGAGCGCGGCCCAGGCCGATATCTCGGGCGGCGTCGTCCGGATCGGCGTCATGAACGACATGTCGGGTCCGTATTCCGACGTGACCGGTCGCGGCTCCGTGGTGGCCGCGCAGATGGCCGCGGAAGATTACGTTGCGGCGACCGGCTCGAAGCTGAAAGTCGAGATCGTCTTTGCCGATCACCAGAACAAGCCCGACGTCGGATCGGCGATCGCGCGCAAGTGGTACGACGCCGAAGGCGTGGATGCGATCGTCGACGTTCCCGCTTCTTCGGTGGGGCTCGCCGTCAACCAGATCACCCGCGAGAAGGGGAAGGCCTTCATCGCGGTCGGCTCCGGTACGACGGAGCTTTCCGGCAAGAGCTGCTCGCCGAACACCGTCCAGTGGCTCTACGACACGTGGCTGCAGGCGAACGCCACGGGCTCGGGCGTCGTCCGGCAGGGTGGGGACACCTGGTTCTTCCTGACCGCAGACTACGCCTATGGCCACTCGCTCGAGCGCGAGCTGTCGAAAGTCGTCGTGGAGAACGGCGGCAAGGTGCTGGGCAGCGCGAAGGTGCCGCTCGGCACGCAGGACTATTCCTCGTTCCTGCTGCAGGCGCAGGCCTCCGGCGCGAAGATCATCGGGCTGGGCAATGCCGGTGCCGACACGATCAACTCGATCAAGCAGGCGGCCGAATTCGGGCTGACGAAGAGCGGCCAGAAGCTGGTCGCGTTCCTGCTCTTCATTCCCGACATCAGCGGGCTCGGGCTCGAGGCGGCGCAGGGCCTGCAGACGACGCAGACCTTCTACTGGGACCTGAACGAGCAGACGCGCGAATGGTCGAAGCGCTTCGCGGCGCGCCATGGCAACAAGTACCCGACGTCGGTGCACGCAGGCGTGTATTCCGGCGTGCTTCATTACCTGAAGGCGGTCGACGCGGCGAACACGGACGATGGAACGACCGTGATCGCCCGGATGAAGGAAATGCCCACCGACGATCCCCTGTTCGGCAAGGGCTCGGTGCGTCCGGATGGCCGCAAGATCCACCCGGCGTACCTGTTCGAGGTCAAGAAGCCGAGCGAGTCGAAATACGACTTCGATTACCTGAAGGTGGTCGCGACGATTCCCGCGGAACAGACGGCTCAGCCGCTCGCGGAGAGCCAGTGCCCGCTGGTGAAAGCTGGTTCGTAGAAGCGCCGGAACAGATGCGTCTGCCGTCGTCGATTTCCTCGCACCTGCGGCTCCCGTTGATGGCCGCACCGATGCTGCACGTCTCGGGGCCGGAGCTGGTCTCGGCCGCATGCCGCAGCGGCGTGATCGGCGCGTTTCCGACGCCGAACGCACGAACCGCCGACCAGCTCGATCGCTGGCTGACGCAGATCGAGGACGATTGCGCGAGGGCCGAACGTCCCTGCGCCCCGGTGTGCGCGAACGTCATCATGCGCTCGAGCCCCGACCTGCTCGAGGCCGATCTCGCGGTGCTGCTGAAGCATCGCGTGCCGCTCGTGCTCGCGAGCGTCGGTTCGCCGAAGTCGATCATCGCCCCGCTGCACGACGTCGGCTGCACGGTGCTGGCCGACGTCGCCTCGCTGCGCCATGCCGAGAAGGCGCTGGAGGCCGGCGTCGACGGACTCGTGCTGCTCAGCGCGGGCGCCGGGGGCCACACCGGGTGGGCGAACGGAATGTCCTTCGTGCGCGCGGTGCGTTCGCTCTGGGACGGACCGCTCGTGCTCGCCGGCGGCATCTCCGACGGTGCGGCGCTGTGGGCGGCCCGGGTGCTGGGCTGCGATCTCGGCATGATGGGCACGCGCTTCATCGCCACCGAGGAAAGCATGGCCGTGCAGGACTACAAGGCGATGCTCGTGGGCAGCACGCTCGACGACGTCGCGCTCACCCGCGGGATCAGCGGACTGGATGCGAACTTCCTGCGACCGTCGCTGCTCGCCTGCGGGCTCGATCCGGACGAAATGGCGAAGCCGGTTTCGCCCGAGCGCGCAAGGGAGCTCTTCAGCGCCTATTCGTCGGAGCTGCGCGGACCGAAGCGATGGGTCGATCTCTGGAGTGCCGGTCATACGGTGTCGGCCGTGGACGCCGTCCGGCCGGCGGCCGAGGTGATCGACCGGATCGCCGAAGAGTACCGGGTTGCACGACGCGAGACGGCTGCGCTGCTCGCCGAGGCGAAGGGCTCGCATTGACATCGCTCGACCCTCACGCCTATATTGTTTACCTAGAAGTAGAAACACAGAACACACAGTAAATCCACCGATTCCGGGAACACGCGGACCCGGGCGGCCTTCGCGACCCTTCGCGACCCGTCGGCCGCCGGGTGTGTGCAACGCAGGCGAGAGACAGCATGAGCGACGCGTCGTCGGTATTTCTCAGCGAGCAGGAGCTCCTCATCCGTGACTCCGCGCGCAGGGTCACCGCCGAGGTGATCGCGCCCACCGCGGCCGAGCGCGATCGCACCGGCGCCTGGCCGAAGGACGAGCTGAAGGCGCTCGCCGACGTCGGCCTCACCGGCATGCTCGTGTCCGAGGAGTTCGGCGGATCGGGCGCCAGCTTCGTCGAGTATTGCCTGGCGCTCGAGGCGATCGCCGCGGCGGACGCGGGCGTCGCGACGCTGCTTCACGTGCACAACAGCGTCGGCATGACGATCCACCAGGTCGGCAGCGACGAACAGAAGCGGCGCTGGCTGCCCGCGATGGTGCGCGGCGAGACGATCGGCGCCTATCTGCTTTCGGAGCCGCACGCCGGCTCCGACACGGCGGCCATGCGTACGTCGGCGCGTCGCGACGGGGACCACTACGTGCTGAACGGCACCAAGCAGTGGATCTCGAACGGCAGCGAAGCCGGCGTCGGCATCGTGATGGCGAAGACCGACAAGTCGGCGGGCACCCGGGGGTACAGCCTTTTCGTCGTCGACCCGCGCGATCCGGCCTACAAGGTGCTGCGCGTCGAAAGCAAGCTCGGTCAACACACGGCGCACACGGCGCAGATCCAGCTCGACGATCTGCGCGTGTCGCGCGACGACCGGCTCGGTGACGAGGGTGCGGGGTACCGCATCACGATGGGTTTGCTGTCGGCAGGGCGGGTGGCGATCGCGGCGATCGCGGTCGGCGTGGCGGGTGCCGCACTCGATGCGGCCGTGCGATACGCGAAGGAGCGCGAAGCCTACGGCCGCCCGATCTTCGAGCTGCAGGCGGTGAATTTCGACCTCGCCGACATGGCGACGCAGGTCGAGATCGCGCGTCAGTACACGCTGCACGCGGCACGCCTGTGCACGGCGGGCGTGCCCTGTGCGAAGGAGGCGTCGATGGCGAAGCTCTTCGCGAGCGAGATGGCCGAGAAGGTCTGCTCCGACGCGATCCAGATCCACGGCGGCTACGGCTACGTGAACGACTTCCCGGTCGAGCGCTTCTATCGCGACGTGCGTGTCACCAAGATCTACGAAGGCACCAGTCACATCCAGAAGCTGATCATCGGGCGCCATCTCTGAGCGGCGATTCCGGATGGCGGGCGTCTTGGATGGCCGCGGTCGCCGCGGCGGCCGGTACGAGGCGGCATGAGCATGGAATCCCACACGGTACGCTTCACGGGGAAGGCGTGCCCGGTTCTCGCCGCCGACGTCTACGGCCCCGACCTCGCACCGTCGGTCCTGCTGCTGCACGGCGGCGGCCAGACACGCCACGCGTGGGGCGATGCGGCGCGAAGGCTGGGCGCCGCGGGCTGGCACGCAGTCGCGCTCGACCTGCCCGGTCATGGCGAGAGCGCGTGGATCGACAGCGGTGACTACTCGGTGCTTGCGATGGCCGCCGAGATCGCGGCCGTCGCCCGGACGCTGCCGCGTCCCCTGGCGGTCGTCGGTGCCTCGCTCGGCGGCCTCAGCGCGATGGGCTCGCTTCTGCTGGCTCCTCCGCTGCGATTCGATGCCCTCGTTCTCGTCGACGTCGCGCCCCGCACCGAGCGCGACGGCGTCGAACGCGTGCTGCGATTCATGTCCTCGCACCCGGAAGGCTTCGCGAGCCTGGACGAAGCCGCACTTCACATCGCCCGGTACCGGGGTCGTCCGTTCGACGGCGCGCGCGAGGGCCTGCGCAAGAACCTGCGGCGGCTGCCTTCGGGCCGCTGGACGTGGCACTGGGATCCGCGACTGCTCGAGCCGGCCCATGACGCACAGCGTCGCGATGCGAGCCTGTTCGAGCGCGCATTGGGCGACTGGCACGGACCGACGCTGCTCGTGCGGGGGATGCAAAGCGACGTCGTCAGCCGCGACGGTGCACGCGAGCTCCTGCGCGTCGTCCCTGCCGCCCGTTGGGTCGACCTCGAAGGGGCGGGACACATGGTTGCAGGCGATGCCAACGACGCGTTCACCGACGCGGTGATCGCATTCCTGGACGAGGTCGCGCCACCGGGGTCGCCGGCGGATGCGAACGTTCGCACGAGGGATCGATGAATCCGGAAAGCCTCAGCTATCACGACGTCATCCGTCGCAACGCTTCGTTGCACGGGGAACGGATCGCCTTCATCGACGGCGACGAGCGTCGCACGCACGCCGAGCATGCGAAATGCGTGGCGCGACTCGCGGGAGGGCTCGCCCGCATCGGCGTCGGCGCCGGCGATCGCATCGCGGTGCTGCTGTCGAACGGAATGACGTTCGTCGAGCTGCTCGGCGCGGCCGCGAGCCTCGGCGCGATGGTCGTACCCGTCAATGCGCGGCTCTCCGTGGAGGAGGTCGAGCACGTGCTGCGCGACACCTCGCCGAAAGTCGTCGTCGTCGAGCCCGGACTGGCTTCGCTGCTGCCGGCGTCGCTGCCCCCCGGCTGCACGGGCTACACGACCGGCGAAGCCGATGCGACGCGCGCCTCGATGCGCGCGCTGTACGACGCGGACCCGATCGCGCCGGCGCGTCCCGTCGACGCCGGCGCCGGTCTGCTCGTCATCCATACCGCCGCCGTGAGCGGTCGCGCCCGAGGGGCGGTTCTCACGCATCGGGGGCTGCTCGGCGCCGCCGTTCACGCCGCGAGCGCGTGGCGATTGACGCCGGCGGACGTGCACGTCGGCGTGCTGCCGCTGTTCCATCTCGCGGGTATCGGCCTGCTGCTCGCGGTGCAGCACGCAGGCGGTGCGACGGTGCTGATTCGCGGCTTCGATCCCGGCGCGCTCGTGGACGTGATCGCGCGCGAGCGCGGCAGCGTGCTCGGCAGCTTTCCACCGATGCTCGCCGGGCTCGTCGATGCATGCGCGGCCCGAGGCGAATCGCTTCCTTCGCTGCGCATCGTCACCGGAATCGATGCGCCGGAGACGATCGAGCGGTTCCAGGGCGTCTGCGCGGGCGCGCGGTTCTGGGTCGGGTACGGACAGACGGAGACCTCCGGGATCATCTCGATGGCGCCTTTCGACGAGCGGCCGGGCAGCGCCGGGTGTCCCATCGCCGTCAACGAAATCGCGATCCTCGACGACGAGGATCGGCCGCTTCCGCCGGGGAGCGAGGGCGAGATCGCCGTGCGCGGTCCGATGGTCTTTCGCGGCTACTGGGGCGTTCCCGACGCGCAGCAGCCGAGCTTCCGGGGCGGCTGGCACTTCACGGGCGACCTCGGACGCCTCGATGCCGACGGCTATCTCTGGTACATCGGCCGTTCTCCGGCGAAGGAGCTGATCAAGCCGGGCGGCGAGAACGTCTATCCGGCCGAGGTGGAGCGCTGCCTGCGCGAGCATCCCGACATCGCCGAGGCGGTCGTCTTCGGCGTGCCCGACGCGCAGTGGGGTGAAGCCGTGATGGCGGTCTGCGTGGCGCGCGAGGCGAGGGTTCCGTCGGAGGAAGAGGTGATCGCGTTCGTGGCCGAACGGATCGCGCGATACAAGCGACCGAAGCACATCGTCTTCGTCGCGTCGCTGCCGCGCACCGCCGCGCAGGCGATCGATCGCGCCGCGGTGAAGGCGGCGCATGCGGCCGCGCGGCACTAGCGGCAGGAACGGGATACGACCGGAGCGGGGGCTCGGCCTCGGCCCGCTCCTTTTGCCGGCTCCCGGTCCCGTTCGTCGTTCAGCGTCCGGTGAACACGGGCTTGCGCTTGGCGGCGAAGGCCGCGAGCCCTTCCTTCATGTCCTCGCTGTTGGCATGCGCCTCGCAGGCGAGCAGCTCCAGGCGCAACGCCGTCTCGACCGGCTGCTGCAGGCCGTCGCTCACCAGCTGCTTCATCCGACGCAGGCCTACCGGGCTCTTCGAGGCGATTCGCGACGCGAGCGATCCGGTGGCGGCAGCGAGCTGCTCGTCGTCGACGACGAGGTTGACGAGCCCGGCGGCGACCAGCTCCTCGGCGGGGACGAACTCGCCGGTGAAGAGCAGGTACTTCGCCCGGGTCGGTCCGATCTTTCGCGGCAGGCGCACCGATGCACCGCCGCCCGGCAGCAGCCCGTAGTTGGCGTGCGCGTCGCCGAGCCTTGCCGAGCGGGCCGCGACGACGAGGTCGCAGCACAGCACGAGCTCGAGGCCGCCGGCGAGCGCGAGTCCGTTGACTGCGGCGATCACGGGCATCGGGAAGTGCTCGAGGCGGTTCATCGTGTCGAGCACCCGACGAAGGAAGCGGTCGGTCGCGCCCGCGCCTTCGTCCGACTGCGCGCGCACGTATTTCAGGTCCGCGCCCGCGCAGAACGCGCGACCGCTGCCCGTCAGCACCACGGCGCGCACGGCTGCGTCCGCCTGCGCGTCGTCGAGCGCGGCGTTGATCCCCGAGAGCACGTCCGGCGTCAGCGCATTCATCGCATCCGGGCGGTTCAGCGTGATCCACAGGGCGCCGTCGCGCACCGCGGTGAGCACGTCGTTCATTCGCTTCCTTCCTCTCCTGAGGCGCGCCAGGGATTCGACCCGAGCGCTTAGTCATTTACTCAACGGTAAAACGGCTGCTATGATGCCCGAAACCGTCGAAGAATTGTAGGAGGGCGGAGTGAATCCGGAATCGAAGTCCGGTGCCGGCCACGCGGGCTGCGCACCCTTGCAGGGCGTCCGTGTCGTCGAGTTCGAGGCGATCGGTCCGGGCCCGCTCGGCGGCCGCATGCTGTCGGATCTCGGCGCCGACGTGACGCTCGTCGCGCGTCCGACGAAGAGCGGACTGCCGCCGGAGATGACCGCGCCGCGCGACGGCGCGCTGCTGAGGGGCAAGCGCATCGTCGAGATCGACCTGAAGGCGCCGGACGGCGTCGCGCGTGCGCGCGAGCTCGTCGCCGCCGCCGACGTGCTGATCGAGGGATACCGGCCGGGCGTGATGGAGCGCCTCGGCCTCGGACCGCAGGCGTGCGCCGAGGTCAACCCGCGCCTCGTCTACGCGAGGATGACCGGCTGGGGGCAGGACGGGCCGCTTTCCCGCGCGGCCGGCCACGACCTCAACTACATCGCGCTCAGCGGACTGCTGTCGCTCGCGGCTCCGGCCGGACAGGCGCCGCGAACGCCGCCCACCGTCGTCGGCGACGCGGTCGGGGCGCTCGCCATGGTGTGCGGCATCGCCTGCGCGCTGCATCGCGCACAGCGCGAAGGACGCGGCAGCGTCGTCGACGCCGCGATCGTCGATGCACTGGCGATGCTCTCGCCGCTGGTCCTGCTGCTGCGGGCGACCGGCGAGATCGAAGGGAACCGCCCGAGCGTCTTCCACGACTCTCCGTTCTACGACACCTACGCCTGCGCCGACGGGCGCCATCTTTCGGTCGGTGCGATCGAGCCGCAGTTCTACCGCGAGCTGCTGCAGCGGATCGGCTTCGACGACGTCGATCCGGCGCGTCAATGGGACCGCGACGAATGGCCGGCGCTGAAGAAGCGGATGCGCGAGCTCTTCGCTTCGAGGCCCCTGGAGCACTGGAACGCGCTGCTCGAGGGAACCGATGCGTGCTACGCACCCGTGCTGACGCTCGGCGAAGCGGCGGCGCATCCGCACAACCGCGCGCGCGGTCTCTTCGACGTCTCCGGCGACGGCCGTGTCGAGGCTGCGCGCGGCCTGCGCTTCTTCGATCTGCCTTCGGCGCAGGGTCGGTCGGATCCGTCGTGACGGACAGCGGTCGTGACGAACAGCGGATTACCCCAGGGGCGGGGTATTGACCGAAGGGTAAAACCAGTTAGTATCGAATCGGCCACGCGACGTCCCGCCGACGTCCCGGCCCGGGAGAAGGATGCATGACCGAAATCTACGTGGTCGGCACCGGCATGACGCCGTTCGGGCGCCATCTGGACGTCGACATGAAGTCCCTGGTGCGCCAGGCCGTCGAGGCGGCGCTGAAGGACGCGGGTGCGGAGAGCTCGGCGCTGCAGGCCGCGTTCTTCGCGAACGCCTCGCAGGGCCACATGGAAGGCCAGCACATGATCCGGGGACAGGTCGCGCTGCGCTCGATGGGCATCGGCGGGATCGGCGTGGTGAACGTGGAGAACGCCTGCGCGAGCGGTTCCTCGGCCTTCGCCCTGGCGTGCACGCATCTGCGTGCGGGCGCCGGCGACGTCGTTCTCGCCGTCGGGGCGGAGAAGATGTACTCGCTGGACCGCGACCGGATGTTCTCGGTGTTCGACAGCGCCTGGGACGTGCACGAGGCGGAGAAGATCCGCGAGCGCCTGCTGAAGCTGGGTGAAGGGGTGGAGGTGCCGCCGGGGTCGACCTCTCCGAAGCCCTACAGCGTCTTCATGGATGTCTACGCGGCCTTCTCGCGCGCGCACATGAAGCGCTTCGGTACCACGCAGCGGCAGCTGGCCGCCGTGGCCGCGAAGAACCACGGGCACTCGGTGCACAACCCGCTGTCGCAGTACCGCAATGCGTACACGATCGACGAGATCCTCGCCGCGCCGCCGATCACGTATCCGCTGACGCTGCCGATGTGCTCGCCGATCTCCGACGGCGCGGCCGCGGCCGTGCTGTGCACGAAGGCCGGACTGAGCCGGCTCGGCGTCGATCGATCGCGCGCGATCCGGATCCTGGCGAGCGTCGTGCAGACGGGGTCGGATCGCGACGAGTCGGACTACCGCAGCCATTGCACCGCGCTCGCCGCGCGTCGCGCCTACGAGCAGGCCGGCGTCGGACCGGCCGACGTCTCGGTCGCCGAGGTGCACGACGCCACGGCGATGGGCGAGATCATCCAGATCGAGAACCTCGGCTTCTGCGATTTCGGCGAAGGCGGTCCCGTCTCGGAGCGGGGCGACACGACGATCGGCGGACGCATTCCGGTGAACCCGTCGGGCGGGCTGGAATCCAAGGGGCATCCGGTCGGCGCGACCGGCCTCGGCCAGATCCACGAGCTCGTCGCGCAGCTGCGCGGCGAAGCCGGGGCGCGGCAGGTCGAGGGCGCCCGCATCGCGCTCGCCGAGAACGGCGGCGGCCTGCAGGGAATCGAAGAGGCGGTCGCCTGCATCACCATTCTCGGCCGCTGAGCGGGCCGATCCGATCGGAGGAACGAATGCAGTTGCAAGGGAAAGTGGCGTTCGTGACCGGTGCGGCCTCGGGCCTCGGTCTGGCCACCTGCGCGATGCTGCACGAGGCCGGTGCGCGCGTCGTCGCGACCGACGTCGACGGCGAAGCGCTCGAGCGCGCGGTGGAGCCCTTCGGCGAAGGCGTGCGGGCCTTCGTCCTCGACGTTTCCGACGAGAAGGCGATCGAGGCCGCCGTGGGGCGTGCGCTCGAGGTCGAAGGCGCCGTGCACGTCCTCGTCAATTGCGCAGGCATTCTCGGGCCGAGCAAGACGATCTCGCGCGGGCAGCCGTTTCCCGTCGATCTCTGGGACAAGGTCCTCGCCGTGAACCTGAGCGGAAGCTTCCACGCGATCCGGCACGCCGCGCTCGCGATGACGCGCAACGATCCGGACGAAGGCGGTGAACGCGGGGTGATCGTCAACACCGCATCGGGCGCCGCATGGCAGGGGCAGATGGGCCAGGCCGCCTACAGCGCGAGCAAGGCGGCGGTCATCGGCATGACGCTGCCGATCGCACGCGATCTCGCCGAGCACGGCATCCGCGTGGTGTCGATCGCACCGGGGCTGTTCGAGACCGGCATGTCGGCGGCGATGCCGCCCAAGGTCTCGCAGAACCTCATCGACAACATGGTGCTGTTCCCGCGGCGGATGGGGCAGCCGCCGGAGTTCGCCTCGCTGGTCCGGCACATCGTCGAGAACCCGTATCTGAACGCCACGACGATCAGCGTCGACGGTGGAGGGCGTGTCGGCACGCGCTAGCGGCGGCAGCGGCGCGACAAGACGCCGCGCGCAGGGAGAGGAAGGATGACCCAGACGAATTCCGTGGAGGCGACTTGAGCACGCTCCCTTTGCCGGGAAGCGGCCTGGACGCGATCGCCGAAGGGGCGCGCTGCGCGAAGAGCGTCGCGCTCGCGGCCGACGCGGTGTCGCTGCGTTTCGGCGGCGTCGTCGCGCTCGATGACGTGTCGGTCGACGTGCGCGACGACGAGCTGCTGGCCGTCATCGGCCCGAACGGCGCCGGCAAGACGTCGCTGATGAACTGCCTGAGCGGCTTCTACCGGCCGCAGCAGGGCCGCATCCTGCTCGGGGGCCGCGACGTCGGCGGCGCGCCGGTGCACCGGATCGCGCGCGAGGGCGTCGCCCGCACGTTCCAGGGGACGCACATCTTCTCCGGGATGTCCGTGGTCGAGAACATCATGGTCGGGCGGCACATCCACATGCGCTCGACGCTGCTGTCGTCGTTCGTCTGGTTCGGGCCGTCCCGCGCCGAGGAGATCCGTCATCGGGAGATCGTCGAGGAGATCATCGAGTTCCTCGAGATCGAGACCATCCGGCATCGGACGGTCGGAAGCCTGGGCTACGGGCTGCGAAAGCGCGTGGACCTGGGCCGGGCGCTCGCGCAGGAACCGCGGATCCTGCTGATGGACGAGCCGATGGCGGGGATGAACGTCGAGGAAAAGGAGGATCTCGCGCGCTTCATCCTCGACGTGCGCGAGGCGCGGCGCCTGCCGGTCGTGCTCGTCGAGCACGACATGGGCGTCGTCATGGACCTCGCCGACCGCGTCGTCGTGCTCGATTTCGGACGCAAGATCGCCGAAGGCACGCCGCGCGAGATCCAGCAGGATCCGGCCGTGCTGAAAGCCTATCTTGGCGAAGGGGACCGCTGATGGTGCCGATGCGTACCCTTCCGCAACTGCTCGATGCGCACGCCGACGCCACGCCCGATCGGCTCTCGCAGCGCCACAAGTACCGGGGAATCTGGCGCGAGTATTCGTTCTCGCGCGTCCGCGACGAAGTGCGCGCGCTCGCACTCGGTCTCGCGGCGACCGGCGTCGAGCGCGGAGAGACGATCGCGATCATCGGCGAGAACGAGCCCGAGCATTTCTGGGCCGAGCTGGCCGCCCAGGCCCTGGGCTGCAAGGTCGTTTCGCTGTATCCGGACCTCACCGCCGAGGAAGTCCACTACCTGCTCGCCGACAGCGAAGCCGTCTACCTGTTCGCGCAGGACCAGGAGCAGGTGGACAAGGGGCTCGCCGTGCGCGACGAGCTGCCGTTGCTGCGCGCGATCGTCTACTGGGACGACACGGGGATGTGGTCGTACCGGCAGGACCGGCTGCACACCTTCGCGTCGCTGCAGCAGCGCGGGCGCGAGCTGCACGCGCGCGAGCCCGGACGGTACGGCTCGCTCGTCGCGGCCGGCCATCCCGACGAGACCGCGGTTCTGTCGTACACGTCGGGCACGACCGGCCGGCCCAAGGGCGTCGTGCTCACGCACCGCTACCTGGTCGACAACGTGCACCGGCTGATCACCGCCACCGGCGCGCAGCCCGGGCTGGAATACCTCACCTACATCTCGCCCGCCTGGGCGACCGAGCAGATCTTCGGCATCGCGCTGGGCGTGGCGTTGCCGATGGTCGTGAATTTCCCCGAGGGTCCCGAGCAGGTGCTCGAGAACATCCGCGAGCTGGCCGTGGAGGCGATGACCTTCGCGCCGCGGCAGTGGGAGAACCTGGCCGCGACGATGCAGGCGCGCATGCTCGACGCCGGGCCCGCTCGCCGCGGCGTCTACGAATGGGGCCTGCGCATCGGGCACGCGGTGAACGTCGCGCGCCTCGAGGGGCGGCCGATTCCGGCCTCGGCGCGCCTGGCGTATCCGCTCGCGGAAGCGCTGGTGCTGCGACCGTTGCGCGACCAGCTCGGACTCACGCGCCTGCGCATCGCCTTCTGCGGCGGATCGACGATGGCCCCGGACGTCTTCCGGCTGTTTCATGCGATCGGTGTCCCCCTTCGGAACATCTACGGCTCGACCGAGATCGGGCTGCTCACCTGCCACCAGGGCGAGCGCTACGACCTGGAGACCGTCGGCCACTGGATGCAGGCGCATCCGGAGGCCGGGCCGCCGCTGGAGTGGAAGCTCGGCGAAGGCGGCGAGCTGCTCGTGCGCGGCGGCTCGTTCTTCAGCGGGTATTACCGGCGCCCCGAGGCCTTCGCCGAACGGGTCGTCGACGGCTGGTACCACACCGGGGACGCGGTCACGCGCACCGAGCGCGGCGAGCTCGTTTTCCTCGAGCGCATCTCCGATCTTCGCCGGCTCCGCTCCGGCGAGTCGTATCCGCCGCAGTTCGTCGAGACCCGCCTTCGCTTCAGTCCGTTCATCAAGGATCTGATGACCGTCGGCGACGAGACGCGCGATTTCGTGGCGGCGCTCGTGAACATCGACATGAACGTCGTCTCGCGCTGGGCCGAGGAGCGAAAGCTTTCGTTCTCCACCTTCACCGATCTCTCGCAGAAGCCGGAGGTCGCCGAGCTGCTGCGACAGGAGATCGAGCGCGTGAACGGCTTCCTTCCCGCGCATGCGCGCGTGCGCCGCTTCGCCAATTTCCCCAAGGAGCTCGACCCGGACGAAGGCGAGCTCACGCGCTCGCGCAAGCTGCGGCGCGAGTTCCTCGAGGAGCGCTACGCGCCGATCATCGACGCGATCTACGCTGGTGAACCGGAAGCGACGATCGAGATCGCCGTGACCTACCAGGACGGACGCCGCGGCCGGTTCGCCGCGCGCGTCTTCATCCACGACGTCGATGCGCCTGCAGCCGCCGCGGCGGCGACCGCGCAGGCGAGGCAGGCAGCATGATCGATTTCCTCAACTACCTGATCAACGGTGCGCTCGTCGGCCTGCTGTACGCGCTGGTCGCGATGGGCTTCGTCGTGATCTATCGCGCGTCGAAGGTGTTCAACTTCGCGCAGGGCGAGCTCGTCGTCTTCGGCGGCTTTCTCGTCTGGTGGATGGTCGTCGCGCAGGGCCTGCCGATGTGGCTCGGCATTCCGCTGGCCTTCGTCGCGGCGGGGCTGTTCGGCCTGCTGATCGAGCGGCTGTTCTTCTCCCGGCTCGTCGGCGAATCGATCTTCTCGATGGTGATGGTCACGATCGGGCTGCTGATCCTGATCCGGGGCCTGATCCTCGTGCTGTTCGGCCCGCAGGTGCAGCCCTTCCCGATCGTCTTTCCGCTCGCGCCGATCATCGTCGGCGATCTGCTGGTGCCGCGCTCGCTGTTCTTCGGCGGGCTGCTCACGATCGTCGTCGGGCTCGGCCTGTCGTGGTTCTTCAACCGCACCCGCGTGGGCCTGCGGATGACGGCGGTGGCGGAGGATCACCAGATCGCGATGTCGATGGGCATCTCCGTGCGCCACTCGCTGATCTTCGCGTGGGTGCTCGGCTCGGTGATCTCGACCTTCGCGGCCATCGTCTACCTGAGCGGCAAGTCGATCAACCTGCTGACCTCCGAGATCGGCATGGCCGCGCTGCCGGTTGCGCTGCTCGCCGGGCTCGAGTCGATCGGGGGGCTGCTCCTGGCCGGCGTGCTCGTCGGCGTCGTGCAGGGGCTCGCCACCGCGTACCTCGACCCGCTCGTGGGCGGTGCGGTCGGCTCGGTGCTTCCCTTCGTGATCATGCTGCTCGTGTTGTTCATCCGGCCGACCGGGATGTTCGGTTGGCGCACGATCGAGAGGGTGTAAGTGGATCCGTCGGGCGTATTCGCAACCAGCTTCCGCAAGGATCTCGCACTCGTTCGCACGCGCGGGCAGTGGGCGTGGCTGATCGGCTTCCTCGCCGTGCTCGCGCTGCTGCCGTTCTTCGCCGAGGCGCGTACGCTCGCCGTGCTCACTTCGATCGTCATCACGTCGGTGGTCGTGCTCGGGCTGCAGATCACCACCGGCATGGCCGGGCAGATCAATCTCGGGCAGGCGGCGTTCATGGGCGTCGGCGCGTATGCGACGGCCGTGCTCGCGACGAAGGCGGGATGGCCGATCTGGGCGGCGTTGCCCGTCGGCGGCTGCGCGGCCGCCGTGTTCGGTTTCGTCTTCGGCATGTCGGCGGTGCGCATCAAGGGTTTCTATCTCGCGCTCACGACGATCGCCGCGCAGTTCCTGTTCCACTTCCTCGTGCTGAACCTGCCGTCGTCGTGGCTCGGCGGCTCGAACGGCATCACCGTGCAACCCGCGCAGCTCCCGGGCGTTCGCTTCGACACCGATGCGTCGCTGTACTGGCTGGTGCTCGCGGTCGGCGCGCTGATGGCTTTCGGGGCCTACGGAATCGCGCGCAGCCGGCACGGACGCGCGTTCGTCGCCGTGCGCGACGACGACGTGGCATCGGGGATCATGGGGATCGACGTCGTGCGCACGAAGGCGGTCGCGTTCCTCGTCGGTGCGTTCTACGCGGGGATCGGCGGCGGACTGTGGGCGTACTACGTCCGTTTCGTCGCCGTCGACCAGTTCACGCTGTTCAACTCGATCTGGTTCATCGCGATGATCATCGTCGGCGGCATGGGATCGATCACCGGCGCGATCGTCGGCGTCGTCGTGATCCGGCTCGTGCAGGAGGCGATCACGGTGGCCGGTCCGCAGATCGTCGAGCATCTCCCGTTTCTCGGCGGCGACGTCGTCTTCGCCGCGATGAACATCTTCCTGGGCGGAATCATCGCGTGCTTCCTGATCTTCGAGCCGAAGGGCCTGATGCACCGATGGGCGATCCTGAAGCGCTCGTACCGCCTGTGGCCATTCCCCTACTGAGACGACTTGTACCGAAGGAGGCAGCAACGATGTTCAAGGCAGAGAAGGTCGACCATTCGTGGGCACGCGCCGTCGCCTGCGGCGTTGCCGCGGTCGGCGTGTCCTTCGCGGCGGTGGCGGCGGATCCGGCGCGGGCGCAGACGACGTACAACATTGCCGGCCTGGCCGATTTCAGCGGCCCCTACGCCGACATCATGAAGGATTACGCGGCCTGCCGGCAGGGCGTCGTCCAGTGGTGGAACGACGAGGCGGGCAAGCCGCTCGGCGTGAAGCTGAACGTGAAGGACTACGACACGCGCTACGACGTCGCGCAGACCGCCAGCCTGTGGCCGGGCATCCGTGCCGAGCTCGAGCCGGTGGCCGTCTTCGGCCTCGGCGGGCCGGACGTCGCTGCATTGCAGGAGCGGCTGCCGGGCGACAAGGTCCCGATGTTCATGGGCACCTCCGGCTATGGCTACGGCTGGAAGCCCGGCTCGTGGATCTTCAACGCGCGCGCCACCTATCCGCACGAGGCGGCGGCCTTCATGGAGTGGTTCCGGCAGAAGCGCGGCGGCGACGGCCCGCTGAAGCTCGGCATCATCTCGTCGGAGGCGTCGCCGGCCTACGTCGACATCCACAAGGGGATGGAGCACTACGCGAAGGAGAATCCGACGAAGCTCCAGGTCGTGGAGGTCATCTACGCGGAAGTGCAGCCCACCGACCTCACGCAGCAGGTGAACCGGCTCGTGCGCAAGGGCGCGGAAGTCATCCAGATCCAGACGAACACGGCGGCCGTGGTCGCCACGCAGCGGGCGCTGCAGAGCCTCGGCAAGAACATTCCGATCATGGTGAGTGCGCACAACAGCCTGCAGGCCTCCGGCAAGGCGGTGGGCGGCATCCAGCAGCTCGAAGGCAGCTTCGAGTCGTACGGAATGGCGGTCCCGACGGGCGAGAAGACGCAGGCGAGCGAATTCCACGCGATGCTGCGCGACAAATACAAGATGAACGCCAACTTCAACGTTCCGTGCCTGATGGGCATGAGCCAGGCCTTCGTCGCGGTGCGAAGCATCGAGAATGCGGTGAAGGACGCGGGCGGCAAGCGCATCACCGGCGAGGACGTGCGCAAGGCGCTGCTCACGCATCCGATCCCCAGCGAACAGAGCTTCGGCGTGCTGCCCGACCTGAAGTACTCCGAGGAAGCGCCGTTCCCGGTCGAGGGGTTGAGCGTGAATATCGGGAGCATCGAGAAGGGGCAGTACCGGATCGTCGCCGAGAAGGTGCCGGTGCCGAAGGTCACGAAGTGGTGATTGCGCAAGCGGATGCGGCCCATGCAGGGCCGCGTTCGGCGGCGGCGGACACCTCGCTGCTCGAGCTGAACAACGTCGAGGTCCTCTACAGCGATGTCATTCTCGCGGTCAAGGGGATCTCGGCGCGCGTGCCGAGGGGTGCCTGCGTGGCGCTGCTCGGCGCCAACGGTGCGGGCAAGAGCACCACGCTGAAGGCCATCTCGAACCTGATCGTCAGCGAGGACGGCCGTGTCTCGAGCGGCGGCATCCGGTTCGAGGGTCAGGCCATCGAAGGTCGCGATCCCGAGGCGATCGTGCGGCGCGGGCTCGTCCACGTCATGGAAGGTCGCAAGGTGCTGCGCCACATGACCGTCGAGCAGAACCTCGTCGTCGGCGGGCACATGTCGGGCGGGCGCGAAGCGCGCGAACGGCTCGACGAGGTGTATGCGCGCGTGCGGCGCTTGGCCGCGCTGAAGGACCGCACCGCGGGATACCTGTCGGGCGGCGAGCAGCAGCTGCTGGTCATCGGGCGGGCGATGATGGCCAGGCCGAAGCTGATGATGATCGACGAGCCTTCCCTCGGGCTCGCGCCGCTGATGGTCGAGGAGGTCTACGAGCTGCTCGCCCAGCTCAAGGCGAGCGGGCTCACGCTGCTGATCGTCGAGCAGAACACCCGCGTCGCACTCGATCTCGCCGACTACGGCTACGTGATGGAAGGCGGTCGCATCGTGCTCGAAGGCTCGGCATCCGAGCTGCGGTCGAACGAGGACGTGCGCGAGTTCTATCTGGGGCTGACGCTCGAGGGCGAGCGCAAGAGCTACCGCGAGATCAAGCATTACCGGCGTCGCAAGCGCTGGCTCGGCTGAGCGCGCCGCGCGCGCCGCCGGAATTCCGCGCACGAGACACGACAAGTTCCCGAGGACTCAACGCATGGATGCATCCGCACTGGTCACCCGCGAGGATCGCGGGGCTGTCGCCTACCTCACGCTGAACCGCCCGGCGCAGGGGAACAGCCTGTCGCTGGCGACGATCGACGCCCTGTACGCGCATCTGCAGGCGCTTCGGGACGAAACCCGAATCGCGGTCATCGTGCTCGGCGGCGTCGGCGGCAAGATCTTCTGTGCCGGGCACGACCTGAAGGAGTTCTCGGACGCGACCGACCCGGAGTTCTTCCACGAGGTCTCCGAGCGCTGCTCGAGAATGATGCAGTCGTTCCACGAGCAACCGCAGATGATCGTGGCCCGCGTCGAAGGGGTCGCCTCGGCCGCCGGGTGCCAGCTCGTGGCCAGTGCCGATCTCGCCGTGGCCTCGAGCGATGCGCGGTTCGCCACCCCCGGCGTGAACATCGGGCTCTGGTGCCTGACGCCGATGGTGCCCCTGAGCCGGGTGGTGCATCGCAAGCACGCGATGCAGATGCTCGCCACCGGACGGCTGGTCGACGCCGCGTTCGCGCTGCGCGTCGGGCTCGTCAACGAGGTCGTCGAACCCGACCGGCTGGACGAAACCGTCGATGCGCTGGCTCGGGAGATCGCGAGCAAGTCGACCTACACGATCGCGCTCGGCAAGAAGGCGTTCTATCGGCAGCTGCAGATGCCGCTGGCCGACGCCTACGCGTATGCGGGCGAGCTCGTCGTCCGCAACATGATGCATGCCGACGCCCGGGAGGGGATCGCCGCATTCGTCGAGAAGCGAAGCCCGGAGTGGTCGGGTCGATGAGGCGGCGCCGGCGGCGCCGGTGCCGGGCGCCAGGCCCGGCGACCGCGGCGGCTACTTCCGCTTTTGGAGTCCGCCCACGAGGAACTGCACGAAGGCCTTGGCGATCTCGGCTCCCGTCAGCTCCCCGTCCGAGCGGAACCAGCGGGGGATGCCGTTGATCGCGCTCATGAACCAGAACACGGCGAGCTTCGGGTTGCACGGCTCGATCGTCCCGTCGGCGATGCCTTCCTCGACCAGGCCGCGCATGAGCCGGTCGAATTTCCGGCGCCGCTGCAGGATCCGCCTGCGGTGCTCGGGCCGCATCGCGTCGATCTCGTGCAGGATCGCCGGCGCCGACAGCTCCCGGGTCAGGTTGTCGATGTAGTACTCGACCAGCCGCTGCAGCTTCTCCAGCCCGCTCCCCGGCTGCGACTCGACGTACTCGATCGCGCGATCGCCGATGTCCATCGCGAGGTTGTGGCACTCGTAGAGCAGCTCTTTCTTGCTCTTGAAGTAGTAGTAGAGCGCCGGCTTGGTCACGTTCAGCCGGCTCGCGATGTCGTCCAGCGACGTGTTCTGGTAGCCCTTGTGGCCGAAGGCGCGGATCGCCTCCGCAATGACGGCCTGTCGTTTCAGCTCGTACTGCTCGTCGGCGCTCTTGACGAGGTTGTTCCAGCGAGGGCGGGCCTTCGAGCGCTTCGCCGCAGTGCTTCGGCTGTCTTTCCTTCCGACGGGAGAGGGCGTTTCGGTTTTCATGGTGCCGTAGGAATGTTGCGGTCGTCGAGCGGCGGAACGCCCCCCGAGAGGCGCCTCGCGAAAGGCGGAGCGGATCCTCGTCGCGCCGAGGTCAGCGATTGTATGTCACGTCCTCCTCGCCTGCGAGGGCGAGGAAAGGCGAGGCCA
>DATGRE010000169.1:0-9685 GCA_035303885.1 Zeimonas sp. | reverse complement strand
AGCCAAGTGGAGTGAATAGAATTGCCTAACTATGCCGTCAACTCGGACGCATTTTTCGCTCGCTGCGCTCACTACAAATGCGCCGGTTACGGCTGGCGTTATGTGGATCTATGGCACTGAGCGAACTCGAGAGGAAAAGGGTGGAGCGAGTCCTAGCGCCGTTCATGCAGAAGCGACGCCCTCCGGCCCACATTCGAAGCGAACTCGATCTCGGCTACCGAATCTCCGGGCAGTCCGTTGAAATTTTCGAGGTCCGGCCACACTGGAGCGATTCGAGCCAGAAGCTGGAGCATTCGGTAGCAAAGGCAACGTATGTGCGATCTCGCTCGATCTGGAGGGTGTACTGGCTCCGTGCGGATCTGAAATGGCATCTGTATGAGCCGGCACCGGCAGTCGGCGCTCTGGAAGCGTTCCTGGCGTTGGTTGATGAAGATAAGCACTCATGCTTCTTTGGGTAGCCGACACACATAACTCGTTGCTCGAGCGGACTGGCCGCCTACGGCGCCCATCCGCTCAGCGCCAACGTTAAATGGCGCACACGAAGAACCACTTGCCCAGGTCGGCGCGATGAAGAGGCGTTGTAGCGATGCGCGGCCGTCGACGCTTGATGCGAGTCGCCAGGTCGTCTCCGCCGCGCGACCTCGCCGTCTACAGAGCCGCCCAAGCGGATCGTCACGGTGTTTTCGGTTCGAGCCAATGGCGCGGGCTGGAACCGCTGGCTGCTATAGCGAAGACCTGCGTGGGCCTGGCCCCGATTCGCATCTAACTGGTCGGTGAAGCGTACCGGCAATCCCCGTCGCTGCGCTCGTCGCTCCGAGCGAGCCGGCCGCTCACCTTCAACGTTAGCCGACTCAGCATCCTCCGCGCACTGCCGCGGGCCTTGACAGTATGCATGCGATATGCAT
This sequence comes from Zeimonas sp., assembly GCA_035303885.1. GTDB lineage: Bacteria > Pseudomonadota > Gammaproteobacteria > Burkholderiales > Burkholderiaceae_E > Zeimonas. The sequence continues at coordinate 8,780 of DATGRE010000169.1, read as the reverse complement.
ACTGGATGAGTGAACATCGAGTTCGATCCGGCGAAAGCAAAGGCCAACCTGGCTAAGCACAAGGTCAGCTTTGCGCACGCCGAGCAAGCGCTTCGAGACCCCTTCGCCGTAACCATCGAGGATCCCGACGCGCAGGGGGAACCGCGATACGTCACGCTTGGTATGGATGCCCTAGGCCGGATCCTCGTCGTCGTTCACACACCGCGCGGCGATCGCATTCGACTGATCTCCGCGCGCAGGTGCAGCAGAAGCGAAGCGGAGCAATACCATGCGTAAGGATTACGACTTCTCGAAGGGAAAGCGAGGTGCCGTCATTGCCTCGCCGGGCAAGACGAGAATCACCATCATGCTCGACGACGACGTCATCGAGCACTTCCGTGAGATGGCGGAGGCCCAAGGACGGGGCTATCAAACAATGATCAATTCGGCTCTGCGGATGGCAATGAAAGAAGCCAGTGGCGAATCACCCGAAGACGATCGGCCGGTAACCGTCGGAGTTCTTCGGGACGTATTGCGAGAGGAGTTGAACCCATCGAGGACGAAGCGGTCGTCGACTAACCCTTCGCCCAAGCGGACAGCCGCCGGCAAGCCGCCGTCTGCCGCTTAGCTCAAACGTTAAAGCGCACAGGCCACCGTGTTTGTTCTTCGATGCACCCAAAAGCTGCTGCGCAGGGGTCTGGCCGAAACGCAGGCATGTTCGCAATCAGATACGTTGCTCGGAGACTGGTACGCGAATGTCTTGATCCGTCGGCCAAGTCACTTGGTCTTGTGCGTCAGCGAGAGGACACTGCTTCCCGTGGTTGTAGTGGCGAAAAACATCAAGCAACTGCCCCAGCGTGTCGTCGAGGCGGTTGCACTTACTCTGCATGCGCTTCAAGTGGAGCCATCGATCGCGGAGGCGGAGATCGCGGCAATGCAAACGTGGCATGTCGGTCGCACGGCAAGCAAGCGCGTGATCGGTTCTCTGAATGAGCTCATGTTTCAGCTCGAAGGCCAATTGCATGCGCATCCCGAGCGCTCGCTACTTGAGCAGTCGTTGCACTTGGCCGAAGTCCCCATGAAGGGCGTCGAGTACTCATCGGCAGATCGCGCCACCACGGCTCTCTTTGCGACTGCCGCCACGCTCGGGCGTGTTGGGCGAGGTGCGCTCTAACCCGTCCATCGAGCGGACGCCCAGCGGTCGGCTTCGCCGCCCGCTGGTTGCCGCTCATGTCGAACGTTAGGTGCCAGGAGGCAAGGGCATCCTTTGGGTGCCGAGGCGAATGTGTCTTTGCGCTCCAGCGGGGTCTGCCAGCGAAGGTAACAACGGAGCGACAAATGGAAAGCAAACGCCATGCACCGCGAAAGCTCCTTGCGGAAACCCGTGAGCATTGGCCGATCATGTCCGTTTACGAGCGCTTCGAACAGATTGTTGCGATCGTTCTGGGTCTCATAATCTCGGTGGTCATCGCCCTGGCGCTCGTGCAGCTGGTCATTCGCATCGTGCCGCTGTTGCTCAGCGGTGCGATAGATCCACTGGAACATGAGGTCTTCCAGGCGCTCTTTGGCATGATCATGACGCTGCTCATCGCCATGGAATTTAAGCATTCGATTATTCGAGTTGCTCTTCGGCGCTCGAGCATCGTCCAGGTAAAGACCGTGGTGCTCATCGCGCTCCTTGCGTTGGCTCGAAAATTCGTCATTCTCGATTCCAGCACCACCGGCGCAAGCACCATTGCGGCGCTGGCTGGAGCAACCCTTGTACTCGGCGTGGTCTACTGGCTGCTGCGCGAGCGCGATGACCGTCTCGCCGATGAGACGCATTGAGCCTTTTGCGCTCTAACTGAACGGATTGGCTGCGAATCTGTGTTAACGCAAAACGTCGCTGGGGTCCACGTTCGCCATGGCGTTACGTGTGGAAGCGGAGTGTCTGCCAATGAATGGAAGGCTCGATAAGCTTCTGCTTAAAGACTGCCACCGAGATAGCGAGGTTCATTCTCGAGAGCGATACATCGCTGAAGAAAGCAGAGACGCTCGCGCCACTCCAATGCGCGAACGCAAGGGTACGACGCGCGCGAAACCGAAGAAGCCCAGTAGGAACCGGTAACTCGGATCGCCCGAGACGGAGAACTCCGTCCTGTATCCGGACGGTATGGAACGGCTTCGTGTCGCTCGACGAGCTCGCTCGCCAAACGAGCGCTCCTCCTCGCGAAATCGACTCCATAGGCGGAAACGCTCGCTTTGCGAGCGGCTACCGGGTGCCCGCGCCAGATGGCGCCCCAGCACCCGACGCAACCGGCACGGCAATCCCCTTTACACCTCCTCCATCAATGTATACAGTATCCCGTCGACGTCTCCGTTCATCGACGTAGGATTGCCGTTGGTCCCTTCGCTCGCTCCTCTCGAACGCGCACCCGGCCTGGGTGACCAGGTCTATGAGGCGCTGCGCGCCCAGCTGAGGAAAGGCACGATCGCCGCCGGCCGGCCGCTGCAGGAAGTGCAGATCGCGCAGCAGCTCGGCGTGTCGCGCACGCCGGTTCGCGAGGCGCTCACGCGGCTGGCCGGCGAAGGCCTGCTCGTGCTCTCCGGGCGCAGCTTCACGGTGCCGGCGCTGACGATCGAGGACGCCGAGGACATCTACGAGGTGCGCTTCCTACTCGAGACGGCCGCGATGCGCCGGATCGCCCCGCGCTGTGCGGACGATTCGGTGCGGGCTCCGATCGAGGAAGCGCTGGCGGCCGCCGCCCGCGCACACGAGACGGACGACGTGCCCGCTTTCCGCGAGGCGCACGCTCGCTTCCGCAGCGCATGCCTGGCACTGGTGCCGAACCGTCGGCTGGTTCGCGTGATCGAGCAGTACGGCGATCACCTGCAGCACATCGGCGCCCTCACGCTCGACGACGCGCAGATCCGCACGATCGTGCTCGAAGGACTCACGCGCCTGACCGAGGCGCTGCGCGCCGGCGACCCCGACGCCGCCGCCGACGCGATGCACGCCCATCTGGTGCAGGCGCGTCACGCCTTCATCGTCGCCATCGGACTGCAGGACGAGGAATCCAAATGAAATACCGCGCCGAGATCCCCTACGGGGCCTACTGGAGCACGCCCTTCACGCGCTGGCAGGGCAGCTTCTCGAATCTGCACAGCATCGAGTTCGCCGCGCACGTCGCGCGCAACGAGCTGAAGAAGCGCGACATCGATCCGGCCGTCTTCGACTACGGCGTGCTCGGCTTCTCGGTGCCGCAGAAACATTCGTTCTACGGCCTGCCGTGGCTCACCGGCATGATCGGCGCGAAGAGCGCCGGCGGCCCGACGCTGATGCAGGCGTGCGCCACCGGCGTGCGCACGCTGCTCGCGGCCGCGCAGGAGATCGAATGCGAGATGGCCGAGACGGCGCTCGTCGTGAACTGCGACCGCACGTCGAACGGCCCGCACCTGTACTACCCAAACCCCCGGGGCCCGGGCGGCACCGGGGCCTCCGAGGACTGGGTGCTCGACAACTTCGGCTGCGATCCGCTCGGCCGGCATTCGATGCTGCAGACCGCGGAGAACGTCGCGAAGAAGCACGGCATCGACACGGCGCAGCAGCACGAAGTCGTGCTGATGCGCGAAGCGCAATACCGCCGCGCGCTCGCCGACGACAGCGCATTCCTGAAGCGGTTCATGACGCTGCCCTTCGAGGTGCCGGCGCCGAATTTCCGCAAGACCGTCGCGACGATCGAAGGCGACGAGGGCGTCTCGCAGTCGACCGTCGAAGGCCTGGCGAAGCTCAAGCCGGTGATGGACGGCGGCACCGTGACTTTCGGCGGGCAGACGCACCCGGCCGACGGCAACGCCGGCATCGTCGTCACCACGCCCGAACGCGCGCGCGAGCTGTCGCGCGACCCGAAGATCGCCGTGCGCCTGCGCGGCTTCGGCCTGGCGCGTGCCGAGCTCGCGTACATGCCCGAGGCGACGGTGCCGGCGGCGATGCGCGCACTCGAGCAGGCGGGCGTCGGCGTGGCCGAGCTGGCCGCGATCAAGACGCACAACCCGTTCGCCGTCAACGACGTCTATTTCGCGAAGGCCACCGGCGCCGACCTCGCCCGGATGAACGACTACGGGTGCTCGCTCGTCTGGGGCCACCCGCAGGCGCCGATGGGCACGCGCGCGGTGATCGAGCTGATCGAGGAGCTCACGCTGCGCGGCGGCGGGCTCGGGCTGTTCACCGGCTGCGCGGCCGGCGACACGTCGATGGCGGTCGTCGTGGAGGTCGGCGACCGCTAGGCGCGCGGGCCCGGGAGGAGCGGGCCGCGCGGGGACACCGCCGAGGCGCGAAAGAAGAGCGGGAAACCGCCGGGGCGCCGCCGAAGGCGGACGATCGAACGAGGGATTCCAAACGGGAGACGGGAATGAGCCTCGACGAATGGATCGAAGAGCATGCGCGAAACACCCCGGAGCGGGTGGCGCTGCGCTTTCCCGGGCGCGACCTGAACTACGCGCAGCTCGCGCAGCTCGTGCGGCAGCTGGCCGCCGCGCTCGCGCGCGAAGGCATCGGCCGCGGCGGCTGCGTCGGCTGGCTCGGCCACAACAGCCCCGAGATGCTCGCGCTGCTCTTCGCGGCCGCGCGCCTGGGCGCGATGTTCATGCCGCTGAACTGGCGGCTCGCGGCGCCCGAGCACCGCCAGATGCTCGCCGACTGCCCGCCCGGCGTCCTGTTCGTCGAGCCGGCCTTCGTCGCGCAGACCGATGCCTATCGCGCCACCCTCGCCGGCACCCGTCTCGTCGCCCTCGCCGACGCGCCGTCCGGCTGGACGAACTGGAAGGACTTCCTCGCGAACGCCGACCCGGCGGCGCTGCCGCCGCGCGCCGATCTGCGCGACGAGCCGCTGCTCATCTGCTACACGTCGGGCTCGACCGGCAAGCCGAAAGGGGTGCTGCTAACGCAGCGCGCACTCGCCGCGAACGCCGAGAACAGCGCGGCGATGCACGAGATGACCGCCGACGACCGCATCCTCACGACGCTGCCGCTGTTCCACGTCGGCGGGCTGAACAACCAGACGACGCCGGCGCTGCGCGTCGGCGCGACGGTGGTGCTGCACCCGCGCTTCGACGTCGAGCCGACCTTCGACGCGCTCGAGCGCGAACGCATCACGCTCACCGTGCTCGTACCCGCGCAGCTCGACGCGATGATGGCGCACCCGCGCTGGGCGACCGCCGACCTGTCGAGCCTGCGGATGATCACCACCGGCTCGACGATCGTGCCGGAGAAGCTGATCCGCACCGTGCATGCGCGCGGGGTGCCGATGGTGCAGGTCTACGGCGCCACCGAGACCTGCCCGATCGCCGCGTACCAGCGCCGCGAGGACGCCGAGCGCGTCGGCAGCGCCGGGCGTGCGGCCAGGGGCTGCGAGCTGCGCATCGTCGACGACTATGCGCGCGACGTCGAGCCGGGGACGAGCGGCGAGATCCTCGTGCGCGGCGAGAACGTGATGCGCGGCTACTGGAACGATCGCGCCGCCACCGACGCCGTGCTCGTCGACGGCTGGTTCCACACCGGCGACGTCGGGCACTTCGACGCCGACGGCTTCCTCTGGGTCGACGGCCGCAAGAAGGACATGATCATCTCGGGCAGCGAGAACATCTATCCGGCCGAGATCGAGAACGTGCTGATCGAGTCGCCCGACATCGAGGAAGCCTCGGTCGTGGGCCGCCCCGACGATCACTGGGGCGAGGTGGTGGTCGCCGTCGTCGTCCGGCGCGCGGGCAGCACGATCGACGCCGACGGCGTGCTCGCGCTGCTGGAGAACCGCATCGCCCGCTTCAAGCATCCGAAGGACGTCGTCTTCGTCGACGCGCTGCCGAAGACCGCGCTCGGCAAGGTGCGCAAGGAAGAGGTCCGGCGTTTCGCCGCGCAGGCGGCCGAAGCCGGTGCAGCCGCCGCGCAGGCGAGAACCGGACAGCCGCAGCCCGCCGGCTGATCCCCAGTCATCGAGGAGCACCCGCAGCATGACGCTCAAGATCGGAATCGACGTCGGTGGCACCTTCACCGATTTCGTCGTCACGCGCGACGGCGCCGAGCCGGCGATCTTCAAGACGCTGTCCACTCCGGCCGACCCGTCGATCGCCGTCGTCGAGGGCCTCGCCGACATCGCCGCGAGCATGCAGCCGCCGATGACGCTCGAGGCCTTCGCCCCCACGATCGACACGATCGTGCACGGCACGACGGTGACGACGAACGCCACGCTGACGCACACGGGCGCGAAGAGCGCGCTGCTCACGACCGAAGGCGTGCGCGACGCGCTCGAGATGCGCCGCGGCATCCGCGAGGAGCAGTACAACAACCGCTACACGAACGTGAAGCCGCTGGTGCCGCGCTACCTGCGCGCCGGCATTCCGGGACGCATCGACCGCAACGGCACCGAGACGGTGCCGCTCGACCTCGACGCGGTGCGCGAAGCGATCGCGCGCTTCCGCGCCGAAGGCGTCGAGGCGGTGTCGATCTGCTTCATGAACTCGTTCGCCAACCCCGAGCACGAACGCGCGGCCGCCGAGCTGGTGCGCAGCGAGATGCCGGGTGCGTATCTCACGGTGTCGACCGACCTGCTGCCGTCGATCCGCTTCTACGAGCGCGTCAGCACCACCGCGCTGAACTCGTACGTCGGTCCGAAGCTGAACCACTATCTCGACCAGCTCGTCGCCCGCCTGAAGGGCATCGGATTCGGCGGACTGCTGCTCATCATGCAGTCCAACGGCGGCGTGATCACGCCGCAGCTGGCGCGCGAGAAGGCCGCGCTCACGCTGCTGTCCGGCCCGGCCGGCGGTCCCGGCGCCGGCCTGTTCTACGTGCGCGCGCACGGGCAGAACAAGTGCATCACCACCGACATGGGCGGAACGAGCTTCGAAGCCTCCGTCTCGGTGGACGTGCCGATGATCAAGAACGACGGCGAGATCGCGCGCCACAAGCTCGCGCTGCCGATGCTCGACATCCACACGATCGGCGCCGGCGGCGGCTCGATCGGCTGGCTCGACGAAGGCGGACTGCTGCGCGTCGGGCCGCAGAGCGCGGGCGCCGACCCGGGGCCGGCGTGCTACGGCAAGGGCGGCGAGCTGCCGACGACGACCGACGCGAACGTCGTGCTCGGCTATCTCGATCCGTCGTTCTTCGCCGGCGGGAAGATGAAGCTCGACGTCGACGCCGCGCGCAACGCGATCGAGACGCACATCGCAAGGCCGATGGGGCTGTCGATCGAGGAGGCCGCGGCCGGCATGTACCGCGTCGCCTGCAACAACATGGCGCAGGGCGTGCGCGAGGTGACGATCAAGCGCGGCTTCGATCCGCGCGAGTTCCCGATCGTCCCGGCCGGCGGCGCCGGTCCGATCCACGCGTGCGCGATCTGCGACGAGCTCGAGATCCCGCTGCAGGTCGTGCCGCGAGAATCGTCGGTGCTGTGCGCCTTCGGCATGCTGATGAGCGAGCTCAAACACGATTTCGTCCGCACCTTCGTCGCGCGGCTCGAGTCGGCCGACTGGGCGCGGCTCGAGGCGCTGGTCGACGAGATGGCGCGCGACGGCGACGCGCGCCTCGACGAGGAGCGCGTCGCGCCCGAGCAGCGCCGCATCGAGCTGAAGCTCGATTGCCGCTACATCCGCCAGTACCACGAAGTGTCCTTCGTCGTGCCGCGCGAACGGGTCGCCGCCGGCGACGCCGCCGGCATCGCGAAGCTCTTCCACGCCGAGCACGAGCGCCTGTACGGCTACTCGCTCGAGCAGGAAGCGACGCCCGTCGAGATCATCAACGTGCGGGTGCAGGCGATCGGCGCCACCGGCAAGCCGGGATACCGGCACGACGAGCGGCAGGGCGCCGACAGCGCGCATGCGCTGAAGGGCCGCCGCCCGGTCTACATCCCCGCGCGCAAGGAATTCGCCGAGGTGCCGATCTACGACGGCCACCGGATGCGCCACGGCAACCGGGTCGAGGGCCCGGCGATGATCGAGCAGGTGACGACGGCGATCTTCGTCGACGCCGGCTTCGACTGCGTCGTCGACGCGCTCGGCTCCTTCGTGCTGTTCCGCAAGGGGCGCGAGGACCTCGTCCGCACCACGCTCGACGACGCGCAGCGGCGCGAGCCGGCGGGAGCCGCCGCATGAACGACGCCGTTCCCGCACCCGCCTCCCCGTCCGCGCAGCCGGCGCAGCGCCCGGCGCAACCGGAGACGAAGATGAACGCCCCCGCAGCCGAAACGACGAACATCGACCCGATCCTGCTCTCGGTGTACGCGCGCACCTTCAAGTCGATCACCGACGAGATGAGCATCTCGATGGAGCAGACGACGCGCTCGCCGATCCTGTGCGAGGCGAAGGACTACGTCACCGGGTTGTACGACGGCGAAGGCCGGATGCTCGAGCAGACCGAGAACCTGCCGATCCTGGCGTTCTCGCTCGCGCCCGTCTGCAAGTACATCCGGCAGTACTTCGGCGACGACATCCATCCGGGCGACGTCATCTTCCACAACGACGTGTTCAGCCTGGGCAACCAGAACAACGACGTCGCCGTCTTCAAGCCGGTGTTCTTCGAGGACCGGCTCGTCGCGTGGACGGCGGTCAAGGGCCACCAGGCCGACATCGGCGGCGCGGTCGCCGGCGGCTACAACCCGAACGCGGTCGAGGTCTGGCAGGAGGCGCTGCGCATCCCGCCGGTGAAGGTCGTTGAGCGCGGCAAGCTGCGCAAGGACGTCTGGAACCTGATCTTCGCCAACATCCGGCTGGAGATCGTCCAGCACGACATGAAGGCCGAGATGGGCGCGTGCACGGTGGGCGAG
>DATGRE010000168.1:0-2390 GCA_035303885.1 Zeimonas sp. | reverse complement strand
GCTTGGGTCGCGCGGAACTATTCCGCGTCGATACACCTTACAGCGTCGAAACCGAGACGGCGGCCCAGCGCTCGCGAGCTTCTCCAAGTCTTTGAATCGGAAAACCTTTCCCGTTCCGTTCGACAACTGGCACGACTGATGCTTCGTCTGCAGCAAGCGCCGACAGCCGTCGCTCGCGGCGCGAAAAAAAACGGACAGGAGAGGTACATGTCGATTCGACCCACATTAGGCAGGATGGCCGCCGTGCTCGCTCTGGGCGTGACGGGAACGAGCGTCGCGCTGGCGGCGCCGATGGTGACGGACTGGGGCTACAGCCTGACGACCGAGTGGATCACGAGCGGTCCGAACGCGCCGCAGTACACCTCGGGCGGCGGAACGCAGGTCAACACCGCGACCGTCCTCAGCTGGGGTGCCAACAAGACCTCCAGCCAAAACCGCAACCCCGCGCACTGGGGCGGGAGCAGCAGCAGCCAACGTCGCAGCGGCCTCGTGATCACGCCTTCGGGGCCGGTATCGGACACGAATCTCGTCACCAACGGCGCAGCCGTCGATACGCACACGATCACGCACTACAACAACGAGATCTCGAACAGCTTCGCCACGCTGCGTACCGCCAGCGTCGAGTCGACTCTGACGCTCACCCCGCTGCTGCCGGATCCGCCCTACGGCAGCGGCCCCCTGGACCCGCTCACCAAGGTCTTCACGGTCAACTTCATCGAGACGCCGAACTCGAGTCGGTGCCCGGATACCGGCTCGGCATCAGTGTGCGACGACATCTTCGTGCTCGCGGCCGGCGGCCTGACGCAGAGCTTCGATCTCCTCGGCATCACGTACACGCTCGAGATCGGCGCACCCGGTCTGGGGCCGCTCGGTGCCGTTGCCTGCGGCCTCGCGGGCGCGGAGAGCGATTGCGTCGGTTTCCGTACGCCGGAATTCCGGAACACGCCGGTGACCTTCAATTTCCGAATCAGCGCGCAGGAGTCGACCACGGTCCCGGAGCCGGGCGTGCTCGCCCTGCTGGGCCTCGGCCTCGCGGCGGCCGGCATGCGCAGGCGTCGCGCACGCGGCTGATCCCGATCGCAGCTGCGCCGACGCCCCGTTTCGACGGGGCGTCTTTTTTTCTCTCTTGCACTCTTCCTGCCCGGCGACCTCCGACGCGCGCCGTACGTCCGTCGTTCGGCGACCGCCCATCCCCGGGCGCAAGCGAAATAGTTCACATTGGGAGCAACATTCCGATAACACGGGGGAGACAAGAACAAAACGACACGACCTCGACGACAGGATCCGGAGTGAAGTTCGAAGCCGTGGCGACCGAAACCGAGACGCTCGAGCCGCAGACCATCGTGGCGATCGGTGAAGGCGCAGATGCGTGGATTCCGCAACCCGTTCCGCGCGTCCCGACCGGACTCGCGCCGGTGGACCCGGATGCGCTGGCGTCGCAGCCACCGTCGAGCGTGGCTTCCGCAACGCTGCGCGACGAGATCGTCCGGTTCAAGATCCGTCTCGCGAACAGCGAGGGCATGCGCAGCTCGGCCAGCTACCTGATTCAGAAAATGTACAGGTGGCGCGGCTATTCGGTCTCGCCCGTCGCCCCCGACCGACGCCCGATCACGATCGTCGCGTCCGACTCGCGACGCGCGCTCGCCACGATCTCGATCGGCTTCGACTCGCCGCGGAAGCTGCTCGCCGATACGCTGTACGGCCCCGAGGTCGATCGGCTGCGGGCGCAGGGTGCCCGACTGTGCGAATTCACGCGCCTGGCGGTCGACCGCAACGAGCAGTCGCGCGAGGTGCTGGCGATGATGTTCCACATCGCTTACATGTATGCCCGGCGCTTCGCCGAATGCACGGACCTGCTCATCGAGGTCAACCCGCGCCACGTCCGGTTCTATCGCGCGATGCTCGGGTTCGAGGTGGTCGGCGAGGAGCGCACCTGCCCGCGGGTCAACGCGCCGGCGGTTCTGCTGCGGCTCGACCTGGCGTACTGCGAGCGGCAGATCGCTCGATACGGGGGGCGCCGCGAGCTGGCGTCGAAGGTCCGGTCGCTGTACCCGCTCGCGTTCTCGCCGCAGGAGGAAGATGGGATTTGCGGACGGCTGCGAGAATTGGGGTAAACGCGGGGCGGGTGTCCTGTTGCCCCACTTCTGTCACTTGGCTGTCGCCCTCTCTGTACCCCCAACGCTTACTCCATGCCCGTCTCAAGCATAAGCGAGAGTGAAATTCGCTTCATTCTCGAGGGTGCGATCCAAGCACCGTCTGCGGACAATCGCCTCCCGATCCGCTTTCGGATCGGAACCGATGCAATCGAGGTCCATCTCCACGGAGAGCTACCCATACCCGGCGGTTATCGCGAGCTTCTACTGCTACTGACCCTCGGGGCCCTAGCCGAA
>DATGRE010000167.1:0-9789 GCA_035303885.1 Zeimonas sp. | reverse complement strand
GTATGGAAGGGTCGACTCGCTCGCGACCCTCTACGGCACCTGAGGCTTGAACTCGTCGGCTTCGATCGGCGTGATGCCCGGCGTTCGTACTGCAGCGCGTCTGCCTCCCGGGACCACCTCCGTCCTCGCCCCTCTTGTACGAACGTAATCGTTGGGCCACCACGCCTATGCCCACGCTTTTTGCCCGGTTAAGCATCCCTGGTGCACAGAAAGCCGCCATCGTTTCGAACGATTGGCGGCGGATCGATCCCGACACGTCGAGTCGGGATTCTCGGGGCAACAGGCAGCATGACGTCGAAACCGCAAGCGCAGCATCGGGCTTCGCACTGGGACGCGAACGTCCACTACCAGGACGAACGCGTGGCCAATCGCTACGACGACGCGCGTTTCTCGAGCCTGGCAGGGCGCGTGTTCAACGATCGCGAGAAGCGCCTGGTGGTACGCGCCTTCGCCGAATTGCCGCGTGGGGCGCGGGTAGCCGACATCCCATGCGGAACGGGGCGCCTGGCCGAGCCGTTGCTCGACGCCGGCTTCCGGGTTCACGGCATGGACATCTCCAGGCAGATGCTCGACGTCGCGCACCGCAGACTTGCGCGCTTCGGCGACGCATTCACGACGGCGGTGGTCGACGCGAAGAGGATCGACGTTCCCGACGAACCGTTCGACGGCGTCCTCTGTGCGCGGGTCTTGATGCACTTCGATCTCGACGAGCAGATCGAGTTCCTGCGCGGGGTGGCGAAGCTCACCCGGGGCATCGTCGTCATCAACCACTCGCTGAGTTCGCCCTACCAGCGCTTCCGACGAAAGGTGAAGAAGGCGCTCGGACACCAGGCGCCTGCGCGGCGACCGGTCACCGATGCCGAGATCCGACGCCTTCTCGGCGAGTCGGGTCTCGTCGAAACACGACGTTCGAGGATGAATCGCGCCATCAGCGAAGCGGTCTATGTCGTGGCTCGGTCAGTTGCACGCGGCTGATCGAACGGTCGAGACCGATTGGCCCGCCGTCCTCGTCACGCTGCGCGATTTCGCGTGCCCGTCCTGCCAGGGGCATCGCGTCTGGCGCCCCATCGGCGGCCTCGTGCAGCGTCTGAATTCGTACACCGGCTTCGCGGCGTGCCGCCGCTGCGGCGAGCGCGTCTTCGTAAAGCGCATTCGCCGGTATCCGAAGGTCGATCCGGTCGAGCGGGCGATGCGCGAATATCGCAACGCGGAGTCGCTTCATCGCGCGCTGCCGGCTGACGACCGTACGGGCGTCGCTCGACCACTGGCCGCGATCGATGGCGTGCTCGTCTTCGCCTATGTGCCCGGAGTTCCACTGAGTCGCGCGTTGCGCGGGCGCACAACGGAAGCGCGCCGCGCGATCCTCGCCAGCACCGGCAGGTGGTTCGCCCGGTTCCATCTGTCGGATGTTGACGTGGAGCACGGCGATCCCCGCTTCCCGTCGCGACTTGCCCATCTCCGGGAGCAATGCGCGGCACTCTCGGTGCGATATCGCTCGGTATCGCTCGCGCTCGAACGCCTGCAGTCCAGGCTCGAGGCGCTCGAGGGACGGTCGTTTTCGCTCTTCCTCGTGCACGGCGACGCGAAGGCGGAGAACTTCCTGCTCTCCGGCAATCGCGTGGTCGCCGTCGATGTCGACTATCGGATGCGCGGTCCTCCGGAGATGGACCTCGCGCAGTTTCTCGTCCAGATGCGTGTCGGGCGGCTGCCGTGGGAGGGCGTCGGCCGCCCGGATCGCCGGGGGGAGGAAAGTTCGTTCCTGGCCGGTTACGCCTGCCTGCGGCCCTTCGATCGGGAGGTGCTGGAGTGGATGGAGACGTACTTCACCGTCTGGCTTTGGACGTGTACCCGCCGGAGCGGCTTCCTGCGACGTCTCCGCGCGGACGCGCTCTTCCAGACCGAGTTGACAGCGCTTCTCGACGCTTTCGAAGCAGGCGAAGAGCGCTTCGGCCACTGTCGCGTCCGCTAGCGGCCGCCGATTCCAGCGCGCGCCGTCTCGCTGGAGGGAAGTGCCCGTTGCCCCGGGATTCGGGGTTTGCGCCCGCCTCGCTGTTCGTTCGCTTCCGACGTCACCGGCGAGCCGACCTGGCGCCAGGTGGCGAGACCGGCAATCGCGAGGTAGTACGCCATGTCCCAGTTGCCGATGTTGACGAAGGCGCCTCCCACCGCGAAGCCGATGATGCTCACCTGGAGCATGCGCGCGAGCAGGAACTGGCCCTGCCGATCGGGATCGGAGCGGCAGCGGGCCGCGATCCTCCGGCACACGAACCAGATGTACGCCCAGAACGAGAGGAACAGTCCGAGCCCGATCCATCCGTGCTCGCCGAGCGCCTGGAAATAGATGCTGTGCGACGAGTGGATGTCGTCGGGGTCCGGTGCGTAGCGCTTGAACACGGGAATCGAGTAGTACTCGAAGCCCGCGCCCGTGAGCCGGTCGTTGGCGATGTTGATCGCCGTCTTCCAGACGTTGATCCGTCCCATCGCCGACGAGTCCTGTTCGTAGGTCTCGATCGTCTTCATGCGGTCCCAGTATTTCTGCGGCATGAAGACGACGAGCACCGCGGCGAGGGCGATGCCGATCGCCATCACCGAGATCTTGTGATGGCTCTTCAGCACGAGGAACAGCGACATCGCGACGATCGCGAGGAAGGCGCTGCGCGAGTGCGAGCCGAAGATCGACACCGCCGTCATCAGCGCGGTGAGCAGCAGGAGCGCGCGCAGCCACCGGAGCTTCGTGTCCATGTACAGCCAGTAGAGCAGCGGCAGCATCATCACGAGGCCCACCGCCAAGTGATTGTTGTCCTCGATCGCGCTGCTCGGGGGACCCCAGACGAGGAACTGCCCTCCGCTCTGCAGCGTGAAGATGCCGCCCTTGAGTCCGAAGAAGGCGACGCTCCCGACGGCGACCCACATCAGCTGTCGCACTCGCGTCCAGTCGGTCATCAGCATCAGCGTGACGAGGCACATCACGTGGACCTTCGCCACCTCGATCCATCGGCTCTGCGCCGCCGCGCGTTCGAAGGCGAACAGCGAGGTCACGCCCATCCATGCCAGGTACAGCAGCATCGGCCAATAGCGGCGCAGGCTGTCGCCGATCAGTCGTTCCTGCGTCGCCGCCAGTCCGGCCATCGTCGCGCCCGCGTAGGCGAATGCCCACGGCATCGAGTACGCGAAGCCCCAGGTGAAGCGGTGCGGATTGGCGAGGCTAATGAAAGCGAAGATCAGCGCGCCGATGTACGGCCGGCGCAGCGCGATCGGCAGCCCCCCGACGAGCAGCACCGTCAGTAGCAGGTCACGAAGCGACATCGGCGAGAGTCTCCCGGATCGGGTCGGCGTTGGCCTCCCGATCCGCTTGCGAATCGATGAAACGCTCGAACATCAGCAGCGCCCAGATCGTGGCGCTGCGGTCGCGCCGACCGGACAGGTGATCGTCGGCGATCGATGACAGCGTGCCCGCGTCGAACCAGCCCGTCCGCGCCAGCGCATCGCCGCGCAGCACGCGCTCGACCTCGGCACGCAGCGGTCCCCGGAACCAGCGGACCAGCGGCACGGCGAATCCCATCTTCGGGCGATACAGCACGTCGCGCGGCAGCTTCGACTCCATCGCCTTCTTCAGCACGAGCTTGCCTTCGCCGGCGCCAAGCTTCAGCCGCGACGGCAGCCGCGCCGCCCATTCGACCAGCACGTGGTCCATCAGCGGCTCGCGCGTCTCGAGCGAATGCGCCATCGCGGCGCGGTCGACCTTCGTGTTGATGTCTCCGGGCAGGTAGGTCTGGTAGTCAAGGTACTGGATCAGCGAGAGCGCATCATCGGTGTTCGCACGCTTCGCGTGCCGTGCGAACACTTCGCGTGCGTCGTAGCCGGCGAGCCGTGCGCGCAGCGCCGGCGAGAACAGTCGCGCCCGCTCGGGCTGGCGCACGACGGAGACCGAGTGGCAGTAGGCGTCGACCGCGTCGCGCGCCATCGCCTCGAAGGTCGAGCGCGCGCGCAGCACGCGCGGCATCGCGTCGAACTGCGGATACAGGCGCCCGAGCGCGCCGAACAGCGTGCGGCGCAAACCTCCGGGCAGCAGGTCGCGGAATGCCTGTTCGCGGACCTGGAACTTGTAGCGACGGTACCCGCCGAAGGTCTCGTCGCCGCCGTCGCCCGACAGCGCGACGGTCACGCGCCGGCGCGCGAGCTCGCACACACGATAGGTGGGGATCGCCGAGCTGTCGGCATAGGGTTCGTCGTAGAGCGCGGCGAGCCGGTCGATCAGCGCGAAATCGTCGCTGCGCACGGTTTCGCTGTAGTGGTCGGTGCGGTAGCGTTCGGCGACGCGCCGTGCGTACTCCGACTCGTCGAAGGACGCGACGTCGAAGGCGATCGAGCAGGTCTTCACCGGTGCGTCCGAGAGCTCGGCCATTGTCGCGACGATCGCGCTCGAGTCGACGCCGCCCGACAGGAAGGCGCCCAGCGGCACTTCGGAGATCAGCCGCAGCTGCACCGACTCGCGCAGCAGCGCGCGCAGCTGCTCACAGGCTTCGGGCAGCGCGATGCGCTCGTCGGGCTCGAAGCGCGCTTCCCAGTAGCGCTGCACCGTGGGCCCGGCCTCGCCCACTCGCCAGCGCAGCCAGTGCGCCGGCTCGAGCTTGCGCGCATCGCGGTAGATCGTGCGCGGGTCGGGCACGTAGCCGAAGGCGAAATACTCCTCGATCGCCGCTTCGTCGATCTCGCGGCGGAAATCGGGATGCGCGAGCAGCGACTTCAGCTCCGAGCCGAAGGCGACGCGCCCGCCGGGCAGCGTCGCGTAGTGCAGGGGTTTCACGCCGAGGCGGTCGCGCGCGAGGAAGAGCGTCCTGCGGTTGCGGTCCCACAGCGCGAAGGCGAACATCCCGCGGAAGCGCTCGACGCAGGCTTCGCCCCATTGCTCCCAGCCGTGCACGATCACTTCGGTGTCGCTGCGCGTGGCGAAGCGATGGCCGGCGGCGGCGAGCTCGGCGGCCAGCGACTCGAAGTTGTAGATCTCGCCGTTGAAGATGACGACGACGCTGCCGTCCTCGTTGAAGAGCGGCTGCTGGCCGGTGGCGACGTCGATGATCGACAGGCGACGATGACCGAGGCCGATGTGCGGCTCGACGTGGATCGCGCCTTCGTCGGGGCCGCGGTGGACCTGCGTGTCGTTCATTCGCCGCAGCACGCGCTCGCTGCAGCGGCTGGGGGCCGTCGGATCGAAGATGCCGGTGAGGCCGCACATCGGATCAGCCCGCCCTCGAGTGTTTCAGTTCGCCGTCCGCGCGAGGGTGCGCCCCGACCGTCGGCGCCCAGTCCGCCGGCACCGCCCGGTGGGCGACCAGCAGGCGCGTGTAGAGCGCGTCGTAGGCCGCCACCATGCGTTCGAGCGCGAAGCGCTCGAACGCACGCGCACGCGCGCGTGCGCCGTGCGCGTGGCGCAGCTCGGGACGCAGCACGTAGGCCGCGAGCGCTTCGCCGAGGGCGGGCGCGTCGTCGGACGCGACGAGCGTCCCGCACACGCCCGATTCGATGAGCTCGTCATTGCCGCCGACCCGGGTTGCCACGCATGCCAGGCCGCTCGCCATCGCCTCGAGCAGTGTGTTGCTGATGCCTTCGGCCAGCGACGGCAGCGCGTAGATGTCGAGTGCACGCATCCGTTCGGCGATGTCGTCGCGGTTGCCGGCGAGCGCGATCGCGGGTCGCAGCGGCGAGCTCTCGACGCGTGCGCGCAGCGCCGCGGCGAGCGGGCCGTCGCCGACGAACTCGAGCCGCAGGCGGTCGGCGAGCGAGGCGCTCGTTGCCGCCACGCGCCGGTGCGCGTGCTCGAAGGCGTCGACGAGCCGAAGCGGATTCTTCACGTCGGCCAGGCGGCCGACGTAGCCGACGACGATCGGCGGCTCTCCGGCATCGCCGTGCGCGGCGAATCCGTGCGCCCGCACCGGAGCCTCGTCGGGCGCGCGTGGACGGAAGCGCGTCACGTCGACGCCGTTGCAGATCGACGAGAGCCGCTCGACGGGAACGCCGACGCGGTCGCGCAGGTACCGGTAGGTGGGCGCGGACAGCGCGACCTGATGGTGCACCCAGCGGCGCATCCAGCGACGGGTGCGCAGCAGCGATGCATTGCTGCCGACGAGATCGTGCACCTCCCAGCCGTGCTCGCCGTGCACCCGCACCGGAACGCCGGCGAGCGCGGCAGCGACCTGCGCTTCGAGCGTGCCCACGTTGCGCGTGTGCACGATCGCCGGACGCAGCGCACGAAGCCGGCGCCACAGCCGGGGAAGCGATTTCAGCAGCGGTCCGGGCGGCAGGCCGAGCGGCTCGATCGCGACGTCCGGGTTCGTGATGCGCGAGGCGATCGCGCCGATCGCGGTCAGCGGCACGATCGTGTGCCGGAAGCGGTCCGCCGGAAGCCGGTTCACGAGGTTGACGAGCCCGTTCTCCATGCCGCCGGTGTCGAGACGGTGCACGAGATGGACGATGTGCGCACGGCGATCGGTCATTGCGCGAGCGGCCGTGCGGCGTCGAATCGAGTGGCGGGCGCTGCCGCCGACGTGCTCGGCGGCTCCACGGTGGCGCGTACGAGGGACGGTGCGTCCTCGATGCGTCCATCGAGGATGGCGCGAATCGACGGCTGCAGCGCCTGCGCCATCGTCCGCAGCCGCTGCGCGGCCGCGCGCATCGCTTCGTCGCGGGTCCGCGCGGCGTCGGCGTGCAGCGGCGTGGCGAGTACGACGGCGAGCGAGTGGTCGCCGTGCCCCAGGGCCAGCGACCATGCCGTGGCGGCCTTCGCACGGTAGGCGCTCGCCGTCTGCACGCCGCCCACCGCGTACCAGTGCCAGACGAGGCGCTGTTCGCGCCCGTACCCGCCGAGCACGTAGACCCCGACCTTCCCCCACGGGGCGCTGTGGGTGCCCCTCCAGACGATCGGCCAGAGGTTCGCGTCGGCCGGCACGGGCCGGTTGCGTTCGTGGATCATCTCGCCGGTTTCGTGTTGGCGCGCGTAATAAAACGCGTGCACGCCGACCGCGGTGTCGTCGACGCGGCGCCGCGCGTGCAGCTCGGCGGTGGCATTCATGAACCGCGGTTCGAAGCCGAAGTCGTCGGCGGCCGGAAACCGCGCGACCGCCTCCTGCAGCGCCGCCGCGGCGTCGACCGGCCGCGTGGCGTCGAGCAGTGCGGCTGCCACCGGCCGCCAGGCGGCGGCGACGACGATCGCGAGCACGGCGCCGGCGAGCACGGCAGGTCCGAGGACGGGCCGCGCGGGCAGGGGTGTCGCGCCGTCGCCGATTGCCCGTTCTGCGTTCGGGCTCGAGGCGCCCGTGGCCTGCGTCGCCGCATTCGATTCCGTTCCGGCGGCGGGCTCCCGCCACAGCGAACCGATCCAGAACAGGATCGCCATCACGATGCCGAAGAAGATCCACCCGTAGATCAGGTGGTCGGCGCCGGCGGCGAGGCGCATGTCGGACAGGTGCCCGAGCAGCACGATGCCGTAGGCGCGGATCCAGTTGGCGACGATCGGCACGACGATGGCGAGCGCGACGAACATCAGCCGGTAGCGCAGCGTGCGGAACTGCAGGTAGGCGTAGAGCACGCCGAGCGCGAGCGACGCGATGAGATAGCGCAGGCCGCTGCAGGCCTCGACCACCGACCAGCGACCGGTGGGCAGCGCGAATTGCAGCCCTTCGCGGTAGACGGGAATGCCGCTCCAGCGCAGCGCGGTCACGGTGGCGTCGGCCGTGTAGCTCATCATGATCGGCGTCAGGAACTCGCCCACCGGTACGGCGAAGAACAGGAAGCCCAACGGGAACGCGAGCGAGCGCGTGATCGAGTGCCCGGCGAGCAGCAGCATCGTCGCCGGAATGAAGCCCACCGCGCCGAACTGCTCGAGCGAGGAGACACCGCCGAGGCGGCCGGCGAGCCAGACCGTTCCGCTGGCGAGCAGCGCGACGATGCCGGGCCACCAGACGCGCGCCGGGAGCGCGGACCAGTCGTCGCGGCGCCTCCACAGCATCCACGCCGCGCAGGGCAACGCGATGAAGCCGTGCGCGAAGGTGTCCGAGTTCGACCACACGCCGATCATCGAAGCCCAGACGTCGGGGAACGCGGCGAACGACAGCAGGCAGGCGAACCCGAACGCGAGTGCGACGCGCGCCGTGTTGCCCGCAGACCGCGCTGCGTGTTCGGCGGTTGCGGCGGAGGCGGGTGCGGGGGTGGAGGACACGGTCGGCGCCGTCATGGATTGCGTCTTCATCTTCGCGTGAAGACGAGCAGCGTGTTGTATCCGAGGCCGTGGTGTGCGGCGGGCCAGGCGAGATTCGCCTTCTCGATCGCGCGTACTGCCTTCCAGGGCAGCATCAATGCGTGCGTGTCACCCTGCGGCCAGACGCCGAGCGACAGCCTGCGCTGGCGTCGGAATCCATGCTCCTCAAAGAGCCGTTCGAGATCGCCATTGATCGCTCCGTAGGCCGGCTGTCCGGCCGCACGTCGTGCGATGTACGAGGTCGACCAGAAATTGCGGTGGTTGTTCAGCACGATGCTTCCGCGCTCGGCAACGAGGCGCACGAGGTCGGCGGCCACCGACTCGCGTAGCGAGGGCTCGGCGTTGGCGAAGAAGCGGAACGCGACGACGAGGTCGAAGCGCTTCTCGCCGAAATGCGCGATCGCCTCGCTCGAGCTCATCTGCAGGTACTCGGTGCGCCGCGCGCCCTGGCGCGCCAGCTCGAGCATCGATTCGGCGATGTCGATTCCCCAGATCGGCATCTGCGGGAAGCGCTCCTCGAGGAAGGACGAGATCCGGCCGGTGCCGCAGGCGAAGTCGAGGATCGACGCAGGCGCGATCTGCGCGACGATGCGCTCGAGCGCCGCGCGCTCGAGCTCCCACATGAGCGCGCGGCCCGGCTGCTCGGCGAACCGGCGGTGGTAGCGCTCGCCGGCTCCGACGTGCACGCTCGAGTATTCGACGTACTCCGGTACCGGCGTACGGGTGAACAGCTGCTTCATTTCGTTCGACACCGGTTGCGGGTGGCTGGAGCCTCCAGCGCGTTCGCCAGCTCGAACGCCAGGCGCTCCGCGTTCGAGTCGACGTCCGCCGTTCCTTCGACCTCCAGGCAGGGCAGGCCGCGGCGGCGCATCGCGGCCTTCAGGCCGTCGAGCCGACTTTGCCAGCCTGCGAGCGTGCGCTCGATGGCTTCCGTGTTGCCGTCGCGGGCAAACCAGCGATAGGCCGGGACGTCGCGCAGGATGCGCTCGCGCGCCACCGCGAGGTCGACTTCGACGCAGACGTAGGTCATCGGCAACGTCCTCGCGGGTGGGAAGGCGAACGCCTCCGCGAAGGCCGCATCGGCGTCGTAGCTGCGCAACGACTCTTCGATCGTGCGGTGCAGCAACCATTCGTCGAGCACCCAGACGCGCCGCGGATCGCGCCGCATTCTCTCGAGCAGCAGCCCGGGGAAGCGCGAGTTGCGCAGGCTATGGACGACGGTCCACGCGCCGGGCCGGCCGGCGCGTCGCACGTCGAAGCAGAGCCTTCGCAGCCGGTAGCCGGCGAGTGCGCGCCCGTGGCGAAGGTCCAGGCGAAGCGCTTCGGCCCGGGACAGCGACCAGCGGCGGTACTCGTAGCGATCGGGAAAGGCGACGTCGAAGCGCACGGAGAGCGCCTGCGCGAGCGCCGCCGCGATGCGGGTCTTGCCCGCACCGGGAACGCCGATGAACTCGACGACGAGCTGCGGACGGAACCTGCGCGGCACGGAGGGGCGGCGTCCATGGCTTCAGCCGAGCCCGCGCACCAGGTGCGGT